>NZ_BAABIA010000003.1:600000-779514 GCF_039542385.1 Prosthecobacter algae | reverse complement strand
ATGCGGCAACGCAGAACTCGGTCTTCAGGCATGCATTAAACAACGGCCTAGAGCGAGCACGTTCAAGGCGCAAATGCGGTTCGAAGGCTAAGTCGATAAAAAAGTGTGAAGATCACAAAAAAGCCCCACCTTCTCGCGAGGGCGGGGCTTTGATGAGGGACATCCGACCGCTAGATCACGGTCGCACGTTCACAGGCTGCTTGGCGCTGGTGGCCTGGACGGGGGGTGCAGGCTTGGGCGCGACGGTGAAGAAGTACCCGGTGCCGCTGGACCCGACCGCATAGTCGAACTGCTTGAACTGCTCGCAGGAGCTGAGGGCGGCTGCGAAGGTGAGGATGCTGAGGAGCTTGATTGCTTTCATGGCAACTCACGCGGGGTGTCAAACCATGACGCCGATCAAGGCAGCGTCGGTTTGGCAATCCGATCTTCGATCAGCTTCCGAGTGACGGACTTGTAATGATCCGTCTGCTCTTTGGTTAAGCCGATCAGGATGGCCATATCTTCACGGGCAGCGGAGAGGGCGGCATTCATCTTATCTTCGCGCTCTTCCACATCCCGCTTATGAGCTGCCCAGGTCTCGACGATCTCGCGCCTGTAATCAGCCACCTCGCTTTTGTGATCCTTCTGCTGCTGCAGGTAGAGTCTGCCGATGTAGACGAGGGCGATCAAGAGCAGCACCTTCAAGCTCAGATCCTCCCAGCCTTTGTAGTCGCCGGAGATGTCAGCCAGGAAGGTACCCAGGCCCAAAGCTGACGCGATGGCCAGCTTGATTTCAAACGCGATGTTGTGGAACTGCTGTAGCATGGTCTAACAGGTCGTATGTTATTCGGCTTTGGCGGCGTCCCAGAGGGCTTTGTAGTGCAGGCCGTAGGAGACCATGATCTCACGGAAGCGCAGCGTGGTGACGACGTGCAGCTGGTCGCTGGCATCGGCGATGTTCTGCGGAGTTGCGTCGGTGATATACCCGAGGGACTGAGCCTCGCGCACAAGATTGAGCATCTGCGCGAATTGAGTGCGATCCCGATCCTTGAGGCTGAGTGTGAAACCTTCCGGCTGGACCGTGTAGCCAACCTCCAAGGCAGCGGCGGCCAGCTCACGCGCTGTCTTCAGCCGCACTTCCCACTGCCTCTCCACGCGATCCGCGAACCATACCACCTTTGGCTCTGCCACTTCGTTGGAGGCCACTTGCGGGGGCGGTGTCTTTACCAAGGGGACCACTTGCGGCGGCTGCCAGACGGCCAAGAGTGGTACGCGTAGCACCTCAAGATCCGGCACGCCCTGCTCATCGACAGGCAAGGTAACGAGTGTGAAGGTATCCGTGCGGCCAAACTGCTTGTAATCATCAGCCTGGCAGAAGACGCAAAGGAGAAGGAAGAGAAGGAAGGATTTCATGATCTTAGTAGGCGAGTTCTACGATGTCGGCACGCATGACTGAGCGCCAGTTTTCGGAGGCGATGTTGGTCACCTTCACGTCCAGGGCATCGTTCGTGTCATCGGCCGTGATGGTGATGTCGGTCGCTGCATTGGATTCGTAATCGGTGCCCACGGTGGCCACATCCAGAAGCGTTGTCGTGCCGCTCACATTCTTGATGATGATGTGCCTGGTATAACGATAAGCATCGCCAGCCGTGGACTTGCCACCGATGACCATGATCTGGATCCCCATCACCTTGCCAGCCGGGATAGTGAACCGGGAAGCCCCGCCGTTGAGAAAGAGCGTTGTAGGAGTGGCACCCGTCGTGTTGTTGCGTGCAACAAGAGCGCCCGCCTGGGCATCGCCAGTCGCACTGAAAGTGCCCGCTGCCCAGGCTTCCATCCCATATCGATCCGCCAAGGCACCCGTGCCAGCCGCCCTGCCATGCTCGGCTGTGACTGAATTCGATTGGCCACCACCGATGAAACCGAATTGGGCGCTCACAGTGTTCCCGATGCCTGCAAAAACACCCGCATAGTTTGAGGACGCGGTCGCCTGATAGCCGATGGCCTGGCTACCCGTGCCCCCGGTCGCTGAGGCCAGATACCCGCCCGCCATCCCATAGTTCCCTGTGGACCTGGAATATCGTCCCCAAGTGATGGAAGAAGTGCCGCTGGCAGTATCGGCTGCAGCGTTACGGAATGGCCCCTGGAGATCGATGGAATAAGAGCCAAGCTTTGCTCCGCCCGTGGCCGTGCCATCTGACTCGCCATAAAGTTTGAATCCGCCCGTGCCTTTCGGGGTGAGCACAAGATCTGCATTCGTAGTGCCACCTGTCACCGTCAGCTCGGCTGCATTGATGGTATTGTTAGGCGAGGCCGTGTTGAGTGTTTCCGTGAAGTTCGTTAAGCCAGATCCTCCTGATGCGGCTGCCCACTTCATGCCCTTCGTCTCTGCGCTGTCTGCGGTGAGGACGTGGGTATTAGTCCCCACGCCAAGGTCAACCCAGTTGGTCCCATCCCCCACGATCAGACGGCCCTTGGTAGGCGCGAGACCTGCCACGTCTGCGAGCTGCGCATCGTAGGCCTGGACATTGGTGCCGATGGCGAGGCCGAGGGCCGTCCGTGCCGCGCTTTCCGTGGTGGCCCCGGTGCCACCGCTGGCGATGTTCAGCGTCCCTCCCAGCGTGAGAGTGCCGCTGCTGGTGATCGGCCCACCTGAGAGCGTCATACCAGTGCCTGAGGCATCTCCTGATACGCTCGTCACAGAACCGACGCCTGTTGTGGTCCAGCTCGTGGTGCCGTCTGCATTGGTCGTCAGCACCTGGCCGCTAGTGCCGTATCCAGCGGCGGGCCTCAGGAGCAATTCCCCGGCGATCCGAGGGAGAAACACCTCGATCCCGTCATCGGAGGAAGGGTGAGCATAGAGTCCGACGTGGCCATACGCGGTCATTGGCTCAGAGGGCCAGTCAGGGTTGAAATAGACCTTGAAGCCATAGGCACCGCCTGTGATGGGGGCCGCGCCCATCAGAGGGATGCCTTCAGGGGCATCCACATCATAGCCCGTTACGCCTGTAAGCCTCCCCTTGGCATCCACGGTAAAACCCGCGATCTCATGCGTGCCTGGCGTGACACCCGTGGAAGCCAGCGTTGTGGCCACCGATCCCGTGCCAGATCCCGTGACATCACCTGTCAACGCAGTGATGCCGCTGCCGCCAGAAACGGTGTCCCATTTGATGCCCTTCGTTTGCGCACTGTCTGCGATCAACACTTGCCCATCGGTGCCCACGGCGAGGTCCACAAAGCTGGTTCCATTGCCCACGATCAGGCGGCCCTTGGTGGGAGCCAAGGCTCCCAGGCTATCGAGACTGGCTGAATACGCTTGAACATGGGCACCGATGACTAGACCCAGGCCAGATCTTGCCCCAGAGGGATCGGCTCCGCCAGTGCCGCCCTTGGCGACCGGAAGCTGCCCGGTAACCTCTCCGCCGTTCAGCTCGATGGTCGAGCCTAGCACGGTGGTATCCGGGTCATACGGCTGGACATCCACCCCCAGCTCCAAGCCGAGCGCGGCACGTGCATCGGCCGCATTCGCGCTCCCCGTGCCACCGTTGATGATCGGTAGAGTATCCGCCACCTCGCTGGCCAGACTGATCGTATTGCCGAGGATGGTCGTATTCGCATTGTAGGCTTGCACATGGGTGCCGATCACCAGCCCCGCCAGGGTGCGCAGACCTGAGTCATCCGCAGCCTCCAGCAGGCCGCGCCCGTAGCTCGTCGTGGTCAGAGCTGAGATGTCTGTCAGATCCGAATCCAGCGGTTGAAAAGCAGCAGCGGCAGCCGAGTCCGTCACAAAGTCGGACAAGTCGCCGATCATCGCCACCGTCCCTGCGAGATCCCGCCAGGTGATCGTCTTCCCGCTCGTCAGCGTGCCCGTGAATGTCAGCGTCGCGCCTGTGAGCGTGCTCGCGAAATTAGTCAGGCCGCTGCCCCCACCACCACCTCCAAAGCCCAAGACGGTGCTTCCGTCTTCAGCTTGGATGGTGGCCCCGGCTTTGATGATCAATGTCCCGCCGCTGGAGATCTGAATCGTTTTCCCCGTGGGCACTTTAAAGTTGGCCGTGAGGTTTCCATCCGGTTTTGTTTTCACCACGGGATCGGTGCTTTGGGCAGATGCCCAGCCACTCATGGCCAGGCCTAACAGGATATTCAGAAGGGTCTTTTTCATCAGGCAATTTCTTTCCACGTTTTTAAATTTTCGGCAGAGCGGTCATCAGGGATGATGATGCCAGCAGGCTCATTCTCGACATCGGCATCGCCTGGATCGGCATACAGAAGGAAGCGGCGCCGCTGATCGTACTCCCCGTTGTTGACGATGACTTCCACCTGCGTTCTCACCGACAGCGACACCGTAGGAATGCCATCCAGCTTCGTTGCACCGCCCCCGGTTAGGCCGATCACATCGGCATAGTAAGGTACCGTGCGTGCTGGGTTTGGCACCAGCGGCGGCGTATCGCCCGGCTGGAAATAAGAATTGATGATCGTCAGGGAGAAAGGATGGCTGCGCCGAGGGGCATCCTCGCCTGTCGGAGTCCATTCGATCTGGGCTGTGACAACCACCTCTGGATTTCCTGAAATCAGCGCTGCCAGGCCATCGCCCGAGACCAGGCATGCGAAAAGATAGCGGCTGGATCCTCCGTCGCCCGAGGCCTCCCACGCGGCATCCATCAGCAGAGGAGCTGACGCGAATTCGAGAGGTTGCTTAACGACCAGCACTCCCGAGGCCGTCACGTCGATCTCGACCGGAGTCGCAGCTTCCAGGAAGGCTACGGTCAGGTTCAGCGCCGTCCCCAGGATCGCGACCAAGCTTGGCGCGGCTATGTCCACGGTTGAGGCCTGGACTCGACCAGTCGCGGTATCGACGAAAACGGTTATAGGATCCACTCCGGGCGACGGATGTCAAAGGGGTCGACACGTGTCGACCCTCCCCCTTCATCACGGCAGCTCCCAAAACTTCACACTGGCACCCGCCTTTGCCGTGATGGCGCTGCCTGCGACTTCGCTCGCAAACCGGGCCACGATATCGCCATCCGCGCTTGGCTTCACCACGCCCTGGATGATGGCGATGTTGCCTGCTGCCAGGCTGGTGGCTCCAGCCGCGCTTGGCATGTCATAGGCGCTGGCGTAGTTGGTGGTCTCCGTGGTGGCCGTGAGGGTGTACGTGCTGCGATAGTTCAGCAGGGTGGTCGCAGGTCCATTGATAGACCAACGACTTCCGGTCCCCGTGGCAGCGGCGGTGTACGGAATCAGGAACTCGAATCCATAACTCTTGCCTGCGATCACAGGAAACTGCAGCCCGGTCACATCGGCCATCGTGTTGGCCACTGCGTTGTTGTTGACGACATCCGCCGAGATCCCGATGATCGAAGGGCGAAGAAGGCTTGCTGATGGCAGGGCAGCGGCATCCTCGGTGCCTCGCCAGACATTGTTCTCCAAGCGTAGGAGCACCGTCTGCGAACGTCGCCAGCCGCCGAGGCCTGGACGGCTGAAGGCAAACTCCCCGGCCAGCTCAATGAAGGGGCTTTGTTTCGTCTGGCCGATCTGCATCATGGCGTCCAGCTCTGTCACTTCGTAGTTGATAGCTGTCTCATACAACCCGGTCGCACTGTCGTATGTCCAGGTGTCTGCCGAGGCCAAAGGGGCGCTGTCATACAGGCCAGGCTTTTTGGAGACGAATACCATCTCGCTGCCGCCTGGGGCCTGCCAAGGTTCACCCCTGAGCAGGAGCTGGACGGCGATGTATTCACCCGCTCCGCGCTTAGCCTCGATCAGGTTCACGGGATCCAGCCGCCCCGCGCTGTGGACTAGCTTTTGTGTTTCAACGTCAAAGTAGAGTTTCATAAATTTGGTTAGCCGAAGGCACCGTATTCGATGTCTTGGCGTGGGTTCTCCCGCTTTCTAAGAAGGGTGTCGATGTGCGCTGCGAGGTGCTTGAGATGGCGGACAAACGCGAGGCTGTTCTTGGCTGGCCACTGATAGGCGTCCTTTTCTTTCTCAGGCCGCAACGGCCCCTCCGTCCGTTCTTCAAACTGAGTGCCGGGATCCGTGATCAGCACATCCTGACTCAAGGGAGGCAGCATCTTCAAAACGTAATTTCCGAAATGCACCAAGTCTTTCATCAGGCAGGGGCCTTCAGATTTGGGGAATCGGTAAGGCTTAACCTCAGGTCCATCGGTGTCGGGGTCTCGCGCCGGATCTTTGCTGCGCCGCACGCCTGGCGCTTCCCACGGCAGGGAGACCTGGGGGAATAACCAGGCCGCGTAATCGCGCAGCATCCACATCTGGAGCGGTCCTTGCGTGCGCTTCCAGCGGTAGGGCTTGACCTCAGGTTTGTCCTTCGTCATGCCTGCTGCCCTCCAGGTTCGCTCACGGGCAGGTAGGCGTATTGAACCGTCACATCGTGCTCAAGCCGTCCGGCTAGCAGTCTTTCAGCCGTTACATTGATCACCGTCCACGCAAATGGGAAGTTCCAGCGCCTCCCGGTCGTGGAGAGCGTGTCGACCGCACTTGAGTTGATGGTCGGAGTGTCGGTCGGGATCTCGACACCGACGAGCTGCTGCCCGATCAGGTGCGTGGGAGGCATGCCATTCATCAGGAATCGTTCCGTCATCTGAATACGCTGCAGCGGCGTAACCCAATTTTGCGGCTCCGAACCAGCGAGGCCCGCGATGGCAAAGGCCGTTGCAGCTCTGATCTCCTTGCCGTTTGTTGAGTAGCGGCGCTTCACCGCCTTGGGCAGGTAGATGCCCCGGCAGGCGCATTGCATCCTCCAGATGTGACCGTGTGCGTTAACGTCTTCACCTTCCAGGTCTGTGATCACCAGGCTAGGGTAAAGCGGATGTGACACGCCCTGGAGATAGTTCTGCGGTCGCATCGTCAACACCGTCAGCGGCCCTTCATCGAAACCTTCCTCCGGGCGACGGATGCGGTTCGACTCGATCTTGTCCGCCGAGTTTACAAAGCCTTCGGACATGAGCCTATGCACCCACCTAGGGCCGTCTCGTTTGCTGGACACCTCCTTGATGCGCATCAGCGGACGCCGGGGCGGGGCTGTGCCATCCACGAAAGAATCTTCGGCACTGGTCTGCCAGACCTGCATGCTGGTATCCAGGCCGTCTTTATGCCGGATCAATTCTTCCGGCTCGACCTCCATGTCGAGGGTGCCGTATTCTGCAAAAGGGTCTGATAAAAAGTAGCTCATGATCCAGAGAGGAGGGCAACAATCTGAGGAAGGGCTTGGGCGACGATCTGACCCACGGATGCGTTCGGATCCGCAGCGCCTTGCGGCTCAGCGGCGTTCTGCTGGGCCTTGTCTTTCAGTTGGTCTGTAGCACCAGGCTTTTGTTTCTGGAGCTGTTCGTAAGCATCCAAACCGGGCGTCTCGAAAGTGTTACGCAGGGGCGTCTTCTGCATTTCATCGTAGGCGTCAAGGAGGGGGGTATCGAAGGTATCCCGCAGACGCGTTTTCTGGTTATCGTAGAAGCCATTCAAGCCACTGCCACCGCCACCAATGCGACCGTCATCACCCGAGATATGAGCATTGATGCGCTTGCGGCCATCGGTATGGCGACGGCCTTCCTCGTCATAGCGCGAGTTCCTTTGGCGCTTGTTGATGGCATCCTGCAGCGCCGCTTTTTCACGAGCGATCTCCAGGGCCTTTTGTTCCGACAAACCCGTTTCATCCATGATGCGTTTGGCTTCACGGCGAATGTCCAGTTCCCGTTGCATCTGCTGCGCTTTGGCCTGGTGACCAGCGGCCAGCTCACGCATGATCTGCAATTCCTCGCCCATCTCTCCCACGGCGCTTTGGCGCTGCCTCTGTTTGATGGCATCACTGATGGCCCGCTCGGCGGTCACTTTCTGGGTAGCAATGGACAGGGCCTCAGCCTCGGAGATGTTGAGGGACTGCTGTAGTTCTTTGGCCCGCTGTTTAATGGACAACTGATCTTGCAGTTGAGTGACACGAAGGGACTCCTCATCACCGCTTTCGACGATGGCCTTGTTGATCTGAATCTCCAGGTCCAGGATCTCGCGCTTGAAGCGGACTTCCTTGGCGGATTCAGCGGCATCCTGGGATTCCTGCGCTGCCTTGTTGCGCATGTTCTCGGTTAGGCCTGAAAGCTTCTCCTGAACGGCTACAGCTTCCTTGAGCCTGGCCAGCGTATTCGCCGCGCCCGTGGCATCGCCGCTCGCCCGCTGAGCCGCTGCCAGCCTTTCTAGGTCTGCAATGCTGCCGATCTGCCCGGACTGTCCCGCGCCCAGGCTGGCATCTTCCATGATCCTTCGGAGCTGCGCTTCAAAGGCAGCGAGCTTTTGGTCGTCGGGCAACAGGGAGATCTTCGAATCCTGGATGTCCTTGGTCAGGGAGTGGATCTGCTGCCAGGCTTTGATTCGCTTCTCATCCTCTTCCTGTTTGCGTTTGGCTGCCGCTTCCTGTTCAGCCTCCGAGGCTTCTTGCTCTTTGCGGATCTGAGCCTGAGTCGCTGCACTGCGCTCGACCACAGCCAGCCAGTTCTTTTGCATGTCTTCGAGGATTCCGACTTCCAGTTCGAGATCTCCTGTGGATTTGCCTTCACGCCTTGCCCGCGTCAATGAACCTTGAGCCAGCTCTAAGCGCTGCTGAAGAAGACGCTCTGCATCAGCCGTCTTCCCCTTGTCGAGAAGCTGTCGAATATCTTCGCCGCCATTCCTTTTTCGTGAATCAGCGTTGTCTTTGTTAATGGCCTCATCGTAGGACTTAGCCAAGGCTTGGCCTGCTTTGTAACCGACAGCGGCCGCCCCATCAATGATCTGGATACTTGCGCCAGCCAGTGCGCCATAAGGCCCCATGGAGGAAAGTACCACCGTTAGACCATCCATCATCGCAGGCCCCATCTTGGATCCTGCCTCGCCTCCTATCGCCTTGCCGATGCCGCCAGCGATCCCCTTAGAGCGATCAATGAAAGCGGAGGATAACCCCGAAAGCATCAAAGGCACCATGCCATTCATGCTCGCCAGCATCACACCACCAGCCGACTGCGGGAAGCTTCGGAAGGAAGTTTTAAAGCCTTCCATGAATCCCATGCTGGCTTTGGCTCCACTCATGCGAGCATCCCTGACAGCCGCGCCGATATCAATGGTTGACTCCCATTTGTTAGGCCCTGCCGTGACATATGGCGAACGCTTGTCACGAGTGCCGGCCGCAGTGCTATTGGCCTGTTGTGCAGCCGCGTTCTGCTGGAGTGCCGCTGTCTCCTGCTGCAGGGCGGCTGTACTGGCTTTGGCTGCGGCAGCAAATTCCAGCTTCTGCTTGATCATGCCGCCGAATTTCATCAGGCTAATGGCAGCGCCGATGGCCAGCATGCTTGGTCCCAGCTCTGCGAGATTGGCCCCTAGGCGGATGGCGGTGGGAAGCCATTCGATCACGACTGAGACAAGCTGAGAAAAGCTTTCGGCCACGTTGGCTACATCCACACCAGCATCCTTCATTTGATCAACCCAGGCCTGATCCTGGAGCTGCTCAGCGAGCTGTTTAGCCGCTCTCACCGCTAGCTCGAAAAGCTGTTGTGTGGTCGCGCCCAGCGCCTTGTCGATGGCGCTGTTAAGCGAGCTGAAAGTCACGGTCGCGCTGTCACCCGCCTCGCCAAACTCACCCAGCTTGGCATTCAGGAATGCAAAGATGGCATCGCCATCCCCTCGGATAGAATTGATGTCTTCGTTGGTGATCCCCAGGATCTTCGCGATCTGACTGTCCTTGGTGATGGTGCCTGTGAGGATGGACCTGAACTCTTGCCGGATCTGATCCAAGGGCAGGCCTGCATTGGCGATGGCGTTGGCGAATTTGGCCACCAGCTCGATGTTCTGCATCGTGCTCAGTCCGACCCCTTTCGAGGCGGCCAGCGTGCCCATGAAGCCCCCGACAAGATCCTGGAGGCCACCTGCTGTGATCGGCTCCAGCTCGATGATCCGTTCCAGCGCTCGGCCTGCCTCATTCTTCGCAGCGACCTTGTTTAGGCCGTCGAAACGCCGCAGCACGTTGCTGATCCCGACCGTTGAGTCTGAAAGGGTTTGGTTGAAATCCAGGCCACGCTGCACGCCCGCGATTGCCTTCCGTGCCACCACCGCCGCTCCATCGAGACCCGCGAACGCCGTCGCGAATTTGACCCCGCTGCCGATGCTGCCCAGGGCTGCCTCAGAGCGCTTTTTCGTCTGCTCGGCAATGGACACCAGCTCGTTGGCACCTTTGCGTGCAGCCGTGTTGTCCCAGCCCATGCGGGCGATTGCGTCAGCGGAGGAAGAGGAGGCCATGCGGATCGAGCTTGCGACCGCGTCGGACGGTCGTATGCTTCCGGCATGTCAAACCCAGCCTTCATCTTCCAGGCGCTCTTCTGGGCTTTTGCGGCGGTCGTATGCGCCTTTCCCTTCATCGGGCCTTGGAGCATCCTTCTGGTATTGCTGGCTGGCCTGGGTGGTTTTGCCGCTCATGTGAACGGTCAGAACAAAGGCCCCCAGGGCTAAAGCCCGAGCTGCTTTCTCGCCTCAGCCATCCAAGCACCCGTCTTGCTGGCGGACTTGTCCAGCCACAAGGTTGCTGCCCCATCGTAGATCCAGCGCCCATGGATCAGCGTCCGGCCCCGCGCCAGGCTCAGCTCCCATTCCATCTGCCACGGTGTCATGGAGCCCTGCAGCGCTGCTGTGAGCATCACGAGGTAGCTGCCTTGCCAGATCGGCACTGCCGTGTTGCCTGAGTCGCCTTTTCGATCCGTCGCCTTCAGCCGGGCTTGTGGGATGATGGCATCCTTGCGGATCTGTTTGGCCAGCCGGATGGCCGCGCTTGTCTGATGCCTGGCCACGTGCTCGTCACCCCAGGCCTCGGCTGCCTCGATCACGCTCATCAACTCCCCGCCATCCAGCTCCTGGGCTGGAGTAGCGCAGATGTAGAGCAGCTTGATGGCGTGGCCTGCCTCCAGTTTGTCCAGGCCCCAGGTTTCCACGACCGCTGCATCGACCTCGCAGGCCTGGAGCCACGTTTCTTCGCGGCCCAGGCTGTAAGGATAGAGCTTCAGCTTGTTCCAACGATAGACGGCATTCCAGGACTTCCGACGCGCCTCCTCGGCGGCCTCCATGAGGGCCGCCCGTTTGCCGTCCGCGCCCAGGGTGATGGGCTTGGCGTTGGGGAGCGGCTGTTCAGCCTTGAGCTGCCGGATCCCCGGTTCGCTCTGGATCAGTTGCATCACGCTTGTGGGCTTGGTTGTGGATCAGCAGTGCTAGGGTCACCGCATCGATGGTCTTCGAGCGTGGCACCCATTCATCACCCCATTGCTCGATGGCCTCGATAAACTTGGGGGTATCAGCGCGGAGGTGCCTGTACTGCCACGGCTCATGGCTCAGCAGATAGAGCATCTTCACCGCGCAACTCCCGAACGCATCCAGGTTCTTCATCACGTCCGCGAAAGGCAGAGGTACATCGGCCTCGCAAAGCCGATGCCACAGATCTTCAACCGACCGCTCATAGGAGCGCAGCTCGTATTCGGTCCAGGTCACCACCTTCGTCTTTTCATCCTTCACTGGACGCATCCAGACGTGTTTCTTTGGACCCAGAGGCGTCCCCACATTTTCTCCCGGCATGGGCGCATCATCGGTGGTCAGATCCTCGACCACCACCTGAGGTTTCGATCCGCGTTGCCCTTGTTTTTTTGCTGCGTTTTTCCTCATAATCAGATTTTGAAATTATTGTTAACGATGTCCATCACTCGCCCGCTGGCATTGCTGGTGACGATGGCCTTTCGCCCTGTGCCCTCTGGACGAAGGATGATCATTCGCCCCGTGTTGCCGAGGTGCTTCAACAGCTCACCATGCACGCGCCTGGCGGTGTAGGCCGCGATGAGCGGGTGCTTCGGATCCCGATCTTCGATCAGCAATGACTTCTGGCCTGGTGCAGTCCGCATGGCGATGTTGATGCCGTTGTATCGGCCCGTGCTGCCATCCTCTAGCCTGAGGGCATGCCCCTCGACTGGCAGGGTGTAAATGTGGTGCTTCCCGTTGTACTCGATCTTAACGCAAGGGAGGCCGAGGGTGCCCAATGCGGCCACCAGTGACAAGTCAGCGAGCCGGAACACAGCCTGGGCATTGATCATCTCCTGGGCTTCCTCACCGTCCCGATATTCGGTCGCGTGACTGTCGGCCACACCGACCAGCCTCAGTCGCCGCCCGTGTTTCTGGGCATCGAGAAGCATCTCGTAGTTGTGCTCCGCCCGAGCGCCTTGGAGGAAGGGATGCAGCGGAAATTGCTTCTCCAGAGACCCGTCATGCCAGCACTTGATGATGAGCGTTCGGTTATACGGTGTCGTGCCTCCGACATTGATGTCACCGATGAAGAACTGAGTGAGGACATTGCCCGAGCGGGCATCCTGGGTGACTTGCGTGCGGATGGGGAAACCGAGCCCCCCGAGGCAGGCTGCCTCTTTGGTGTTGGACGTGGACCATGAATAGGACATAAGCGGATCGAAAGGGTAAAGGGTGGGCAGCCTCGAAGGAGACTACCCACCCAGGTTGACGGGAAACGGTTAGACGATCACTGGCTGTTCGATGCCAGGATAGACCGTGAAGTTGAGGTCATCGGTCGGCTCCTCTTCGTCAGAGGTGTCGAGGGTGAAGTCATCAAAGTAGATCAGCCTGTTGTCGCTGGCATTGAAGCCGTGGACCTGATCGGTGCCCGTGAAATTCAGGAGCGCGTAAGCGTTGCCCGGATGCAGCAGGCAGATACCCTGGAGGGCACCGCCTGGGCCAGGGATCGGCTTACCGTTCACAGTGATGTTCAGCACTGGATTTTCGCCACGCACATAGGTCACCATGCGCGTCTCAGGGTTCTTTTTTTCGACCTTCGTGCGAGAGCCCTTGAAGCTCGTTTTCATCACGATAAGCCCTGTCTCGTCGACCTGGTCGTAACCAGGTTTTACTCCGTGTTCGATAATTGCAGGAACCGCCATATTGAGAATGAATTAATGGTTTGGCATGGATCGAAATTAAGGAGCCACCAGCACGGCAGAGCCTTGAAGGAGGCGCGGGTGGAAGTGAGCTTTCGTGGCCGATTTGGCCACCAGCACCACGATGGGGTAAGACCCCGCCGCCAGGTCCGCGACCGGGCAGATGCCGCCAGCCGTCGCTGAAAGGACGTAGATGCCACCAGGGGCCGCCAGGGACAGCGTGGCACCAACGGTGAGGTCAGGATCATCAATGATCACGCGGACGAACTGGCCCGCCGCCACATCACCGTAGGCCATGCCGAGCACACCTTTGGCGGCGAGCACGTTGCCATCGGCTGGCTTGATCTTGCCACCGTCAGTGGCATCGGCATAGACCAGCATGCCACGCGTGAGGGTCGCACCTGCGGTGCCATCCTGAAAGCGGGCATTGGCGCTGGCCAGGACGTTGGCAGCCGTGATGGAAAGATCTGCTGCAGGCGCAGAGACCGAGAAGACAGCGAGGGCGAGGAGGGAGAGGAGACGTTTCATTGGGATAATCCGCATTTTGCGAGTTCGCTCAGTTCGGGATGTCAAATCAGCGCTTGGCGATGGCGCGGATCTGAATGCGCTGCGTGATGTCACGCGTGTGTTTTTCCTCGTCTTCGTCACTCTCGAGATTCAGCTCGATGCGCTTGTGGGTGATGCTCCAGCCCGTTCTCCTTTCGAGGGGCAAGGTGCCGATGAAAGCCGCCCATTTTTCATCATTCGAGAGCCATCGTTGGATGGCCTCCATCTGCACTGCCGCTTCTTCCGGCTGGTCACCGTCCTTTTTGACCGCGATGCGCAAAGTCACCAGCACGTCGCCCGCGAAGATGGAGCGATGGTTGCTGTCCTTTGCTTCACAGGTCACGAGAAGGTTCGGCCGCGTGAGCTTACCAGTCTGCATCTGATGAGTCCGGGGCAGGGCCTGGACATTGGGGATGCCAGATTCCGCATCGGCGGCAATCAGGAAATCACAGAAGAGTTTCGCGTAGTGGTTTGTCCATTCGTAGGCCATGCCTGCCCCCTGATGTCAATCAGGCCGCTGCCCGGCTTGTGCTGAAGCCCGCTTTCTTCAAGGCCGCCCGCAAGACATAAGGAAGGCGCCGATTGAGCGCCTTCTTCCGGTAACGGATCACGTAATCGACCCGCCGCTGAAGGTCATTCGCCGCGCCGTACTTCACCCTGTTCTTCATGACGATCACCATCTTCTCCGTCCCTGACATCTCGATGGCGATGTCGCCGTTGCCGGAACCGTGCCTGGTGATCCAGGCTGGCAGGCGCACTCCTAGCTTGGAGGCTGCCGATACCCAGCCGCTGGACAACAGGCCTACCCGACCCTGCATCTTTTTGACGTAGGCCTTCAGCTCCGCCGCATCTGTCACAACCATCATCACCCGTTGGCGGGTAATGCGGCCCTGCTTGTTGCGGAACCGTTTGTGCATCACGCCCTCGTCGAATTTAGCAAAGCTGCGCGTGGCGATAAAGGTGCGACCGCCCACATTCCGCAGGATCTCACCCGCGCCCGTGAAGTCCCCGCCGCGAAACAGGGCCCAGAAGATCTTCGCTGAGTCGATGTCCACTTCCTTCAAGGCATCATAGGCCTGCCTGGGGGTGGCATACACGCGGTAGATGTCCCGCTGCACGGCGGACTCCCCTTGTTTCTTCGCCTTGATCCCCGTGTTGCCCGCATTGGCAGGCGGAGTGATTTCAATGACTCCAGGTGTGCCACGCCCCCCGCTGATGAAGAGCTTGGCCTCTTGATTGATGAGCGTCGTCATCTCCTTGCCCAGGGCACCAGGGACCCTCTTTAGCTTTTCGATCAGCGGTCGGATGTCGATCTCTGACCGCTTTCTCATGAGTGCTCCTCGATGCAGTCGAAGATCCACAGCAGGTCATGCGGCGAGATCCCCGAGTTGATGCCCTTGAGCTTCCAGCGATCCTCCCGACCACCGAGCGAAAAGATCGTATCAATCTCCGGAGCCCTCACGATGAGATCTCGGAGCACGTAAAACTTGCACTTCTTTTGCTCCACAAAGCCGCCTTGCTCAGAGTCGAGACCGTAGGTCACGAAACCTTCCCGGCCATCGGCTTTCAGATCCACGTTACCGTCTTTCCATTGGAGTTCGCAGGGGCGCTGCGCACGCAGGGTCATCTCCCCGGTGATCTGCCTGTTGCGGATAAGGTGGGGACTCATGTCAGGTCGAAGCTGTAGGGTTTCCGCCGCACGGCGCAGAGCAGCTCCAACAGCAGCTCCTGGAGGCGGGCATTGCTCGGTGGATGCTGCATGGGTTCATACCTCACCGCATCGCCTGGCAGTGCGCGGTTCGTTTCCCAAAGGATATCCAATGTTACTCTCTCTTCTTCCTCGGGATGTGTGATGCGAATTTGCCTTTTTGGACCATAAGGGGGCGTGAATATGAGGGACTCTGCAATCTTTGCGCTCATGCCTCATGATTTTTGTCAAAGTAGCTCTGGATAAGATGTTTTTGGCAAGGCCGTTCTGGCAAAGGTAGAGAACCTTACCCCTACCACCAGCTTTCAGGATCAAAGCCGCACAATATTATCGGTGTGCGATTCGAGGACGAACAGGCTCTCGAAAATGTAGTTATTCACAATGCGTTGGCACTCAACGGATAGTCTCAAAGATGATAACTTTCTCAGAATTAAACATGTGACGCACGAATTTAACGCCCAAAAAATTTAATGGATGTGGAACACTTAGCGCTGCGCTGTGAAACAATTACTGATGTCATGGGTAGGCAAAATTCCGTTGGAGACACGCAATACCATGGCATTGTTAATGACTGGTTAGTAGCCGGACAGCAGAAGGGCCCAGGACCTGCTGATGAGAATCCTACTTCTCGTGGAACAAATCCTGGGCCCATAGAGTTCACTGGGTTGTTCAGTTGAACTCAACCAGGAACGTGGGTGTCGGGTGACATCTCGTTTTACGCCTCAATGGGTGCTGGTGCAATGGAAAGTGCAAAAAGGCAGCAACCTGCCGAAAAACCAAACCAATACTCCTCACATGAAAGTATACTCCATTAACTACACCTTGAAGGCACCAGGGCGCAATTACGCTCCCTTGCTTAACGCTATTCGCTCCTTGTTTCCAGATCACATCCATCCTTTGGACTCCTGCTGGTTTGTGTATACCTCGGTTACTGCTATGCAGATTAAAGACCTACTCACTCCTCACATGGACGTCAATGATGTCATCCTGGTTCTTGTAGCCAAAGGGCCTGGCGCTGCACAACTCCTTGATTCGACCAGTGTAAATTGGTTAAATTCCAAGCTGCCGATAGATTGATCTCGAGGCCTCTGTCGCGCCCAACCCATAACGCGACAGAGGCTTGATTCATCGGGACAACTACGGCCCGTGAAATCACTTCGGCTTGGGAGCCAACCCGCTCTTAGGCGCTGCCTTGGCAGGCTCAGCCGGGCGGCCACTTGGCTCATCTTCGCCAGTCGACAGAAGGTCGGCAGTCGGTGGGGTGGCCATCTCAGGCGTCGCTACTGGAGCCTGATCCTTTTTCTCGTGAGCAGCCACCAACTGCTCCAGATCCGCGATGCGCTTACGCAGCTCATCCACGGTCCCGAGTCCCTTCTTGGCGTAAACCAGGACGGCTGCCAGCTTCTCGGCCTGCTCTTGGGTTGCCACCTGAATCAGAAGCCCTTCATCGACTTGAACCGCGAAGGTTTCATCTTTCGCGCTACTTTCTTCAAGGCTAAATTCATCATCCTTGATCCGCTCGATCAAAAAGCCCTTGGATGGATCAAAGCGCTGGCTTTTCACGCGGCCATCGCTCCGAGACCAGACCTCCAAATAGGGAAAGCCTTCCATCGGGGCAAGCCCCTGATCGACAGACTTTTTGAAGGATTTAATGCCTTCATCCAGAGGCATAACCTCAGAAAGGCAAACCCCTGTCCGTTGATCAACGGACAGGGCAATGAGAACGCAAGTTTTCATATCGTGTGAGGCACTGACAGGGGTTAGGCCAGCAGGCCACGAATGATCTTGAGCTGGGCCTCGTCACCGACATCGTAGCCGTAGTGGCATTCGATGGTCTGCACTTCTTCATCCGTGTCAGGATCCGCGAAGTGATAGTACTGAAGCACCAGGCCGGATTCATCGACCAGCTCCTCGTACTCGAACAGCTCTTTCCGAATCGCTGGGGTCGGAGGCACAGGCGCAAAGCCAATCAGGATGGCAGACGGCAGCACGGCAATGCCCTGGATGTCCTCATACTTCCGAACGGTGCCAGCCGTCACATCGGCTGTGAAGTTCAGAGCCGCTCCGCCCACGGTGGCAGAGACCTTGAAGGTGTTGGTGGTGACGTCACGGACAAAGTACTCAACCGTTGCCGCTGTCAGACCTGTGCCGCCCGTAAGAGTGGGGAAGATCACGCGGTCACCATTCAGCAGAGGGTGAGCGGCAGCGGTAAAGGTATCGTCATCAGCCTCCCCGGTGATGTTAAAAGGCGCCCCATTGTTCGTCTGGAGGCCCGCCGATTCATAGACATCAAAGTTGAGCACTTCACCAATGACACCATCCCGGAAACTGCGGCCACCATCACCGCGCTTGGAGGCGTCGATGATCTGCGGCTGTTTCAGCAGATTGGTCCCATAGGACGGATTCAGAATCAATGAGCGGCCTGATTCAGGCCAGAACTCATTCGCGACAATCGTTCGCAGATCGCCCACATCGTTTTCGTCAAAGTTGCCCGAAGAGACACCCGCAATGGTGGTCGAATTGTAGCGCGAGGCGCGAACAACACTGAAGATATCGCCCAGGATGTCGTAAGCGAGGGCCTCGCCTTTCATCTGACCGTGCTTCTCTGGATTGAACTGTGGCTGGCGAGCCCGCTCCTTCGCGGTGAAGGAAATAGCCTGCATTTTGTTGGTCCAGCTCGTGATCGAGCGGGATTCGGTCGTGGTTGCAGAGGCCAGCGCTTTGCGGCTGCCATTGGGAGTGCGTGTGACGCTAGATCCCACGGGAGCCAAAGGATAGAAGGGCACCGCAAATTCATCATTCCCCTTCAGGGCAACGTTTCTGTAAACGGTGGAGAAGGCCAGGAGTGGGAGCAGCTTGCGTTTGACTGCACGCATGCTGGCGTCGAGGACTTCGGTGAGTTGCAGCTTGGATTCAATAGTGTGCGACATAAATGTGTGAGCTTCGCGTTCGTTGAAGGTTCGTTGTCAATGGAGCCTTATTTCTCCAACAGCCTCCGGTGGGCCTGCAGCAGCTTGCGTCGTTCCGTGAGGTTCGGAGCTTTCTCCATGGCGGCTTCCAGTTGTTCACGGGTCTGCGGCGCATCGGCAGTCAGGCTTTCATCCGAATCCGGCAGTTTATTGCCTGCGAATCCGAGGCCAGCGACCTTGTCTTTAGCTTTGGCATCGGCCCGCTTTTCGAGATCCTGCTCTTTCGCCACGAGTGCCGCCTTTTCCTTTTCAAGGGAAGCATTGGAAGATTCCAGCGCGGTAACATCGGCCTGCCTGGCTTCCAGTTCTTTGGTCGCGGCTGCGAGCTTCGCCTGAAGCCCGCCCAGCTCGGTTTCCTTCGCGCTCAGCTTGTCCTGAGTATCCTTCAGCGACTGCTTAACGGCGGCGAGCTGATTGGTCGGATCAATGCCGCGCAAAGCCTTCGCGGCAATGCCCAGGCGCTGCCCCAGCGTGAGTGTTTTGTCTTCGATCTGCTCCAGCGCTTTTTGCGGGTCCAGTGCTTCGGTGCCGCCACCACCACCCTCGCCTCCTTCATCATCGGCAGGCTTGCGCAGTCCCAGGCCGATCACACCGAGACCCACGGCTCCTGCGAGCACTGGATTCCAGCCCCCGACACTTGCGATTGGAAGCCCTGAGTGAACCGGGGCGGCCATGATCAGAGCCGGACTGAAAATGAAGGCCAGGAGGGCGATGCAGAAAACCGAAGTCCAGCGACTGCGACGGAAGGAAGAGAGGTGATGTTTCATAGAGCGTCTTGATGACGCTCTGTCCCGCGTGTCAAAGCAGGTCAATGAACTCTTCCCAGCCGGACACGAGTCCGTCAACCAGGCCAAGCTTAACAGCCTGCTCCCCGGTGTACATCTTGGCATCAGTCAGCACCTCTTTGGCCACGCCTGGTCGTGCTGTCTTCACGGCGGAGACAAACTGCTGATTCGCGTTGTTCACCGTCTCCTGGAGGTACTTGCGATCATCGGCGGTGAGCTGCTGACCGGGCCTCCCTATTGCCTTGTGCTTGCCAGCGGTGAACAGTTCCAATTTCAGACCCTCCTTCTCCATTCTCACCGAATCATCAAGCACGCCGAGGATCGTGCCGATGCTCCCAATGCTGGCGCTTGGCGTCATGTAGATTTCCTGGGCCTGGATCCCAGCATACACCGCAGCACTCGCCATCATGTAATCCACGAAGGCGTAAGTTGCTTTGGACTCTCCTGCCATGCGGATCAGGTTCGCCAGCTCGGGAGTCCCCACCACCTGCCCGCCTGGTGAGCCGATGTCGAAGACGATCTTGGTGATCTCTGGAGCGGCCATTGCCTGTTGAGTCGCGTGCGAAAGCCGATCATGGCTTACCATGCCCATGCACGCCTCCTGCAAGAATCCGGCATTCTTCGCCATCACTCCATTCCAAGGAATGACTGCCACGTCTTTTCGCCCTTGGGCCGTGAAGTAATAACGGCCATCCACTTCCCCCGAGGCCATCAAGGCTGGGCGAGCGATGCTAGCTCGCTGATGCCCGAACTTGCCCGGCTTTTCCTGCGGAACGGCCTGCATCAGATCCCCTTCTCCGCCAGCCATGCGAGACAGAAGGAAGTTATGCAGGCTGTAAAAGTGGCCTCGTTCGAGCGCCATCGGTTCACAGTAGAAGGCTTGGAAAATTAAAGGGAGTTGGATGGTGCTCATAGTCTGGTTGGAGGTTTTTCGGTAGCTCGGCACACCGCTTCATGAATGTCATCGAGTTGTTGTTTCATGGAGTCCGTAGCATCCGCCTTTTCGGCGGCTTCCTGGGCAGCCTTCACGCTGTCAGGACTTGTGATTTCAGGGAAGGCCTCAGCCCAGGTCAGATTGCGGCTTTGGAGGCCTTCCTTGATGTATTGGCGTTCGTCGAGATACTGATCGATCTCGAGCTGCCACTCATCTCCCACGAATCCATAGAGCGATTTCATGGTGATCATGCCTCGCTTCCATTGCTCGATGTGAAGCTTGCCATCTCGACCGAAGTCCACAGTCAGTCTTTTGGGTAGGAGCCAGGTATGTAGTTCCCAACCTTCGACATCTTCGATCTCTCCAGCCTCGATCATGTCTCGCACCCAGGCGATGTACCAAGGGCCGAGGAACTGATCGACCAGTTCCTGTTGCTCCGTTTCGATCTGCGACTGAGCATCAGCCATGATAAAGCGCGTGTTCGCGCCGCCAAGTTGCGTGATATTCCACAGGAGTTCCGGGCTGTATTTCAGCGCCCAGGCCACGTCACGAACGATGTTGTCCAAGTGTTCACGGACGTTTTCATTCGGATGGTCACTTTCGACCGTCTTGAAGGTTTGCCCCGGCTGTAGCTCCATGGATTCGCCGCCGCCGAAGAACTGCTCCAAGGTGAGACGCTTCCCGTTAACCTCCACCGTGGTTGTCGGACGTGGTGCCAGCACGCCTCGACCACCTGCCGGGTTCGCCACCTGGTTGGGGAGTTCCTGCTCGATAGCATAGCCGATCTGCGCCCGCATCTTGATGCCTTTCGTCAAGGCCGCCATGATCTCTCCACGATCCAGCACCTTGTTCAAGATCGGGTAAAACCTGGTTAGGCCACGCACCTGGCCAAAGCGCTCATAGGTTGCGCAAAACAGAACGTTGTCGCTCGGCACATCAACAGTTGTTTGTTGCCCCTTGCTGTCTTTCCCCAGGATCCGGTAGGCCACAGGTGCATTGTGCTTGCCCAATCTTACGCCATGGTGCCATCGCTGGGAGGGGTCGACACGTGTCGACCCCTGGCCGATCTGGTGCGCCTCGTAAAACATGCAGCGCAGACGCCCGTCTTCATTTCGAGCCAGAACGGGTGCAAGATCCCCGTCTTTAATCTTGTTGCGAATAATGCCTTGCTGGGCCGCGCCGCAGGTGAATTTCTGAGAGAGGTCGAAGGTGTTTTTCGACTCACACTTTCTGGCCCAAAGAGCACGCAACCGTTTGTTCCAGTCCTTCTTTTTGGCTTGAGGATACGGAAATAAACCCATGCCGCAGACCATTCGGGCCACACCGTCGACCCCCCGGTGAATCAGACCGCCTCCACTATTGTACACGAAGCGGGATTTTTTGAGCAACTCAAGGTGCGACCAGCTATCCACCTCCTGGAGAGTGTCCAGCGTCGGCACATAGACATAACCCCGGTCCCTAGAGTGCTGCGCTCCTTGAAACGAGCCATACGCAGCCTCCACAGTGAGTTCCTGGGCCTGGTCAAACTTCGCGGGCCTGCCATCAGGCCCCAGAATCATGGGGGAGTATGTGCTCATCCGAGGGTGCAGGGAAAGTTGCTAAAGTCGGCCCAACGCACCGTGCCTGGCGCGGAAACTCCCGCCTGAGTAGCGGACTCCTCGGCATCAAAGATCTGTAGAGCGGCCTCATAAAGCTGTAGGAGCATACTGGCAGGCATGCCGCGCTCTGCGCTGCTGCCGCCACCTTCAGTTGAGGAACTGGTGACAAACTCATCGCCAGCCATCACAGCATCCAATGCCTCCTTGTGCCTGTCGCTTAGCCACTTGCGTGGATCATCCGTGTCACGAGCAGCCCTCAGGAGGCCAGAGATAACGAGATTTGAATTGATCGAAGGGACAGCGCTCACATGCCGTCCGCCATGTCAATCCTCAGGGGCTTCTGGAGGGGCTTGTTTGGCCTCCTCAGCTTTCTTTTCGTGGTACTTTTGCCACCTCACTCTACCACCCTTTGCGACCGTCTCATAGGACCTGACCTTGGCTTCTCCACGCCCCGCTTCCCCGCCCTTTTTACCCGCCTTTGCGCGGGTCTCGGTCAGTTGCTTGGAGGAGGAGCTGTTCGGCTTCTGGCGCGCCATACACAGGGAGACAAAGCAACAGCACCCCGTGTCCTTCAACCTTCGTGATGATCCCCTCAGCCTCACAGAGCGCCCGCGCCTTCTCTAGGGTTTCAAGCTGGCGGCGCTGGATGTCAGTAATCATAAGAATCGTAGCTCAAGCAAACACGCCGCCGAGTCAATCTGGCAGGGGCAAATTTTTTAGATCTTCACGCATCTCCTGAAGCATCACATACTGCATTTTGCCTGTATCCCCCCAGTCATTGGGGCCTTTTTTGGCCTTGTCATGCTCCCAATGGTTTTTGCTTTTATCGAACACTTCAGCGGTCCATTCGGCCTCCAAAGTGTCCGGGTAATCTGTCGGGAGCCACAGCCTCGGCTCGGTTCTCTTCTGGATCCGCCCGAGGTAGAATTCGTTCTTGATGCCGTGGTCGTAATAGTATCTGACGATGATCTCCTGCCCGTCGATGTAATCCGTCATCAGCCGGGTCAACTTGCCGCGATAGTCCTCGTGTTTGCCTTCCCCACGTGAGGGATGCAAATTCCAGCCTCCGGGGTGGATCTCACAGGCGGTGGTTTGCTGCTTGATGCAAGCGCGGAACACTTCATCTCGGCGGTGCCCAGAGTCGATGAGGCCACTGAAAATGTATTCCGGTTTATCGCCACGCTCCTCGACCAGGTAGGGCCTCTTGCGCAACTGCCAAAGCTGGTCCTCATCGCTGAGTCTGCCCAGGTCCACGAGAAAAGCCGCGCCTTCAGAGGTCCACGCAAAAACCATGTATTTTAAAAAGTCGAACTGCTTGTCAATGCTCACCGTCAGGAGGGCAGGCCTGAACGGCAGCCGCGCACTCCACTTCCCGTCCCGATAGGCCAGACGGTACTCTTTGCCGAGCTGTAGCCGCACACGCTGCTCTGTGCCGTCCACTGCCTTGACGACTTTCTCTTCAATCCGCCCAGCTTTCAATGCTTTCACAGAGTCTCCCGTGATGTTGTAAGTCTCATTTTCCCACGGCATCCCCTCATGGTTCACTCGGAAGTATTTCTTGGCTTCTTCGTTCGGATTGATCTCGTAGGCCTGGAGATACATCTTCATCAAGTTCCCCCAGCTCACGCGTTCAAAGAGTGAGTAGAGGTCGCTGATCTGGTAGCTTTCTACGCCCGGTTCTGGCGGCACATACTTTCCGTTAGACGGTCTACGCCGCTGCGGCACTGGAGTCGGCACCCAGATGCCCTCATTGACCATAGCCTTTTTTTCGTGCGACTGGATCGGCTGCTGACAAAGCTGGCACTGGTAGTAGGTATCCTTGACGACGCGCTCCAGGTTCCAGCCATCCGCTTCCTTGCATTCATTGGCCATCAGGAACTTGGTCAGTAGCTCGATCCGCCGCTCACACCTGGGGCAGGGTACCAGGAATTTCTTTTGGGTGCCGTTAATGTACTTCAGGTCAATGATTCCCCCCGCCTCTTCTGGCTTCGACAGTGCCAGCAGCAAGCCGTCAGCGACGTCTGTCTGTCGTGACTTCGCACGGTCATAGGTGGTCGTGCCTTGGTTGAGCACATGCTTCTCCAGCTCGTCGAGGATGATGAGCCGATACCAGATCTCCATGAACGGGCCGTCAGAGCCAGAGCCGGAGATCAGCATGTCCATGTTTTTCAGAGAGATGCGCGACAGCGTCTTGTCGTTCTCGTCATCGGTCATCTGGCCCCCAGCAGTTCGTTCCACCGATGGCAGGATTCGGCGCTCGGCCACCTCCCGAGCTTTCTTGTCGCTGTTGATCGAATACAGGGCATTGCCCGGCCAGTTCTTGGGCATCCAGCGCAGGATGTTCAACGAGGCCTCAGAGACCCCAGTTCGTGAGGACTTCATGAAGATGCCCTCCCGCACCTCGGGCCGCATTGGCAGTTCCTGCCACTCGCGAGTCCAAGGGGTGTAACTGGAGTCATACTGCCCCGGCTTGGCAGTCATTTTTTCATCCAACCAAACCTCCCTATCAGCCCATTTCCACACAGCTTCGGTTGGGGCCATGTGCATGCATGAATCGAAGAGCTCTATCAAAAAGTCACTCTCAGGCGTGCGGAGGAATCGCGCACTGGCTGCAGCCGCAAATAGATCAATCATGGCCTTCGTTCAGTTGTTGGTACACTTGGCTGAACCTGGTTGCTTTCAGATGGGAGAAGCACTTGTCTCGCAGTTTGCCGGACATGTCCCGCCGTTCGCTTGGCTCCATCTGAGGCGCCAAAATCTCGGCCATTTCAAGCAAGGCGTTCGAGAAGCTGTGCCTCATCACGGTAAGGATCCGCACCAGTTCGGTGTTGATCACTCGCGTGCGCAACACTTCGCCTTTGCCTTCCTGGATTTTGACGATGTCTTTTTCCCATTGCCGGAGAGTGCCTACCAAGGTCTGCCACTCCCTCCGGTAGCTGTTGGCTTGGGTCACATGCCCGCTCTCCAGGCATCGCTGGAGCTGGTTAAACGTAGCCTGGACCAAAGCCCGGACCTGCTGCAGGCCGACGTCCGATGAGACCTCAGCCCCCATGTCGAGGAACATCGGCACCCCTGTTTGCTCTGTGCCAGCTTCAGCAGGCTTTCCAGGCACCGTCGTCGTTGGTGCCTGCTGGGGATCGGGCAGCCTTTCCGCAGTCGCTGCCTCTGGCGTGGCATCAGCGGCCTGCTGCTCGAATGCCTGGATGTAATCCGGCACCTTCCAGGTCATATTCCGTCGCCACCATTCCGGCATCAGTTGGGGCTGATCGAAGGGAGGAAGATCAGGCGGCGATTTCTCTCTGCCAGCCGCAATCCACCTTTTCAATTTTCGCTCAGGATCCTTCCCCTTCAGGCCGAGAACCGGAACATAATGGCTCAGCTTATGACGATAGCTTTCCGTCGTGATACGCTTCACGATCGGACGGTTCGAAGGCAAGACAAGCGACAGCTCTCTTTGCTGATCTTTGGTCAGAGGCTTGCCCTGCGCATACCTCCTCATCAGCGCCGCCAGCCTCGCCGCTTGGAGTTCGTCCGGCAAGGCCCCTTGAATGGTGGCCTGTTCCATCATCTCTCTTTCCGGGGTGCTCAGGACGCTGCCATCGCTTACCTTTTTTACGAGGTTTCGCAGATCGGCACCGATGACTTTAGCCGCTAAATCGGACGGGATGTCGCTCATGATTTGTTTGGTAGCGCCTCCATCCAGGCGCGATGGAACTGGAGGGTTTCCGCATCGTTGAAAATGACCATCTGTTCGGTGTTGTCCGAGGATCTCAGGTTCGCGCTCCCTTCGATCACGTAGTGGTCACCACTGGCCGTTGGCAGGCAGATCACTTTGGCATGCGCCCTCGCTACGATGATGTGCGCTTTGCCCTCCAGCCTCCGGGTCACATCGCGATAGGTGGTATTCTTGTCCACCTGTGCAAAGTAGTGACTGCAAACGAGGGTGATGTCACCGATGCAGCCTTTCTGCCTCAGGGTTGCCAGGCAGTCCGCATTAGCGCTGCTCAGTCCTAACGTGGCCACATGCAAATGATCACATCGCCCTTTCTCGCGGAGGATCGCCGGGATCAGGTCGCAAAGCACAAAGTCGCCCCGCAGTATGCAGTGCGTTCTCTCTCCGGGGCCTGGTAGATACGGCACCACGCACTCTGCGTTCTCAGGCTGAATCAGTTCTTTGATGCCACGCCTTGACCTCTTGTCTTTCTCCTTGGCGGCCTTGAACAAAAAGAGGTTAGACGGCAGGGCAAACCCTGGATTTGCAGGCCCTTGGTCCAGCAATTCGCTCAGGCCTTCTAGGCTGCTTTCGAGTTGGATCTCATCGAGGGCCATGGAGTTTTTCTACTGGCAGTCCAAGGGTGGTCATTCGTTCCAGGATCACGGCCGCGAACTTTGGATCCAGTTCTGTGGCCACGCATCGCCGCCCGGTCTGTTCGGCGGCGGCCATCGTGGTGCCCGAACCGCCGAAAAGTTCCAGCACGGTGTCTCCCCTTTTTGAGGAATTCCAGATGTGCCGGGCGACCAGCCTCGTGGGTTTGATGGTCGGATGCAGGTCGCTTACCACGTTCCGAGGCTCCCTGATGACGGTCGTGTCCGCTGCATTCCGCAGATGGTTAATCATGGTGATCAGCTCTCCTTTTCCGAGCTTTTTCAGATCCTGCACTTCGTCGATCACGGTGGCCTGGCTGTATCCCCCTTGCCAGTGATGCCCTGCTCCTGTCTTCCATCCATATAGGATCGGCTCATGTTGCCACTGGTAGTCTTGGCGGCCCAAGGTCCAGGCCTGCTTGATCCAGATCAGGCACTGGGCGATGTAGAGCCCGGCTTCGCGTGCTGCCTGCCGAGTCTCCAAACCGTAAGAGTCGGCATGCGCGATGTAAACGGCACCGCCTGGCTTCAGCCTGGCTGCCCCCATGGCAATCCAGCCGGAGAGCTGCTCCAGGTATTCCTTTCGCGGCATGTCATCATTCAGGATCGTCTGCGGCTTCACATGTGGTGTTTCGCCCTCGGCCTTTTTGATCTTGATGCGCTTCTTTTGCGCTCGGTCATAGGCTACATTGTAGGGCGGATCACACCAGATCATGTCAGCCTGCCCTTCACCCAGGAGGGTTTGCCAGTTGTCAGGCGACTCGCAATAGCCGCAGACCAGCCGATGGCTGCCAATCTGGTACCCGTCGCCTATGGCAACTTTCCACTTCTGCTGCAGCAACTCCGCCTTCGACATCAGCTCCTGGGTCTGCTCAGTATCGTCATCCGTCACAGGGCACTCGACCAGGGCCATCAGCGCTTTGTGATCATACAAGGCCAGCGCACAGTCCAGGCCTGCCTGGTCAATGTCCTTTGCCAGGGCCTTCAAGATATCGACCTCCCAATCCCCGAGCAGCCGATTCGCCGCGATCATGAGCGCGTAGTGCGTGGCCTCATCCAGGTCCACGACGCTCACATCGACATGCGTGTAGCCCAGGTCGGTCAGCACCTTGTGCCGAAGATGGCCCGAGACCAGGTACCCGTTTCGGCGGTTCCACACCAGCGGCTCAAAGTAGGCATGCTCCAGGGAGCGCTTCATCACCTCCCACAGGTTTGACCCCGGCTCGGGATGTTTCCTCGGATTTCGGGGGTGTTGTAGTATCCCGCCCACGGGCAAACGGGCAGTCTCAATAGCGGCGATGCGTTCAGTCACACCCCCCGGCAGTGTCAAAACTTGGGGGACATTTCAGATTTTAGGGGGTCGCTCTCAAAAAGGGGTAGGGACGTTATACCTACCCTAACCCCTCCTGAGGCTAAAAGATTCCTTATTGCGACTGGTCGCATTATCGCATTCTTGCGAAAATGACACTTTTCCCTATCACATATGCGAAAATGCGCAGGTCGTGAGGTTTTTCGCACTCCCGCGCCCCCATCCTGGGGACATGATGATTATTAGACTCATAGGTTCCTAAACCTCTCAAACCTCTGACGACCTACTTCCGATCCCTGGTTTTCCAAGGCTTCCAGCCTGACAGAGGTTTGGTCCCGATGGGCAGAGGTCAGCACTGGTCGGACTCCGACCACGGGCAAAGCCGTGGCAACCCTAGCCCCTACCTGGGGCTGAGCGTCGAAGGTCTGCATAGGTCTGCACAGGTCCGTTTCGTTATTCAAAGGCAACCTGCGCAGGTCGCTGCGGCGCTGTGTGGGTGCGCCTGGGCCTGGCTCAGCCGTGCTCGAGGCCCTCGACCCCGCCCCTGGTGCTGCGGCCGCATCTGCGGCCTCCTGGAGGGCAACACGTGTCGACCTCGGCCGCTGCGGCCGCATCGATGCCGGCATAGGTTTCATGGCCATCAATCGGCCCTGGTGTACGGGAGCCGTTACCTTCGCTTCGCCCCTAGATCGCGGCCGTCATGAGCCGACGAATGTGCGAGACCTCTGCATACGTGGCCGCTGCGGTCGCATACGGCCCTCAGTTGCACAGGCGGGGCACCTCGCTTGCCCCGCCGTCCCCAGCGCGTCTTAGACCCCCACGGCGGCCAGCACGAACTTGCTCTTGCGGCTCGCTCCCCGATCTCCGAACTCATACATGCGGCCGTCCTTGCCCTGGAAGAACTGGCCAGCGACCGCGCTCTTGCGGAATCGCTTGGCCCAGGTGCTGTCCATGCTCTTGTCGGTCCACTCCGCAGCCTGCCGCCGCTTATCGGCCTCAGTTGGCTCACGGGTCGGAAAGCTCCCCACCTCTTCCTCATCGTATTCAGGATCTGCCACTTCCTTCCATTTCCATTTCTTCAAGCCCACGCGCTCATCCAGATCCGTCATCACCTGGTCGAGTGAGCCCAGGACGTCCTGAAAAAGTCCGTGCAGCCGCGCCGTGCGGATCACATCCCGCATCGTCACCTCAGCCTTGTCCGCCTTTTTAGCGATGCAGTATTCGTCGATCAGCGCCGTGGCCAGCACCTTCCACTCGCGCCCTTCCTGGTTGCCTCCATCCGGGGCCTCATACGGTGCCAGGCCTTTCCAGAATCCGCAGCAGTCCGCGATGCTGGCCACCACCTCACACCAGCTATCAAATCCTTCGATGGACCTCTGCTTCGTGCGCGGCCGCCCGCTCTCATCCCAATGGCGCACCATGCTCCACATCACCGCCAGGCAGTGCTTCATGTTGCTCTCATCTTCGAAGAACTGTTCGTTCAGCTCGATGCGGTCTGCGGCGATGGGCCGTTCGCTGGCCTTCATTCGGGCGAACAAATCGACCCAAAGCGTACGACGCTCCAGGTTGTCATCCACGGTTAGGCCATTTCCCGTCATCAGCACCAGGGCGCGCAAAGATCCCTTGAACCTCTGCGACGTCCCCATCACTCGGCATGCCCAGGTCTTGGAGGTCACGAATCGGTTAAGGTCCGTGGACCTCACCTTGATGCGGTCCACGTCGTCGAACCATAGGTAGCTGGCGAAGTCCTGGGCCGCTGCATCCATTTCCTTTCGCGTCTCCTGCTTGTCTTCAATGTTCCATCCGGAGGGCGCTCCCACCGCGCCTTCCACAGGCTCGATGCAGAGCTGCGCCAGCTTCGATTTGCCCGAGCCTGGCAAGTTGGAAACAAACACCCCGAACGGCGCTCGACCGATGTACAGAGACCGACAAAACAGCGTGATGAAAAACTGCACAAACACGGATCTCGACCGCGTCTCATCTCCCCACTGAAAGTCCCTTAGCAGGTGCGCCAGCCAGGCCGTCGCCACATCGGGATCCAGGTCAGCTTGAAAGTGGCCACCCATCAGCGTGTAAGTCCGCGTGTGGGCATCATAGCCTTCAGCCAGCAGTACCAGCTTTTTAAAGCCTTTCCGTTTCAGGTTGTCGCGTTCGTCCAACTCATCACGGAAGGCAGGCATCCGCACCCTGTTGATGGCCTCCACGATGGGCAGTTTCAGGCGAAAGTTCGGACTGGCCAGGATCACACGCGCCAGGTCCACACCCAGGTCGCCTTCGATGATCTTCGACTTGCCATCATCATCGGTCGTTCGCCCTTTGATCAAGATGACACCTGCCCGCTGCACGACCCAGGTGACGAACTCATGCGGCGTCATCTCTCTACAGCTCCCCGTTACCGGGTCGATGGTCACGATGATGTCATTCCGCAGGAAGAGCATTTGCTTCCCGCCGATCAGCTTCCCCAGCTCATCGGCCAGGCGATAGGCAGGCGGACGGCTTTTCTCCGTGCCGACATAGAGCGTAGGCGCTGCTTTCGCCGCCTCATCAGGCAGCGTCACATCGGCCAGCTCGTGCATCGGTCGCAGCCTCTCGGCCATCTCTTCCAATGTGTCATCCGTGGGCAGCTCGTCAGACACTCGCAGTCCCCCTTTCGATGGTGATCCCGGTCGGATCTGGGCTTGGGTTCAGGTACAGCAGCTTTTGCAGCCTGTTGCCTCGCATGCACCCCGGCAGCCTCGTTAGCTGCACCGCTTTTAGGGCACGGGGATCCGCACCCAATTTTGAAAACAACGGCCCTACCATTTTCTTCATCGCATCAAATCTTTCTTTGTTCGCTGCGGGCAGATGCACCAGGGCATGCGTGCTCTTTCCCGCGCTCGTATAGATGGCCTTGATCGGCAGCGGCAGTTGCACCAGAAAGCCTAACCAAAGGGTTTCAAATTCCGCCATCTTCTTCGGATCTCGCTTCACTTCGTCCACGGGATCTGCCTCCAGAACCATGTGCTCCCAGGAGCGCACACTTTCTTCGCTGCGACGGCTCATCTTGGGCCGCCCCAGCTTGTCTGTCTCACGTGGGTTCGGCTCCCACTTCCCCGTCACAGGTTGACTGAGGTACCACACTCCGTCCGGGCCTCCTTTAGGCAGCTCGGCAGGCACCGCGGCCACACCCGGGCGATTAGCCAAGCGATAGCTCCGCCCCCGCCACCACATGTACTGCCCCTGGCTGCCGAAGACGGTAAAGATCAGCACCATCGCCTCCATGCCGAAGACATGGCGCAGAAAGTCTGCCGTGGTGGTCGTCTCCACATTCACTGGGCTGGCAGCCGCCAGCCGCTCGACGGTCCAGGGCGTGCCCGGCTGCACCCGTCGCAGGGCTTCCAGGTTAAAGTCCAGCTTCCACTTCGCTTCATACCTCGGGGCCACGGTGGCACGTGTCGTCCCCGAGCCTGGTCGACTGCTCCACAGTCCCCGCGCTCTCAGCATCTTCCGGTACAGCCAACCCTTGGGATACTTGCTAGTTGTCGCCCTCGCGTTGCTCAGCTTGTGCATCAGCTCACCGTGATTCCAAGGCGGGGCGCACTTGGTCGCGTTGTAGTGCTCTAGCAGGGACATCAGATCCGCGTCCCCGAGGTCAAAGCCATGCACCAGCGTGCAGCAGATCCGAAAGGTCGTATCATGGCCACCCTTGCCGCCAGATCCATCCGCCACATCAGCCTCATCATCGATCCAGGCTTTCGCCAGGTCGCAGGGGTCGGGAAGGTCTACAGAGGTGCTCACAGGTTGGGAGGGCAAGGGCAGGTTACAAAGAGCAGCGTAGTCACTCCTGACCGCTGTTTTCAGGTGCAGCCGCAATCCGGCGCCTCAGTTCTCGCAGATCATCGCGAGTGATCGGCTCAGAGCCGTAGCGCAAATGCTCTGTCGTCGTGCTAAACTCTTCCGAGACCATTGTCTCCATGTCTCCGAGATAGGTCTCCGTGAAGCCTTCTTCTTCATTCTCCTCATAGTACTCAGCGCCCCTGAAGTTCACTTCCAAGATCAATTCACCACAGTCTTTATCAGCGAGGGTGTAGTCCAGCATTTCCAGCATCTTCCGGATTAGAAAGGATTCACTGCGGGTCTCAGGGATCACTTCTTTGATGGCCATCACCACCCACCCCTCATGCAGGCCATACTCTGTGCCACTGACGATTTTTGTCACGGAGGCCAGCACTTCGCGACCATCATAAGCCAGCTCCTTCCCTGTCTTCATTTCAGCAGCACTGTACTTGGTGCGCCTCAGCCTCAGGATGTCACCCACCTGATATCCGCGATCATCAAAACGGATTTCAAAAGTTTTCAATCCAGCCTCTACGGCATCAAAGAGTTCAGGATCCGTCTTTAGTGTATGTGTATTCATAAAAGCAGCTTTGAGTTGTTTCACTCCTCACCGTCCGCCCCTCCGCCTTCAGTCCCCATCAGCATCAGCGGCACTTCAGCAGCCTCCTCGCCTTTGGGTTTCGTGTACGTGCTCACCAGGTCTGCCAGCTTCAGCGAGGGCATCTCTCCCAGACCACAGGCCAGCACCCAGCCCTTCAGGAATTCCGCCGCCCCTTGCTCCAGCGGAGCCCCCTTGGACTCCAAAGCCGCATAGTAGGCGTCCGGCAGTGTCAGTGTCAGTTGTTTGGCCATAGTCTTACTCTGTGTTGATGGTTAGCCGCGCTTCGGCTCTCTCCAGGCCTTCACGTCTTCCACATGGCTCGCCACCATTCTCTCCAGTTCTTCGCGACAGTTTGAAAGCACCTTGGCCTCGATTTGTTTCCCCCAACCCTCAAAGACGGCCTCCTGCTTTTTCCAACCTTCCGCCACAGCCGCCACACGGCACACCAGCGGAGTCGGCAGCGCCGCCGTAGGCAGCGGCCCTTCAACCGTCCGGCTATCAGTGAACATCATGCCTTCATCCGTCGTGATGAAAGGCAGCTTTTCGATGTGATAGATCAGAGCATCCAACTCCCCTTCCTTAAAGCCCTGAGCCTCCAAACTCGCCATCAGCTCATCAAAGGTAATCCAGTTCCTCGCAAAGTTGCCACGTGCCACATCCCAAGCATGCGTAGCCAGCCTGATATCCTGCACCGCCTGGGGAATCAGCACCACAAGCACGTGATGCTTCACCGCAGATAAAGGCGACATGCGCTGCGCGAAATCACGCGGAGCCAAAAGCGTGGCCGCAGCCTGCTCATTGCCCACATCCACCACCACTTCATGCACCTGTGGCATATGAACCAGGATGTTTTCATCCCCCACCACCGCGATCAATTCAGACAGTTTCATAATCGAATGTTCCCTCGTGTTGATAGTTAGACCGATGGCCACAAGATCTCCTGCAGGTGCACAGCCTGGCTGCACGCATCATCCAGGGCATGATGCGCCACCCCCTGTTTGATGAGAGGCACATCCGGTCGCAGGGCTTTCACCGTGCGATAGCACCGATCATTCCAGAACTTCCAGGGCAATGGAATGCCTGCCTTTTGATAAGCCGCTGCCAAAATCACATTATCAAAGGCAGCCCCATTGCCCCACATCAGAGCCCTGTCATCTCCAAGCCAAAAGGAGAAGTTTTTCAAGGCTTCATCCACAGACCTGCCCGGCTTTTTGATTTCAAGCCGCGCCTCTTCGCTTTGACCCAGCCACCACTGCACCGTGGATGCATCCAGCGTCATTCCCAAGGCCACACAGCTCTCAGGATCGATGCGGGTGTAGAACTTCTCACCCAGACCCTCAGGCCCAAATTTAACAGCACCCAGAGCCACGATAACCGCGCCTGGCTTGTTCCCAAAAGTCTCCAAATCAATCATCACATTCATAGCGTTTGGTTGTTTGTTGTTTACCCGTCGCTCAGCCGCCTCATTTCAGCTTCGCGGCTGCGGTTCGGACTCGATACCTCTCTGCATCCCAAGCTCTCAGCGCCTCCTTCTCCTTTCGGTTAGGCTTCACGCCGATCAGCGCCGCCAGATCATGTGTGCCCGCATTCAGGGCCTTGGCCTTCTGCTCGACGGTCCAGTTCTCAATCTTCGTCGCTGCGATGCCGTCGAATTTCTCATCGACCAGGTAGTCACAGCAGGCCAAAGCCTCGTCATAGGTAATACCCAAGGCCTCAGCCACAAGCGGGGCTGGCTTGTCGGGATTCTTCACCTTCCACTCTCTCACCTGCTCTAGGTGCTGGGGAGGGGATACCTTCGGCTTTTCCTCCGCCGCAAAACCTTCAATATTGCCAGTCACGTTGCCGTGCGGCCCCCGGCCAAACATACCCACCCCCACCTTCCGGCTCGGCGCTTTCTTCCGCTCCTTGTCACCTTGCTTGATGATCTCCGCCGTCGCCACCTTGGCATTCGCCTTCTCGGTCGCCGCGGCAGGCTCCAGATCTCGGCCTTTGCTCTTCAGCTTCGGCTTTTTCTTCGCGGCCTTCGCAGCCAGCTCCGCCTCGATCTGCGACTTTGCCAGGGCATGGATCGTTTTCTCATCGAAGCCGTAGTGGCTGTAGACGGCCTTCACCAGGCCGCTGCCGATGCCCGTGATCTTCACCCACTTGGCAATGGCGGCCAGCATGATCAGAGTCTCGACCTCATGCTTTGAGGTGTCGCGCTCGATCACATGCTTCAGCACCGCTTCCCGGTAGTGCTGCTGGTTGAGGCTCTCTTTCTTCGGCGCTTGGACCTCCAGCTTCAGCCACTCCGCCATGAATCGGCAGCCGTCCATGCCAGAGTCCAGCAGCACGATGTCGAAGGTCACCAGGGCCGCTTCCATCGTCCCACCCTTTTCCGCAGCCACTTCGGCTAGGTGATCAAAGAGGACGAATCGCTCCCGTTGCTCGACCTTTTGGGCGAACAGCTCTTTCTCCCGCTGCTTGACCTCGGCTTCCGTCTTCTCTTTCTTCCCGTTCAGCATCACTCGGGCAAAGATGGGGGCGTGCTTGCCGCCCTTGGCTGCCTCGATGGCCGTTTTCTTGTCGATGAGTTCGACCAGGCCTGCATGCTTGGTATTGGCGATCTGCACCGTGCCCGCTGGGGGCACAGGTCCGATGACTTCGCGCCAGGTCGGGGCCTTCGCATCATTGTAGTGGCCCAGGATCTCGTAGGGCAGCTTGTCATCCAGCTTCACCATCTTCGCGCCTGGTTGAATCTGGCCGCTGTCGCTGATCACCTTCTCTTGGTCGGCAGGCTTCATCACCTTCACCTCGCCACCTTTCTCGGCTGCCTTCATCACCTTCAGGGTCGCATCCTGTTTTTTGCGCCAGCACTCAGGGTGCAGGCAGGTCATGGGGTCCGTCTGGCCGCGCCCGTTGCCCAGGCTGCTCGCCAGTTCCTGATCTTGCTCCGCCGCCTTTTTGGCAAAGTGCGGGCACTGGCTGCAGGCCCCCGCCGCTGGCACCAACGTCTGGTCGTCGAGGCTCCAAAGCACCCCCTTGAGAGACATGCGGTAATTCTGCGAGATGTAGTCCGCTGTTTCCCGGACGCTCCACGGCCTGTCGGCTTGCTCCTGCCAGTTCCAAACACCACCCAGAACCTTGGCCGCGCATTCTTTGCGGAACTTCTCAGTCGGGACCGAGGCGACCAGCACCAGATGTCTCTCAGAAACCTTGCCTTCCTCCAGGGCTTTTTGAAGCACCTCCGGGGCTTTCAGCATCTTCAGCTTCAGCAGCACGGTATCCACGCTCTTGCTGATTTTCTGGGCGATCTTCTGCGGCGTGTACTCGCCACCAGGCAGGTCCAGCAGTCGCTGGTAGCCTCGGGCCTCTTCCATGGCTGTCAGATCCTGCCGCTGTAGATTCTCGATCAGTTGCAGCTCCAGGACGGTGGTGTCGTCCAGATCCTGGACGATCACAGGCAGCTTGAAGAGCTTGGCATAGCGGTCTTCATCTTCCTCTTTAGCGAGCCTCTCCAGTGCCAGGCCCGTGGCACGAAAGCGCCGCTCCCCAGCGACGATCTCATAGCTCCCCGGCTTGTCTTTGCTTGGCCTGGCCAGCAGCGGCATGCGCACGCCGTGCTCATGAATGTTTTCACTCAGCTCCTGCATTGGCCCTTCATCAAAGTGCTTGCGCGGATTGGTGGGGCTGGCGTGCAGCTCCACGTATTCGAGGTACTGGATTTGGGGAGCTTCCTCCCCCTGATTCATCGGTTCAGTTTGGGCGATCATGTGGTCGTTTGCGTTTGGGTTTGAAAAAAGTCAGTCTTCCAGGTCGATGCGGTCGAGGTCGATCTCGTCAGGGTGGCAGTTGCAAAGCTTCGCCAGGCGCTCCCGCTCAGCCTGCTTGCGTTGCAGCTCCGCTAGATGCTTGGCCCGTGCGCTGATCGTGGGCAGGCCGTCGCACTTCGGTGGCAGGGCAGGCATCTCATCACCAGCCTTCCGGCCATGCGCACGGTGCTTGTTGCCCTTCTGGGCCTTGCTATAGGCAATCTGGGCGCTGGCGGATTTGCCACCGCTCATCACAAATTCGGAGCGGCTGTAGCGATCCACCAATTCACACACCACCTCCTTTTCAATGAGCTGCCAGTCCTGTTTGGAACGCCCAAAAAGCTGCGCCATCTCGCAGGGCCTCATGTTCCAGTCATGCGCCTGGTGCTGAGCGCGTGCCAGCATGAACAGCCGCTCGAGCGCCGTCAGCGGATCCGGCCCTTTGCCAAAGACGAAGTTCAGCGCTGTATTCACCGCCTGCCTGCGAGCATCATCGAGTTCCTCCAGGAGTTGCAGCACGCGTGCGATCAGCTCCTCGCGATCCATCCCCCTCAGCTCTTGCTGGTCGCTCGGCAGCCAGTCGGGGTCGACACGTGTCGACCCCGCCTCCCGTCCGATCACCTCCGTCAGCGGCGTGTTAAAATCCGCAGGATCCACGACGAGGAACTCACCTTCACGCCGCCAGACCTTGGCGAGCGTGCCACCCACATGGGCTTCGTATTGTTCACGCGCCTTGCTCAAACCTCGCCCTCCTCTCTGTCCTGAGTGTGATCCCCGGCCCGGTGCAGCGAGGCCTCCACCTTCTTCGGGTCCGGCACCTTAGCGATCCGATCCCCGGTCCAGATCTCTTTCCAATCTTGAGCAGTGGCCAGTGTTTCAGAGCTGCCCCTTGCGGACATCGGCAGCGCCGCAAAAAGTGGGGTATCTTCGACACTCTTTTGTGCCACCCCCTGGCTGGCTTCACCCACCATCCGCTTGGCTCCCAGACCATTCCGAATGGCGTTCACAAAGCTCAGCATCTCAATCATTGAATGACGAATGGCCATCGTCACCACCAATGCTTTCGGATACAGTTCCTCCATCCGCCTCACATGCTCACGCATGGTGACCTCGGCCTCCACAGCCCTCGCGCATTCGCGCTCCAGTTGTTCGTCCAGTGGCATAATTTACAGTTGGTTAGCCGCCCCTTTTTGAATGCCTGCTGCCCCGAGGATTTTGCGAGCCATGCTCACCGGGCAGAAGCCGATCTTGCGCATCGTCAGGGCAAAGCGCCAGGCCCTCACCCGATCCCCATCCGCCAGCGCCAGGACGGCCCTCAGCCCATCCTTCTCTGGGATCTGGAGAATCTCACCGACCTCGTTGCACCATTCTTGTTCAGCGATCATATAGGGCAGAGGCATGGTTAAAATTGTTTGTTGCCTGAGCCTCTGGCCTCAGCTCGCATCACATCGGCAGAGCGAAACCGGGCCGTCTCTCCACGTGTGCCGCTCATCGGTCGCAGGCCCCAGCGCTGGGCCATCCGGCGCATCCATTGGCGACGCAGGGCAGGGGACTCCATCGGCGGCTGCCAGCGCTTTTCGAGGTCCGCCCAGGTCAGCAGCCCGTCATGAATTTCGGTGGGTGCGCTCATGCTGCTTGGCGCACCTCCTCAGCGTCCAAAGGTTTCGCATGCACGCACATCGCTGCGTAGGGCCGTTCGGCAAAAAAGATCGCCACCTCAGGCAGCCTAATTGCCAGCCCCGCCGCCTCGCAGGCATTCTTAGCTTCCAGCGTGCGAAACCATTTTTTGGCCACACCCTCAGCGATAACGGTCACTTCACAGCGCATGGTTAGCCTTCCTCCTCTTTAAGGCATTTCAGGCAGCAGGTGATCAACATACCCTCGGCCTGCGTGTAAGGATCATGCGTCCAAGGCTTGACCCGCAGTTGGTCATCAGGCTTTTCAGCGGCGCAGTCCAAGCAGTATCGCTGATCCACAGCCTTGATCTCAGGATGCTCGACGGTAGCCTCATCGCACAAAGGGCACGTGGCCTCCTTGACGACGATTTCACACGACCCACAAAGCCGTGCCTCTTCGATTGTAATCACCCCCGGATAAAGGGTTCCCCGGCGTAGTCCAACGCTCATAATATTTTGTTAGTGATGGGTTATCCTTCCGTGTTTTCCGCACCTTCCGTGGTCGTCTCTTCTGCCCTCGGCAGCTCGCGCTGCAGCCGCTCATGCAGTTGATCCAGGCACTTCAGCACCTCGCCCTGGCGGGCCTGGGCACCCTTCAGGGCATCGCCATAATCCTCGACGCTCAGCGTGGTCGCTGCCGTCTGGATCAGTTCCTGCACCAGGCGCGACTCGCAGCGCACGGCCCGGACGATGTGATACAGATCCCCGGTGGTCAGCTTTGGATCCAGCACTAGCGCCGCAAAGGGATCCACACCCTCCAGATCCTGAGGACTGGCCTCGAACTGCGCACACAGCGCCTTGTATTCCCGCCAGCCTTCCGCCGTCATCACGGCCCGTCCCGCGCAGCCGTCCACGTAGTGCAGCCCATCGGCGGCGTTGACGGTCAGCAGGCAGGTATTGCAGCCCGCCAGCCGGAACTGTTCGGCTGCCTTTCTCATCGGCAGCGGTGTCATGGATGCTTCATTCATGGTCTTTCAGTGCCTCCTTGGTTCATTGAAATTTTCACCTGCATGGACTCAGGCGTTTCGATCCAGTTGCAGTCATTGCAGCCCTTCGTGACGTCCGGCAGACCCTGCTTTTCCCAGCGCAAATCTTCGAGATTCTGGCTACCACAATCCGGGCAGCTCGGTCGCCACAGAGCCAGCTCACCTAGAAGAGGAGGCGCTTTCGCCGCTCGCTCGATGCGCTCCGCCTCAGCGATCTGGAAGGCGAGGGAAACAATCAGGTTGCCCAGCGGCGTCTTCCTGGGCTTCCAAGCCTTTGCCTCAAAAGGCCACCAGCTCGAAGGATCACCCGCGTTGCCCAGGTGCTCTTGTTCCAGCGCCGCCCGCGCATACTCCAGTGAGGCCAGATTCAGCTCACCGTTCACATGCCGATCATCGTGCGCCGCATCAAAGCCCTTGGCCCCTTGCACCGCCCGCTCCGTCAGCACCAGTTCGAAGACGGATGTCAGCCCCATCTCCGACAGCAGATCATCCGCCATGCGCTCCAACAGCGCCCGAGGCCCCTTGACCAGCTTCATCGCTACAAGCCAATCCATGATCACCTCCCGGATGATCCGGCGTGGGTAGAGCGGCGCGTTCACAGCGAAGGCTCCTTTCTATGTGCATCGGTGAACCAATCGAACAGCCCGGCTGCCTTGAAGGCGTCGGAAACCTGATCGTAAAAAAACGTGTCTCGCCCGCCCTCAAAACCGAAGGCCGTCAGCACGATCATCAGATCCTGACGCAGAGGCCAGTCCAGCGACACGATCTCCAGGAGACTCGTCTTCTGGCCATTCCATAGAGAATACAGCAGATTACGCAGCGTGTAGCCCTGGCCCGTCTTTTGCGCACAGACCTCCACCAGCCGTTCCAGCGCTGCAGGCGCATTCTGCGCCAACACCCGCTGTTGTTGCTGCTGATTCCGCAGCGTCCCGAAAAAATCCAGGAAGGCCTCCACGGTTTCAGGCTTCGGTGCCTCAAGTGTTGAGCTCATAATTCGGATGTTTGGTTTGTTGTTTGCTCACACGAGAGCCATCTCATCGACCTTGTTGATCTGGTACTTCCTCACCGCTCCGCCCCGGCTGATGAGCTGGTAACCACTTGGGAAGATTCGTCCGTTGAACTTCTCGGCCAGCTTCCCGAAGGCGCTTCGATGGCTCGCAATGCTTGTGTCCTTCCTGAAAATCTGCGGGAAGTACCCGTTCATCTGGGCCATGTCCCGGACAAATTGGGCGTCCAGCACTTCACCGCTTGCACCGCTTTTTTGGATCATTTCGAGCAGGCGCTCCATCTCGACGGCATCACTGTCTGGAAGCTGTTTCAGCCTCCCAAACTTCAGCCGCAAAGTGTCGAGAATTTCCCTGGGGAAAACAAAGCAGCGGCCATACGTATCCACCTCTTCCACCTGGAACACACAGCCCATGGCTTTGGAGTAGCGACGAACCAAAAAGCCAAATTCGATCTGTCTTTCGATGGGCCAATTTTTACCCACCTCTTCAATGTAGCGTAGGACGGGAAGGGTCCCAGCTCGGTCCGGCACGCCCCCCATCCCTTCAGCCGCGATGTACTCGCCCCTCTTGCGCAGACTCGGCAGCACCTCAGCGGTAACCCATTTGCGGAAGCTCTTAGCCTCAGCCTTCCGACTCTTGAAGATCAGAGCGTAGAGGCCTGATTCGGAAATGATGTTGAAGCACTGAGCCCCACCGCGTTTCCCTGAATGACCCTCAGTATTATCTAGGGTCATCTTTTCGTCATCATCCAGCGCCTTGATTGCTTCGCTAGGGTTGGAGATCTCCAAAATTCGGCAGACGTCCGCCGCCACAAACCAAGGCTCCGCGCCCCTTTCCACCACACGCACAGCCTGGGAGTTAAAGTCGAATATTTTAAGCGTCATAAAATGGAGCGATAAAAGTGCCGTTCCAGATTTAGGCAGCGATGGCAGTCTGTGCTGCCGCCTCGGGGGTTGTGCCTTTCAGTTGGGCGCGAAGGATTTTGAGTCCGCGCTCAAGGGCCAGTCTCGCAATGTCGGACTTGGACAAGCCAGTCTCGACGCTTGCAGTCTCAATATCTTCACTCAGCTCGTTTGAGATTCGCAGGCTCATTGGCTTGACTGCATTCCGTTCGTCTGTTTGGGGATTTGTGCTCATGATTATGTAGCGGTTTAAACTACATTACGCATCCCATCAATTTTATTTTGTGTTTTTTTTAACTACATGCACTCTCTTGCATGGCACGCCCCAAAAGCACCGAAGGAGGTGAACCCGTTTCAATACGCATCAGTGATAGGCTCATGGACGAAGTCAGAGCTGCTGCTGATCAACTCGATAAAAGCCTGCATGAGACCATGCGTGAAGCTCTTCGGATCGGCTTAGCCGATCTCAAAAGAATCAACTATGACATCAGCGGCGCTGTCCTTGATGCAATTTCAAAGCCCGTCCCCCTAGCCGTGAACCAGGGGGAGGGCACCCCGATTGTGAAAGCTGCTCATTTGTTCGGGCACACCACGCCCGCGTCTTCCTCGAAAGCGGCGGAGCAGCATGCGACAGGAACCGATGGCGAGGCGAAATCGAAGAAAGTCACTTATCGCTCTGGCAGGAAGAAGTAGACCTAGAGCAGCCTAACCAATCATCCAACATTATTATAGGCCCATGGTAATCCCACGGGCCTTTTTCATATCACTAAACCCAGCTCGGCCGCCAGCTTCTTATTGTAAGCCTTCGCCCCGATCACTGCATCAGCCATCATTGCGGCCCATACGATCCATCCTGCTGCCACAAGGCTGCTCAGGGCAGCAAAGGCAAAGATGGCCAAGAATCCCACAGCTAAAAAGATCTGCTTCCATGCTCGACAATAAATCTGGCCTCCAAAGGGAAGGAGGGCGCTTAATGCGAGCGCCAATCCTGGCGATTTTTTACGCTCTTCGAATTGCTGACGAGCATGGTTCTGCATCTGCTGGCGTCGCTGTTTGATGGCGTCCTCTTTTCTTTGAAAGTCAGCCGCCTGTTCCACATGTTCGATCAGCGGTGTCCAGTCCGGACTGCCTTCCTCACAGATCATGGCTTTAGCGGTCGCTGAACCGGAATGCCACATGTTCAGGAGCTGGGCGTCAGTGAACGGTCCCTCCGCAGCGCTTTCTCCAGTCTTGGACAGCCAATAGGTAATCATCCCTATGACTAAATCCAAGCCTGCTCATGAAATCAAGGATTAAACTTTCACGGCTTCAGCGCCCAAAACTTGGAGGCATCCGTCTTCGTCTTCAAGGCCCGGTAATGCCGATGCAACATCGCTGCTGACTCATGGCCCATCTGAGTCTGCAGTTGCGCTTCGTTTTGGTGCATCGCGTAGTGCATGGAGGCATACGTGTGCCTCAGCGCGTTGTGTGGCCACCGCCCAAAGGGGGCAGGCTCAGGATCCTTTCGCGCTTTCTTCCTCTCGTTCCGGCTCAAGCCATCGCCGCTGTTGCCCGCATCCCAGCCCAGCTTGCTGCGGAATACCCGCCAGCGCCCGTCCCACCACTTGCCCGTGATCTTCCCTTCCAGCTTCAGTCCCGAGGCCTTCAGCCAGGCCACTGCATTCTCACTGAGGTCCACGATGCGCCGCCTTCTTGTCTTCGCCTGGCTGCCTGCCACCACCACCGTCGCTGCCTCCAGATCCACAGCGCTCCAATCCAGCCTCGCGATCTCCGCAGGTCGCAGCCCCGCGTAAAGGCCCAGCACCACAAAGCCGATCACCTGCGGATCCTTGACCGCCGCTCGCAGCAGCAGCTCGCATTGCTCGACCGTCAACGTGCCGATCTCGCCATCCCCGAGCTTCGGCTTTGCCACTTCCGCACATGGATTCAGCGACAGGTATCCCTTCTTGATTCCCCAGGAAAAAAGCGCCGAGGCATCGCCCAGATAGTTCACCCATGTCTTCGGTGCCCACTTGTTCCGCTTCAGCCATCTCTCGATGTCCTGCCCCCGGATCTCATTCGCGGGCCTCGACTCCAGTTCATTTTTCAAAGCCCCCAGCGACACCTTGAGCTGCCGATGATATCTCGGCGTGGAGTGCTCGTACTTATCATTGAGAAATCGCTGCACCATCGCCCCGAATGAGATCGACTCTTTGGTCACTCCATGCTTCAGGAAAAACTCAGCAGCTTCAGTCAAAGTTGCCCCGGCATCCTTGAGCTTGGATCTTACCAGCAGCACTTCCGTGATTTCGGCTGAGGTCAGATGAGTCAGCGAGGTGCCGTGCCTTTCGGCGGCATTCTCATGATCTTCCTGCGCTGTTTTTGCCGCCAGTCCGGTCGGATAGTTTTTCTGGACTCGCTTCCCATCGACCATCCCCAGGTCGAGCTGGTAGACGATTTTTCCGCTAGGAAGCTTTCTCTTTCGAATGGGCATTACCCAGCAGGGATAGGCGTTACACGTGTAACGTCAATCGTGACTTTTCGGGCCTTTTCGGGCCGTTTGCAGCCGCGCTTGTCTCTCCTCCCTCCTACGTACAGCCTCCCTCAGTGGTGCCGGAGACAGGACTCGAACCTGCACTAGTTACCCAACCAGATCCTAAGTCTGGCGCGTCTACCAATTCCGCCACTCCGGCAAAGAAGGACTGAACCTCTTTATGTTCCCTCTTGGGGGGCTTGCTGCAAATGATTTGTGCGCAGACAGCGCAAGGCCAGCCAGCCAGTGAGCAGGACGACGAGGAGGGGGAGGAGGCCGATTTTGAGGTTGCTGCCGATCCAGGGGAGCCAGCCGGGCTGGCTGCGGGTGAGGGCGCTGAAGTATTTCAGCCCGAAGACCCAGCCGCCATGAAGGCCGATGCCCAGCCAGAGGGCGCTGGTTTTCATGCGCGCCTGAGCGAGCACCCAGCCGACGGCAAAAAGGGTGGCGAATTCGGCCAGGAGGAAGTCCACATCGCCAAAGCCGGCGGCGATCTGCCGCAGGACGAGGAAACCGCTGGCCCAGGTGACCTCGGCATCCTCAATCTGCCAGCCCTCGGGTGGTTTCATGAAGTGGACGATGGCAAAGATGAAGGTCCCTGCGAGCAAGGCACCCCGTGCGCTCATGGTGCGAAGCAGCAGGCCCAGGAGGAGACCGCGAAAGAAAAACTCCTCCACGATCCCTGCGCCGAGGGCGGCGGTGAGGGGCTCGCCAAACTTGAACCAATCGGGCCTGGGCCGGAGCTGGTAGGCACCCATTTTCAAGAAGATGAAACCTAGGGCCAAGAGCAGGCCAGCTGCCAGAACAAACCCCAGAGCCCACTGCGCCACGCCCCGGCCCACGGGCTGCCAGGTGGGCAGCAGCTGGCGGTCCAGCCGCACCCAGCGTAGGAAGGGAATGATGAAAACGATGGCGCAGAGGAGCACCGCCCGGTTAAAGTAACGGGAAAAGTGCGCGCGCTGGATTTCTGAGAGCAACCAGTTGCCTAATCTGGTTGGGTTGTCAGTCAGCCAACCTTTGGCCCATTGCCCGAGGTCAAACAGCACGGGCGCTAGCAGAGCACCGCCCAGCATGACGGCGCCCAAATAGAGCAGAAGCTTGGGCAGGGCAGAGGGGGGGCTGGCGTTGGCAGCTTGCATGGTGGCGATACTAGCGCATCCTGCGCACTCTCAATGACCAAAAACCAAATCCACGAATGGCACGAGCGCCTGGAAGACAACCGGAAACAGTACATTCGCGCCCACTGGAACTCACGCGAGTGGCTCTTCCGCCTGGCCCATCCTGATGGAGAGGAGTGGATGCCCATGCAACCCACAGCCGATACGTGGCTGAAACTGCATGATCTCCTTTTCCGCAAATACCAGCGCAAAAAGCTGCCGCTGAAGCACATCAAAACCGTGGAATCGGCCATGGAAAAGCTGGGCATCCCGGTGCCAACCCACGGCGGCCCTGAGACAGCGGAAGAGGAGGAGTATTGAGAGAGCCTTCTTGTGTTTCTACCGCCATTTGCTGACGTACTGCGTTAGTTCCCCCCAGGGATCCCTCCATGGGCCGGGCCTTTTTCACCCGGGCGCGTAGAGGGGCATGAACTGCCTTGGGATAACGAGGCCCCGACAGCAGTGATTACCCTCTGTCTTTTTCGACAACGACGCCGCCACCGTGAGCTGCGCCAAAACGAAGGCCCACCTGCACCTCGGGGAAGTGAAGCTGCCAGGCTGCCTGCACATCACGTCGTCTCATGAAGGTTCCCAAAAGGGCCAATACAAACGCCCCGCCTCCGAGGGTGGCCGCGAAGATACGGGCGATGTGGCCGTGATCTGTGGACAGTGTCGTCGCAGCCGTGCGGCGCTGTTTTTCCAGAAGCTGCATCTGGGTCATGACCACGCGCAGGCTGGCGGCCAGCCTTTGGTCTAGCGGTTGCTCTTTTACAGCCATGAGGGCTGCCATGTGTTGGGACAGGCCACTGATTTCGGCTGTCGGATAGCGTTGCCAGAGGCTGGGGGAAAGTGACAGGGCCAGGGAATCACTCGCCCGATCGTACGCCAGGAGGATGGCGTCCCGGTTCGGGCTCCAGTGCTGGCGCAGATCTCTGGCCTGGCTGCGGAGGGTCTGGCCCGAGGGCAGGAAAGTGCCAGCATTCAGCCAGACATCCGCCTGAAGGGCAGCCCGGCAGGCGGCGATTTCCCTGGCCAGTTCCGCCTGCCTTGGTTCGGGCAGGGCGCGGGTGTCATCCCGAAGACCGTTGGCGGGTGGGGGCGGAAGATCCTGCGTCCCCGCCAGGGCCGTGAGGCTCAGGCCGGCAAATAAAAGCAGGGCTGCAAAGGACCGGGTCATGACTTTCGGAAGGTCGTCTTGAGGGATGCAGCATGCAACAGGCAGTCAGGCCGCATGCTGATAATGGCGCACGCGCTGGTAGGTCACGATGCTGAAGCTATGGGCGTGATGAGAGTCCGCCGGGTGGTCTTGGCGAGTCACGGGTTCCCAATCATCGTGGCTGAAGGCAGGGAAGGGCACTCCGTTGCCTAAGGCATCGTTTACATGGGTGATGATGAGGCGGTCCGCCAGGGGCATCGCTGCCTCGTAGGCCGCCGCCCCTCCGCACACGACCAATTCGGTCTGTCGTGCCTCCCCCGCTTGCCGCAAGGCCGAAGAGACGCCACCCACACGTTCCCCCCAAAACGGGACAAACTTTTCATTCATCGTCAGCACCAGCGGATGGTGGTCGGAGAACCAGCCGAGCATCTCCTCATAGGTCCTGCGGCCTAACAGCAGCCATTTCCCCTGCGTGTAGGCGCGGAAACTGGCGCGATCATCTGGCAGATCCCAGGGGACGCCTTGGCTTCTGGAAATGTAACCATCCGATGAAACCGCAGCGATAAGAGTCAGCAGGGGCGTCATGATGGCAATGGAGCATCCTCCCATGTACAATTCAAGGCCTGCCTAAAGAGTCTGCTGCGGCTATGCCAAAGGCGCGGCGCGGACGGTAGTAGGAGGGTGCGCGCCAGAAGCCGCGCTGTAGAAAGCAGGCGGCGGCCAAAAACATCACAGAACCCACGGCCGACATCCAGAGTGCAGAGCGATCTGGCGCGAAGATCCCTGCCACCATTACGGATATCGGCAGCAGCATGATGACAAAGCGCCACGATGACCCGACATAAGAATTGAAAGTGAGAAGCACCGCAGAGACTCCGGCGGTGATGAGGGCGGCGTTGAGACACTCAATGCCTAACGAAGAGTTTGGAGAAAAAATCGCCCCCGTCAGGGCCGTCTGCGACGCGGCCAACAGGCCTAGCATGATCGGAACACTGAGCAAGGCCAGCGTCAGCCTTCGGGTGGAGAGGGGGACGGAGCGCAGCATCCGCAGGCTGAACCAGTCAGCCACCACGGCAGGGACAACCATCATCGTGATCACCAGTTGATCGTTGATCTGGCGGGCGTCTTCAGCGGAGATGGTCCGGCCTCGCCATAACCGTAAGGCCCAGAAGGTGCAGGCAAAGAATAATAGCAGGCTCAGCAGCCTCCCATGTATAGTGAGGAGGAGCAGCAGCAGGCCGCCGCTCCCAGTGGCGGGTGTGCTGGCATTTGTGGTTGTTGGGGACTGTGTGCAGGCGGTCACCTTCAGACGGCTCTGCGCCACCTTGCCTGCCTGAATGAACGAAAAAGCTACGAGTGGTGGGATGAGCGCGAGCATGATCCATTGCCAGGGCTGCACCGCCGCAGGAGTGCCCGGCAACTGCGAGCGGAGCATGAAAAAACCTGGGAACAGTAAGCCCCACAGCGCACCACAGGGGACAGTCACCATCCATTCCACCTTCGTCTCCGGCTTGCGTGGCAGGATAAAACGCCACATGAGGAACATGAGGGCGGATAGGCCAATGCCGAGAAGCGTTACGACTATGAGGGAAAACCACGGCGCTGCCAGCCCCGGCAAAGGGGCCTGGGCATGGCCGGCCTGCTGCCAGAGGAGGCCCAGTGCCAGTAGCGGGGTGCTGAGGAGTGTGGGCAGACAGACCGAGATGAACCACCACACACGGTCCTGCTCCTGCCTGGAAACAGGCTGGAGACGAACAGTGTAAAGCACGCCAGTTCCAGCATCCACATGGAGGAGTGCCAGAGCCAGTGGGGGAAAGCTGAGGAGGTTACGGGTGAAAAAAGCCAGACTCCCGATGACCAGGATGTAAGCGGCCCAGACCCAGCGCCACCGGTTTAAATAATCGAGCAGGATTCGTGTCATGGCGGCAGGGGCTATTGAGTGAGGGCGAGGAAGAGTTCCTCCAGCGAGAGGGGCTGCGCGTGTAGGTCCTGCACACCGCGTGAGGTGAGCCCGGCTACAGATGTCCTGTGCGTGTCCAGCACGGCCCGCCAGCGATCGCCCGCCTGCTCTTGGACCGTAAGCCCCGGCAACCCTCGAAGGAGGAGGTCCTTGCTGCGGAACTCCAACTGGAGGTGGCTCTCCACTAAGGCTGAGGTGGTGCCGCTGGTCAGCACACGGCCCTGATGGAGGATACTGACCTGATCCGCGAAACGCTCCAGATCACTGATCTGGTGAGAAGAGAGCAAAACGGTGCGGGATTCATCTTTCACGATGGTTAGTAATTCGGAAAAGAGGGACTTCTTTGAGTGGGCGTCCAGGCCTGTGGTGGGCTCATCCAGCACGAGGAATTGAGGGCGCCAGGCCATGGCCAGGACCAGAGCCAGCTTCATTCGCCCACCAAAGGAGAGTGTGGCGATGCGGTCCCCGGCACTGAGACCAAAAGACTGCATGAGCCGGGTGGCTAGTGATTCGTCCCAACCCGGATGAAAACCGCGCACAAAACGGATGGCGCGGCTCACCTTTCCCCAGGCCATGTAGCTGAGGTCTGGCCCCACATAGGCGGCGCTTTGTTTCACCTCCACTTCGTGCCGCACGTGGTCCAGCCCGTTGACCTGGATGCTGCCGGCATCGGGTAGGCCCATACCAAAGATCTGGTCCAGCAGGGTGGTCTTGCCTGCGCCATTGGGACCGATGAGGCCATAGATGGTGCCGGACGGCACGCTCAGGCTGATGGGGCCAAGGCTGAAACGAGGAAAGCGTTTTTCCAAACCGGTAATTTCAAGGGCAGTGGCATTCATGAGGCGGTGGGGTGGAGCGTTTGCATGAAAAGTTGCTGGATCTCAGTTGGGGAAAGGCCTGCTTCGGTGGCTTCCCGCAGGGCGTTGCGCAGGTGGCTCCGCGCCTGCGCAATCTTCACCTCACGGGAGCGATCCTGCCCCCGTGCGGCGACAAATGTGCCCCGGCCCTGGCGGCGGTAGATGATGCCCTCGCGCTCCAGTTCCTCGTAAGCCCGCTTCACCGTGATGACGCTGACCATCAGGTCCCCCGCGAGCTGGCGGAAGGAGGGCAGCGCCGAGTCCGGCTCCAGCAGCCCCTCGCTGATGATCCTTTTCAGCCCCGTGATGATCTGCTCATACAGCGTCCCAGGGGCCGCCGGGGAAATGGCAGGCAGGAGCAGCTTGATGGAGGGTGTGTTGGACATGCAGTTGATCTACTGTGCATATTTAATATGCACAATAGTTCCGCGTCAAGACATTCATGAAAAATTGAGTGGCCACGACTTGTTAGGCCCCTCGTTGAGCTGCCGGCTCGTTCTATGAGGACATCTTTTTCAACCCACTGGGACCATTGCCCGGGGGCCCCTTAATACAGCGCCGATTCCCCTTCGTGGAGGATGCGCACGCGGTCCTGAAGCTGACGGGCCTGGGTGGCCAGCAGCAGCCGTTCTGCCGGTTCATGGATGGGTTCTCCACCCAGGGGGAAAGTATCGTGGTGCATGGGCACCATGTGCTGGGCACCTAGCATGGCAAAGGCGTCCAAGGCTTCTTCGGGATTCATGTGAACCGGGCGACCGCTCGGAGCCTGGTAAGCACCGATGGGCATCAGGGCCAGATCAATCTGAGCGCGCTGACCGATTTCCGTAAATCCATCGAAAAGGCTGCTGTCACCACAGTGGAAAAGGCTGCGCTGGGGAGAGCTGATGAGGTAACCCCCAAAACCGCGATGGGTATCATGAATCATGCGGGCCCCCCAATGACGGGCCGGGGTAAGGGTGATGCGCAGATCACGGAATTTCGCCCGCTGCCAGGTGTCTAGTTCCACGATTTGGCCAAATCCGGCCCGTTTGACAATGCCGCCCACGCCTTTGGGCACGATAATGGGCTGTCCACGGGCCACCCGGCGCAGGCTGGGCAGGTGCAGATGGTCATAGTGGGCATGTGTCACCAGCACCAGATCAATGGGCGGCAGATCGCTGGCCCAGACGCTGGGGTGACGCAGACGCTTGATGGGGCCATGCCACAGTGCCCAGTTCGGATCGATGAGAATGTTGACGCCAGAAATCTGAGCAAAAAAGCCAGCGTGCCCTAGCCAAGTGACCCCAATTTCTGTGGAAGTGACCAGCGGCACGCCATCAATGACGCGGCCCGGCTTGCGTGGCGAGAGAAGGGAAGGGATCAGAACTTCGCCAAAATACTGCAGGTTGCGCTTTCGCCAGCCTTCTGTCGGCATGAGTCCGATGCGGTGCTCATCCCGTGCGGCCTGGGCCAAAGGGGGACGCCGCTGGCCTGAGCTGCCCAAAAAGGCGGGCCCACCGTTGTCCGGGGCAGGATCGTGAATCATGAAAGGACGGTCTGAGTGAAGGTATGGGACGCAAAGGAGTCTGACAACCTTGAATATGAAAGCGTTGGCTCTTCGCAGCAAAACTTCCTTACGCACAAAGAATGCCACGCCTGCTGCCCTGGCCGCTTTTGTCAGCCCATCTTTTTGGGCAGCGAGGGATTCAGGGGGCGGTAAGAAGCCGCAGTCCGCATCTTGCCATCGGCCCGCAGCCACGCATCGTAGGGCTTCGTTATGGAAACTCTCCGCCGTCTCGTTTTTGCCATCACCGTTTTTCTCATCGCCACCTTGGTTTTTTCCATCTGGCGTCGGGGACAGGAGGGGTATGGGCTGCTGAATTTCCTTCGCGGCGAAAAGCCCCAAGCCGCCCAGTCTTTCACAGCCCCAGCAGCACCTAAGCTGGATCTCAATGACGTGAAAATTCTCAGCGCCATGAACGATGAGTTTTCCAAGCTCTCAGCAGCCGTGCTGCCCAGCGTCGTGAGTGTGACCACCAAAACGGTGCGCCGGGGGCAGACCGCCTGGCATCCGTTTTTTGGCGTCGTCAGTGGCCGTGCCCAGATCATCCCTGGACTAGGCTCCGGGGCCATCATCTCAAAGGAAGGGCACGTCGTTACCAACTACCACGTCATTGCCGATGTCAGCGAGGTCATTGTCACCACCAATGACAACCAGCAGTATCCAGCCCGCGTTTTGGGGGCGCATCGCGAACGTGACATCGCCCTCCTCAAGATCGAAGGCGGAAAAAAGGATTTCCCCGCCCTGTCTTTCGCCAATTCGGACGACGCCCGGGTGGGCCAGTTGGTATTTGCTGTAGGCAATCCTTTCGGCCTTAGCGGCACCGTGACTCAGGGCATCATCAGTGCACGGGACCGCCATCTCAGTGACAGTCAGCTAGACTACCTACAAACCGACACGGTCATCAATCCTGGCAACTCCGGTGGCCCTCTGGTCAACATTCGGGGTGAAATCATCGGCATCAATGTCGCTATTTACCGGGGAGATGAAAATGTGCGTGCCTGGCAGGGCGTAGGGCTGGCCGTGCCGGCCAACGATGCCAAGATGGTAGTGGACTCCATTCGCAATCAGGCCAAAGGCGGTGACCCAGCCTCCGTTGCCGGCATGGGCTACCTGGGCCTGGAACTGAACGCCGAACCCGTCCGTGTGGAAGCGGCTTTGGGCGGCTCCGTCACTATGGGCGCTTATATCACGGACCTCGATCCCCAGTCGCCCGCTGCTCGTGCAGGCCTGGTCGTAGGAGATGTCATCACGGCCATCAATGGCCGCACCTTTCGCACTCCCGGAGACCTGTTGAAGATCATCCGCTCAATGTCACCAGACTCCCAGATCACACTAGAGGTCATCCGGGGCGGAGAACCCATTTCTGTGGCTGCCCGGGTGGGGCAGAGACCCGATGTTAGATGAGTATTTATAGTATGGCGGTTAAGCCTGTTTGGGTGGAATTTAGTTGAAATAGTCATGGTGCAACCAAAGTTGGTTCCCCGCTGGGTGCCTGCTGACTTTTTTTGGCAACGTTAAAAACGTTTAAGGGTATCTCAGGTGTAAAGCTCTAAATGCCTGCCCCTTCCTTATGAAAAGTCTCATTCCTTCATCTTTAGCTCCTAGATTGTCTGCGGCGGCGCGAGCGTGCTTGCTTGGTATCCTGGTTTTATTCGCAGGGCTAATGCAGGGGGCACCTACACTGACGCCGGGAGATCTGGTGGTGGTGCGTTTTAATTCCGGTGTCAGTGGTGCGGCGAATGATTCGGTTTCGCTGCTTTCTTTGGCAGCCATTCCCGCTGGCAGTGTCGTCATGATCACCGATCATGGTTGGAGAACCTCCTTCTTCACAACGAACACCGTTGGCGCAGCTGGGCGTGGGGATGGTACTTTGATCTGGACCGCCCCAGCGGGCGGAGTCGCCGCAGGGGTCTATCTCCACTTTGTGGGAGACGGCACCTCCGTCACGGCCTCTTCAGGCAGTGCCGGAACGGTGACGGGGGACTTTGGTACGACAGGTCTTCAATCAACCAGTGAATCCATCATCATTTACCAGACGGCCAATAATGCGGTAGGCGGAACCCCGACATTCATCTATGGGTTCAACCAGTTTCCTGAAGCCAACCGCGATGCTGGCAATGGCTGGACGCTGGCCTCCAGCATCACTGTGGACAATGAGTTTTTTAAGTCCACCCTTCCTGGTTCGGGCGGCTCACCTGGCATTACGGCCCTGACAGCAGTCACAGCGGATGCGGGACTTGGCACGGCCTATGGCAGGCTGGCAAACCAGTTTAACTACATCTATGTGGGACCCACCACCGCTGCTTCAAAGAACACCTGGCTCCAGCGGGTGCACACCACTGCCAATTGGCAGTCCAGTTCCACGGTTTTTGCGGTGACGGATGGTTCTCTCGATGAGCCCCCGAATGTTGGCGGTTCAGCAGTGGCCCCCACAGTGGCCACGCCGACGAGCACGGCAGTGACGGGAAACAGCGCCAGTCTCGGGGGCAGCATCACCGCCACCGGTGGGGCGGATGCCACGGCGCGCGGGGTGGTCTATGCACTGACTTCTCAGAATGCGAACCCAGAGATCGGCGGGGCGAATGTGACGGTGCTCACAGAGAGCGGGACCTTCAGCACGGGGGCCTTCACGCGGAATGCCACCAGCCTCGCAGCCAGCAGTGGCTACAGCTACAAAGCCTATGCCACGAACAGCGCTGGCACGAGCTACAGCAGCGTGGGTACCTTCACCACCACGGCCGCTTCGGCCACGATCATCTTCAACGCCACCACGGGGATCTCCGGCACGGTGGTGACGGATGGCCAGGGGGGATCCAACGATGTGCCGAACATCGCGCTCCAGTTTTCTGCCAAAGCGGCAGATGGCACCACGGACCTGCCGATGACCTACCAACCCAATATTTATGCGGGAGCAAATGGCGTTGCGGGGGGCTATAACAGCAGCAGCATCCAGTCGGTCTTCAAAATCAAAAGTTCGTCCACGGCCACGAACTTCACCATGAGTTCGATCTTCATCGTGGACTACGGTGGCGTGGATGGAGATCTGCTGAGGATTGAGGCTTTTGACGATGGGGTGAGCGCAGGCTTCATCACCTACCAGGTCTCCGGGGCCCCGTGGTATGACACGGTGGATCTGGCCACCCTGGGGGGAACGAAGTTTGTGGACATCGATGAAGTGCGCATCACGGGCAGCGGCGGTGTGAACATGTACATCGCGGTGAACAATGTCACGATCTCAGGCATCACCACTTCAGCCTCCACCGCCACGGTTTCCTCTCTGACTCGTGCGAATCCGACGCCGAGCAATCTGAACACGGTGAACTGGACGCTCACCTTCGGCAGCGCCGTCACGGGCGTCACCGCCAGCAACTTCACCCTCGGCGGCACCAGCACCGGAGCTAGCGTGGGCACTCCCACCACGGCCAATGCGGGCCTGAGCTGGACGGTCCCCGTCACCACAGGCACAGACGGCACCCTGCTCCTGCGTCTGGACAATGACACGAGCCTCTCGTCCGATATCACCACCACTCTGCCTTTCGTGGGGGAAACTTACACGATTGATAAGACCGCGCCTGATACCAGCATCACGGCAAATCCCGCCCTGCTGACGACCAGCACGGGTGCCAGCTTCAGCTTCACGGGGAGCGATGCAGGCAGTGGTGTGGCCAGCTATCAGGTCAAACTGGACCTGGGCAGCTTCGCCACGGGCACCAGCCCTACTTCCTACACCAGCTTGGTGGATGGCAGCCACACCTTCCAAGTGCGGGCGGTGGATGCGGCGGGCAATGTGGATGCCAGCCCCGCTAGCTACACCTGGACGGTGGATACCACCCCGCCACAGGTGCTTTCCGTCACGCGTCTCAGCCCCAGTGCGCAGGCTGTCTCCTCCGCCACCGTCACCTTCCGCGTTACATACTCTGAGGCAGTCACGCTGAATGCACCCGCCACCTCGCGTTACGCCGTCGTCCCTGTGAGCGGCAGCAGCATCACGGGCACGGTCACTGGTGTGAGTGGCACGGGAAACATACGGGATGTCACCGTCAGCATCACCGGCGGCACGGGTGAGTTCCGCCTGCGTGTGGTGGACTGAGTGTCTTTGTGAGTTCTGTAAAAATTTATTATCCGATGAAAGCTTTCATTCCTTTTCTCACATTTGCCGTTTTGTGGTTTGCTGGCCAGGTTCACACCACTGCGGCGACTTGGACGACACAGACTTCCAATTCTCCTGTTTCATCCAACTTGCGCAACCTTTGGGGCGTGGATGCAAACAATGTTTGGGCTGTAGGAGGGACGACCTCGGTTCCTGCCCTTTTGAAATGGAACGGTTCGGTGTGGGCTGCTCAGTCTTCACCTGTGCAAAAAGCACTCTACAGTGTTTGGGGTACCAGTGCGACTAACATCTGGGTTGGCACGCGTGAAGCCAGTATGATGCACTATGATGGCAGCACCTGGACGACTCATATCAGCGGACTTGAAGCTGGCGGCACTAACGGCCCCTACTTCATTTACAACATTTGGGGAACTGCGCCTAATAACATTTGGGCCGTGGCGGACAACGGTGAGTTTGGTCCGATCATCAAATGGAACGGCACTAGCTGGAGCACACAGTACACCCACACGACAGGCCTGCGCGCCATTTGGGGGTCCTCGCCTACCGATATTTGGGCGGTCGGCAACAGCACCGGAATCGTGCATTATGATGGCACCAGTTGGTCAACCGTCAATTATACGCTGACGCCGGCCTTGCTTCCAAACACCACCTTGTTTTCTATTTGGGGAACTGATGCAAACAATGTCTGGATCGGCGGTGCTTCTTCTGGAGGGGTGGTCACGATTTTGAAATGGGACGGTTCTACCATATCTCGGTTCAATACAACAGGGATGCCTGCAGCCACATCAGTTGGGAGTATCCGTGGCATCACGGGGACTTCTGCCAATAACATCTATGTCGCCGGGGACATCAGTGGCTTTGCTTCGAGATGGGACGGAACCACCTGGACTACTCAATCTACCGGCACTGTCAGCAGTTTGAATGCGATCTGGTGCACGACCAACGGGGCCGATATTTGGTCTTCAGGGGCTGCGTCCACAATCATCAAGGGCACGGCCACTCCTGAGGGGTCCCCCCCCACCGTCACCACCCCGACGAGCACCGCCGTCACGCACAACACGGCCACCTTGGGCGGCACGATTTCCGCCACCGGCGGGGCCGATGCCACCGCACGCGGCGTGGTCTATGCACTGACTTCGCAGAATGCGAACCCGGAGATCGGCGGGGCGAATGTGACGGTGCTCACGGAGAGCGGGACCTTCAGCACCGGGGCCTTCACGCGGAATGCCACCAGCCTCACGGCCAGCAGTGCCTACAGCTACAAAGCCTATGCCACGAACAGTTCCGGCACGAGCTACAGCAGTGTGAATACCTTCAATACTCTCGCCGCTCCTGCCCCTGAGATCGCCGTTTCCTACGCGGGCAATAATGTGGCCGATGGGGCGACGGTGCCGGCTTTGGCCAATGGCACCGACTTTGGCAGCACCCCGGTCGCTGGCGGTCAGGTGGAGCACACCTTCACCATCACCAACAGCGGCACCGCCGTCCTCACCATTGCCAGCCTCGCGGTGACGGGGGACTTCAGCATCACGGCCACACCGTCAAACAATGTGGGCATCAGCGGTGGCACCACCACCTTCACCATCCGGTTTGATCCCACCACCACAGGCGTCCGTGCGGGTGAGGTGAGCTTCACCACCAATGACGCCAGCGAGACCTCCTACAACTTCACCGTCCAGGGCACCGGCACCGGGCCGCAGACCTTTGACCTGGTGAGCTTCCCCATCGCGAACACGCCTTACGACAGCGGCGAAACTTACATTTACTCCTCAGGCCCCACCCTGCCTGAGCCGGTACCCACTACGCTGGGCGATGTGGTCTCCGCAGGTTCCGCCCCGGGTGGTGATGGAACCACCAGCATCGGCGACTTCGGCCTCCTGCGCCGGGGTGGCTTCCTCGCAGACAATGGCCACCTGGTGTTCCCTGGGACGCTTGAGATCGGCACGGGCAGCCCTGCGGTGACTTTGGCCAGTTCCTCCGGTTTGTGGAAGACCGCTGGGGGAAATCTTTTCCTCCTCGCCCGCAGCGGCACCACCGTGCCGGATGTGGCCACGGCCCAGTTTTCCACCCTACCAGAGGTCCCTGGCATCAGCGCGGGCGGCGATGTTAGTTTCCTGGGCACCCTGAACATCGGCATCGGCGGCGTCACGGCTGACAATGACACCGGCCTGTGGAGCGAATTGGGCGGCACTGGCCTCAATCTCCTGCTGCGGGAAGATGACAACGTACCCGGTCTCGCCGGCGTGAAAGTGGCCAAATTTGCCTCCGGCATCTACGCCACCGCCACCACCGGGGCCAGCACCGGCCAGGCGGCCTTCTCCGTCACTTACAAAGGAGCCAGCACCAAGACCGCCCTCCTGCGCGCTAGCATCAACGGGGCCGCCACCACCATCAGCGTCGTTGCCACCGAAGGTGAAGACGCCCCCGGCACCGCCGTGGACTTCGCCAACCTCGCTGGCAGCTACTCCGACCCAGGCCGCATGGACAGCGCAGGCAATTTTGTCTTCTCCGCCATCACCACCCCCGGCAACAAAGAAGGCATCTGGTATCAACCCGTGGCCGGAGCCACCAGCAAGGTCGTCTTCTCGGGCGAGACGGCCCCCGGCACCTCGGGAGCCACTTTCTTGAAAGTCTATCGTCCCTCCATCGGCAGCGGGGGCGTCATCGCCTTCCGCGCCTCCCTCAATGCAAATGGTGACAACAGCAGCAGCACCCGCAACGACGGCATCTGGCGTGTGGATGCGGACAATCCGGCCAGCCTCACCTGCATCCTGCGTCGTGGGGATGACAGCAGCGTCGTTTCCAACCTGCCCGTCGGCACCCGTGTGGGCAACCCCTGGGGCGGCTGGCTCACCACCACCAATCGTGGGGCCTGGAAAGCCTGGCTGGATGCCAATGGCGACTTCACCAGCGCTTCTCCGGCGGATCGCCACGCCATCTACGCCGATCTCTCCGGCACCATGCAGCTCGCCGTCACCGTGAACGATGCGGCCCCAGGCACCACCGGGGCCACCTTCAGCGGCTTTGACTTGCCCGTGGTCGGTGGGGACAATCAATACGCTTTCATCGGCAACCTCGCTGGCGGTGACACGGTGGCTGAAAACAACCAAGGCCTCTGGAAAAGCGCCCCCAACGGCGGTGCCCTAACCCTCGTCCTGAGAAAGGGCGATGTCATCCCCACGAGCGAAGGCAGCAAAACCGTCACCAAGATAGACCTTCCAGGTTCCCTTCAAACCGATCGTCGCTGGGAACAGCCAGTCATGGATAACACGGGTCGCATGGTGCTCTACATCACCTTCGGTGACGGCAGCACCAGCCAGATCATCGCACCGTAAGTCGCGTTTTTTGGAAGCTCGGTCTCCCTCGGATCGTCTTCGTTCGCTCCTCCATCCCGAGCTTCCAAAACCACGTTCCCTCTTCCCCTGGGAGAGGCCAAGGTGAGGGAGGGTCGCAGCAGGCAAAACCTCGTTCGCTCCCCCATCCCGAGCTTCCAAAGTCGAGTTCCCTCTCCCCTTGGGAGAGGCCAAGGTGAGGGAGGGTCACCGCAGCCAAAACCACGTTCACCAAGTCTAACCCTTCTGTGCCATACCCGCTTTTCTCATCCAAAAGGCGAGGATGAAAACCGCCGCCACTCCCCCGCCGACGGCCCAGTAGAGAGCCGTGCCCCTCTCTGCATCCTGCCCTGAAACGGGCAGAAGGATTTTCTTTCCGATGGCCTCCCCAACCTTTTCCGATGCAGGCGTTTTGCCGGTGGGTTTCACCGCCGAGTTCTGCGGTTCCTTGACCCTCGCAGCTTTCAATCGGGCCTCATGGTCCGCGAGGATCTTTTCCAAAGGTTGGTCCCAGATAGCCCCTCCTCTTTCCTCACCTTGAGGGTGATATGGCCGACCGTTGCGGAGAATGAGCGTAGCATTACTATCCGGGAACATCGGAGTCAGCGGAATATCCGTCACGACAAACTCCTGTAGTTTTCCTTGCCGATCATAGGTCTTTATTTTTCGAGTGGATATCCACTCCTGGTATTTAAATATTACCATGATGCTTCCCATGGGAGACTTAATGGCTTCTTTCCAACGCCCCTCGTTGCGGGTGAATAAATGGTAGGTCAAGCCTCCTTCAGGACTGCCTGTGTAACCTGAAAACTGATCCCCCTCACGGTAAAAGGCGTCGGGCGAGGCTCCATAAACAGAGCTGAAATCATGAACCGTCTCAGGTTGACCTCCCTTGGGATGCCACATCAAAACATTGACCGCAGGTTTTTCGTTATACAGTTGATGGAGTTCCCCTCCTTCATCCCGATAAATGACACGGTCTTGCTCCATGGCCGAAACTGGGCCCACCGTCATCGCGATGACGGTCATCCAAAGTCTGCCAAGACGGGTCACATTGCTCATGATGGAAGTTTGTGAACCTCTGCAGGTTTTGATGAAGCTCGCTGACTGAAAGGCTGGAAGTGCTCGCGGTCTAGTGGGGGGCGGGATAAACCCATGGTCCACGGTATTCCCGGCTGAGGAGTTTGCTCGCTTCCGGATCGCCGATGATGACTTCCTTTTCGGCATCCCAGGCGATGCTGCGGCCGGCCTTCCAGCTCAGCATGGCGAGCATGGGCAGGCAACTGGAACGATGGGCGCTTTCGATGTCGGCCACGGGTTTGCTGCCCGTCTCGATGGCCTTGATGAAATCTTCCCAGAGCAGGGCGATGTTGTGGCCGTCCGGTTCCTGGAGCTGATGGTCGCCATGGGTGGGGGCTTCCTTGGCGTTCACGGGGTAGAAGGTCCAGCCATCGCGCCAGCCAATGTGGAGCACGCCTTTTTCACCATAGAAGTAGGCACCAATCTTGTGCTTCTCGTTGTTGTTCTCCGCAAACTTCCGATGCTCCCAGACGGCGGTGAAGTGCTCGAACTCAAAGGTGGCCACCTGATGATCCGGGGCATCGGTGGTCTGTTCCTTTTCATTCAGGATGGCCTCGCCAAAGATGGGACGGCCGCCCGTGCAGAAGACTTTTTTCGGACCTTTCTCACCGCTCCACCACAGGATCTGGTCCAGCCAGTGGACGCCCCAGTCGCCCATGGTGCCATTGGCATAGTCGAGGAAGCTGCGCCATCCGCCGGGATGCATTTTGGTGTTGAAAGGGCGCATGGGGGCCGGGCCACACCACAGGTCCCAGTCCAGGCCTTCGGGGATCTTGCTGTTGGGCTTGGGGGCTTCCGGGCCGCCTTTGCTGTCGGCAAACAGGCGCACCATGCCCACCTTGCCGACTTTGCCTGATTTCAGGAAGTTCATGGCCTCGACATGATGCGGGCCGATGCGGCGATGCAGCCCCACCTGGACGACGACGCCTGCCTCCTTGGCTGCCTGCACCATGGCGCGGCTTTCATGGATGGTGTGGCCGGTGGGCTTTTCCACAAAGACGTGGGCTCCCGCCTTGCAGCAGGCGATGGATTGTAGCGCATGCCAGTGATCCGGCGTGGCGATGATGACGATGTCCGGCTTGGCCTCAGCCAGCATCTCGCGGCAATCCTTGTAACCTTTGGCCACATCGCCCGTCTCGGACTTCACATCTTCGAGGCTGTTGGCCAGGACGTTTGCATCCACATCACAGAGGGCCACCACTTGGGTGCGGCCCTGGGCGATTGCTTCGCGCAGAATGTTCATTCCCCACCAACCGCTGCCGATGAGGGCGGTGCGGAACTTTTTCTCTTCCTTGCCGAAGACCGGCAAGGCTGAAAAGGCGAGGGAGGCTGTAGTGGCCGAGGTGAGGAAGGAACGACGGGAAGTCATGCGTGTGAAAGCATGAACGGAAACCGGGGTGGGAGTCAATCAACGACGATGAAAAAGGGACTTGGCACAGAGCTAGGCCAACGGTGCAGACCTCAATGCAAGACGGTCTTGGCGGCCCAGAGAGCCTTGTACAAAAAGGCACCACCGATGCCACCGAGGATGGGCCCGAGGACGGGAATCCACGCATAGGCCCAGTCGCTGCCGCCTTTGCCAGAGATGGGCAGAAGAGCGTGGGCAAGGCGGGGGCCCAGATCGCGGGCGGGATTGATGGCATAGCCGGTGGGGCCGCCCAGGGAGAGACCGATGGACCAGACTAGGATGCCGACGAGGGCAGGGGAGAAGGCTTTGTCAAAGCCGGTGCCGGGGACGAGGTTTTCAGGTGTGAGGATGGCCAGCAGACCGATGACAAGCATAGCCGTGCCAATGGCTTCGCAGATGAGATTGGACACGGGGTGGCGGATGGCGGGCGCGGTGCAGAAGGTGCCCAGTTTGGCTCCTGGATCGGAGGTTTCCTTCCAATGCGGCAGGTAGCTGAGCCACACCAGCACGGCCCCGAGAAAGGCCCCCAACATCTGCGCGGCGAGGTAGCCGGGCACCAGGGCCCAGTCGAATTTGCCAATGCTGGCCATGGCCAGGGTGACGGCGGGATTCAGGTGGGCACCGCTGATGGCACTGGTGCAATACACGGCGATGGTGACGGCAAAGGCCCAGCCTGCGGTGATGACGATCCAGCCGGAGTTGTTCCCCTTGGTCTTGCCCAGGACGACATTGGCGACGACACCGTCCCCGAGGAGGACGAGGATGAGGGTGCCGAGGACTTCGGCCAGGAAGGTGGACATGGCGGTGGGTTGGGTGAGGACAGGAAAATGATTTCCCCCACCTTTCTATCGGGATGCGATGAAAAGGACAAGTGCAGAACGCAGGCCAGTGGATGCGCGTGCCGAGAACTCAGTCCGCATAGCGGCCTTTTTTCGGGCCGGTCATCCAGTTCCAGGCGCTTTGGATGTGCTCACGCGGGTCTTTGTGGGTGGCTTCCCAGCCCAGGAGGGTTTTGGCCTTGGTCGGCTGGCAGATGAGTTCGGGCGGGTCGCCCGGGCGGCGGGGGCCGTAGCTCACAGGGATGGTTTTACCGGTCACGGCCTGGGCCGTCTGGATGATTTCGTTGACGCTGAAGCCGCGCCCGGTGCCCAGGTTGACGGCTTCCGTATTACCTCCCTGCCGGAGATAATCCAGCGCCAGCGCGTGGGCAGTGGCCAGGTCATTGACATGGATGTAATCGCGGATGCAGGTGCCATCCGGGGTGGGGTAGTCAGTGCCAAAAACGGTGATGTTTTCGATCTCTCCGGTGGCCGCCATGAGGATGCGCGGGATGAGATGGGTTTCCGGATCATGGTCTTCGCCGATTTCCCCCGCCGGATCACAGCCGCTGGCGTTGAAGTAACGCAGGAAGACGGACTTCAGTCCCCAGGCGTGGTCGCAGTCGCGCAGCACGCGCTCCAGCATCCATTTGCTAGCCCCATAGGGGTTCACCGGGTCCTGGGGGTGGTTTTCATCCATGGGCACCCGCACGGGATTACCATACGTGGCACAGGTGGAGGAAAAAATGAACCGGCGGCAGCCGTGGCGTTGCATGGCCTCCAGCAGGACGAGCGGGGCGGCGAGGTTGTTCCGGTAATACTTCAGCGGATCCGCCACCGACTCCCCCACCTGGGCAAAGGCGGCAAAGTGTAGAACGGCCTCCGGCTGGTGGTCGCTGAAAAGTTCCTCGATGAGGGCGGTATCCCCCATGTCCCCATGCACAAAGGTCACCCGGTCCAGGGGCAGGGCTTCGCGATGGCCGAAGACCAAGTTATCCAGCACGACAATCTTTTCACCGAGGGTGAGCAGATGCCGGACTGTGTGAGAGCCGATGTAGCCTGCGCCGCCAGTGATGAGTAGGGTGCCTGTGGATGCCATGGCCTGCCCTTAGCCATCGGCACGGCAGACTGCAATACCAAATCCGGTGACTTTATCGCAGTTGACCGCTGCTTTCCCCCTCGCTAGCCTCGCCTCCTCTATGGAAACCGTCAGACTCGGCATCGTTGGACTCGGCAACATGGGCAAGGCCCATCTCGCAAACATTCGCGCCGGCAAAGTGCCCGGAATGCGCGTCACCGCCATGTGCGAAAGCGTGGGCACCCTGCCTGCCCAGCTGGAGGGCGAGCAGCCTTTCACGGATGTGAGCAAGATGATCAAGTCGGGCCACATTGATGCCATCCTCATCTGCACGCCTCATTTCAGCCACACCACTATTGGTATCGAGGCCCTGCAAAACGGCCTCCACGTCCTCGTGGAGAAGCCCATTTCCGTTCATAAGGCCGACTGCGAGCGCCTCATCGCTGCCCACACGGACAAGAGCAAGATCTTCGCTGCCATGTTTAACATGCGCACCAACGCCTGCTTCAAGAAGGTGAAGGACCTCATCGACAGTGGTGAGCTGGGCCAGATCCGCCGCGTGCACTGGGAAGTCACCAACTGGTTCCGCACGAACTACTACTACGCCACAGGCGGCTGGCGCGGCACCTGGAAAGGCGAAGGCGGCGGCGTGCTGATGAACCAATGCCCTCACAATCTGGACCTCTTCCAGTGGATGTTCGGTGCCCCGAAGACCGTTCGCGGCTTTTGCCAGTTCGGCCGTTTCCATGAAATCGAGGTGGAGGACGATGTCACCGCCGTGATGCAGTATGAAAATGGCACCACCGCCACCTTTGTGACCTCCACAGGCGAGGCTCCTGGCGTGAACAAGCTGGAAATCTCCGCCGAAATGGGCCGCCTGACGGTGACCGATGGCGCTAAGATCCACTTCCAGCGCAATCGCCAGCCCATGAGCAAATTCTGCATGGAGGCCGAGGCGGCTTTTGCGATGCCAGAAAGCTGGCACATGGAAATCCCGGTGGCCGAAAGCGGTGGTCAGCATGTGGAGATCCTGCAGAACTTCACGAATGCCATCCTGAAAGGTGAAAAACTCCTCAGCCCCGCCGAAGAAGGCATCCACAGCGTGGAACTGGCCAATGCCATCCTTCTGAGCACTTGGCAGGACAAGGCCATTGAGCTGCCGATGAGCGCCGCCGACTACGAGCGCATCCTCATCGAAAAAGGAGAGGCCAGCACCTTCCAGAAGACCAAGGTGGTGGCGAAAGCCAGCGCAGACGACTTCGCAAAAAGCTTCCGTTAACCGGTAGGAGCTTAAACAAAAAGCGGTGCCTTTTGGCACCGCTTTTTTTATGGCTTCGACGGGCAAGAGCGCTTCAGCCTTTGACGATCCGTGCCGTGACAAAGCACAGCACCCGTTTTTCACCATCCGGCCCTTCATTGCCTGCGGGCGGCAGCAAGACGCCGAGGAGGGCGCTGCCACCATCAGTGACGGCGGTGGCCGTCTGTATTTTCATGGTGTAAAACTTCGGCATCACGATGAGTTCGCGTTCGACTCCATCGGTGGGCAGGCTCAGTTGAGGTTCATTGCCGAGATCAATGATAAATTCCGGGGCGATGTTCAGATCAATGGATTTGCCATCGGGGCCCAGCACGGGATCCACCTCGAAACGGGCACCGACGGGACGCATTTCAAAAGCGGTGGGAATCGGGACGTCCACCCCAGACAGTCCGGCGGGCACTGCGGGGGCATGTTTGGCCCGGCCAACCGGGACATTGTACTCTGTGGCGTAGATGCGCTCTTTGACGGATTCGGCCGTCGCACGCTGGCCACTTTTGGTCGTTAGATTCAGTGTGGCGGCGAGTTTGCTTTCACCGTCCTTGAGCAGGCGCTTCAGGGTGTCGTGCCACTCCAGGCTGGAGGTGGGAAGTTTTTCGCCATGCAGGATTTCGGTGGCGATGGCCGGCGTGGTTTCGACAAAATCCACCGTGATTTGCAGGGTGGTCATCACAGGCTCCTGGGCCGCCAAGGGAAGTGCGCAAAGTGCGAGAATGGGAAGCAGCGATTTCATAACGGTATCAGATCAATGTTGGAACAAAAACTCGCGGGTGTTCAGCAAGGCCCAGGCGAGGTCTGGCAACGCGGTGGCCGGAGATTCTCGGAGCCGAGCGAGAGAAGTTTCGCGCTCGTATTCAAGCGGAGTGCGGCCCAGGGTGTCGAGAAAAAGCTGCTCCACCTGAGCCTCGGGGGCTGCCGCCGAACGGGCACTGGCGATGAGGGCACTATCGGCTGCGCTTGCCTCTTCAACGATGGGGCTGGCGATCATCAGCCGTGCAACTCCGTGCGAGAGGGCGGGCAGGCTTTCATCCGCCCATTCACGCGAGCCTCGGCCAAGAATGCGCAGCGGGTGTGCGGGGGGCAGCACCTGGGGCAGTTGGGCAGCGGGCACCCGGCCATCCGTTTGCCCGGCCACGGGCAGGCAGGAGATAAACTTGTCCCACACCACTTCGGCAGGCAGCCTGCGAATGATGGGGGCTGGCAGAAAACCTTCCAGCAAAGTACCTTCCCGACCTGCCGGGGGGATCGCCTCGCGCTGGTAGGCCTGAGTGAGGGCGATGACGGACTGGAAACGCCCGATTTGATGATCGCAACGCTGGAACTCCTGCCGCAGCGCGGTGACGAAGCCGCCCTGATCTGCCCGCATCCATTTCTGCATGAGGATGGATGCGGAGGAGGGGCTCGCGCAGCTCAACTGCCGCTGGACCTCCTGGGGCGTGGCGGGCGTGCTGGAGCCTTCGTTGAGGCGGGCCGCCTCAGCCTTGGGCAGGGCCGGGGTGCCGAACATCCACGACCACACCCGCAGGGCGCTCATGCTGTCCATGCGTTCGCGATTGTCCTGGGTGAACCATTGGGCCAGGCGTCTGCGGATCTTTTTGGGATCTGCTGCTGGATGCAAAGCCGCAGGGCGTGGCAAAAGGAGAGATTCATCTTTTTCAAAGTAGGTTAGGGCGGGCGTGACCACATCTCCAGGCTTACCATCCCGATAAAGATAATGACGGGGGAAGACGGTGCTGAGCGGAACGGGGCCTAACTGAAGATAGGGGAACGTTTTTCGGGCGCTGGCTGCATCCATTTCATCAAGGTGAGGCAAGGCCGCAGGGCTCTTTGGCGCAGGCTCCGTCTTACGCCCCACCGGCTTGGCACCTGGAATCAAAGGTTTAAAAACAGGAGCTTTGGCAGGTGGGCTTTCGGCAAGGCGGGTGACGGCAAAGCAGGCGGCGAGTTCCAAGTAAACGCGCTGAGTGGTGTCGCCAAAAGGGTCGTCGTGGCAGCCTGCGCAGTGGACGGATTCCCCGAGAAAGGCACGCACCGATTCAGTGGACGTCACCTGCGCGCAGCCGGAGTCTCTGAGGATGAAGCCGGTGGCCGGATTCTGTGCCAGGCTGCCTTCTGCTGTGAGCAGGTCGGTCAAAATCTTGGGCAAGGGACGGTCTTCACGGAAGGATCGGCGCAGCCAGTCAATGTAAGGTTGCTGGGAAGTCCCCATAACTTCATCTTTCACTCTCAGGGCATCCGCCATGCGCAGAAAGCGCAAGTCTGCGGCAGCGGACTGGGCCTGGAAGCTGCTGATCACACGTTCTCTTTTGTCCGGCTTTGCATCGGTGAGGAAAGCTTTCAGTTCAGTGGAGGTCGGGAGCCTGCCCAGCAGGTCCACGGACAGCCGACGCAGGAAGGTCGCATCATCGGCCACTGGTGGAATCGTTGTCGGGGTAACAGGAGGGCGGGAGCTTTTTTGCTCCATTGCCAGTTCCATGGACTGCTGCGCTGCCAGCGCCCGCGTCAGGGCTGCGTCCAGACGGGCGGCAGCCGCTCGGGCTTCGGCATCAGGCGGTGCGGACCCGTCCATGAGGGTATTGCCTGCGAGGCTGGAGGTGAGAAAAAGACAGGCGGCAAAGGTTCTCATGCCTCTAGCAACGGCCCTGCGGCACATCGCTTAGAGATATTGCCGGGAATGGAGAGGCTCGACAAGGAGCGCTGCAAAAATGAATCGCCGTGCTAGGCTGGCGGCCCTGTGCTGCACGCTGTTAACCCAGACTTTACCGTTCTCGATGAAACCGATGACTACATCGTCGTGGACAAACCTGCGCCTTTGCAGGTGCACCCCAGCACGCCCAATGGCACCTGGACCCTGTGGCATGGGCTGAATGGCCTGCTCGCCTATGAGATGGCCAATGGCGGGCAGATTTCCATCATCAACCGGCTGGACCGGGAAACGAGCGGGACGGTGCTGGTGGCCAAGAACCAGGCTGCCGCGCGTCGGTTTGGTATCGCCATGCAGGAGCGTCAGTTTCACAAGACTTACTTGGCCATCGTGCATGGCTGGCCCGCCTGGCAGGCGCTGGACTGTGAAGGCCCCATTTTGCGCAAAGGTGACATTGCAGAATCCCCCATTTGGGTAAAACAGATGGTGCATCCCGATGGTGCTGCCTGCCAGACACGCTTCCGTCTTTTGCAGACGGTGGAGCATGAACAGGCAGGGCGTTTGACCTTGGTGGAGGCCTCGCCCGTGACGGGGCGCATGCACCAGATCCGTGTGCATTTGGCGCATCTCGGGCATCCCATTCTGGGGGATAAAATCTACGGCGCGGATGAACGCTGCTATCTGGATTTCATCGAGACCGGCTGGACCTCCGACCTGGAAAGGCGGCTGCATTTTTCCCGACAGGCTTTGCACTCCTGCCGCCTGGAAGTGGAGTCGCCAGATTTTCACCATGTTTGGGAGGCCCCCCTGCCTGCGGAAATGCAGCGGTGGCTGTCCTGACGGTGACCTGGCAGGATAACCAACTATGGGATCAGAGAAACGGCCTTGTAGCAGCGGTGCTCCAGCAGGGAGGACTTCAGCCCGCGCACTTCGGGGCGGCTGAGGTGGTTGCGCACGTAGTAGTAGAGGGGGATCATGGGCAGCTCCTCCAGCAGCAGGGTTTCAGCTTCGCCCAGCAGGGCCAGGCGTTTCTTGCTGTCGCCTTCGCGCAGGGAGGCCTGCATGAGTTCATCGTAGCGGGGGTTGCTCCAGCCGGTGTTGTTGTTGCCATCGCCCTTTTGCCAGATGCTCAGGAAGGTATACGGGTCCAGGTAATCTCCCACCCACCCGGCGCGGCAGATTTGGTAGTCCAGCTTTCGCTGATTTTCCAGATAGACGCCCCAGTCCTGGTTCAGCACTCCGGCGGGGATGTTGAGGTTCTTTTTCCACATTTCCTGGATGGCCTCACCCACGGTGCGGTGAGACTCCATGGTGTTGATGAGGATGTCGAATTTGGGAAACCCTTTGCCATCGGGAAAACCGGCCTCGGCCAGCAGGCGGCGCGCTTCGTCGGGGTCGTACTTCAGTTGGCCGGGGCTCACGTAGCCTTCGCCAGCGCCGGAAGGGGTAAAGCCGAGCGCGGGCTTTTGCCCCCCGCGCAGCACGTTTTGGATGAGCGCCTGCTGATCCACGGCCAGCACCAGGGCCTTGCGCACGCGGGGATCTTTAAAGGGTGCCTTGGTGACGTTGATGCGGTAAAAGTAGGTGCCCAGCATGGGATCGGCATGGAAGACCTGGGGCTCCTTGGTGCGGTAGTGGTCCAGCTTGGAAAGCGGCACCGTGTTGGTCACGTGGATCTGGCCATCGCGAAAGGCACGCTCCTCTGTGGCATCGCTGACGATGGGGATGAACTGGATCGCATTCAGCTTCACGGTGGCTGCGTCCCAGTAGTGGGGATTGCGGTCCACGGTGATGGAGTGGGTGTAGCGCCATTCCTTGAGTTGGAAGGGGCCATTGCCCACCAGGTTGCCCACGCGGGTCCAGGGCGTGTCTTTATCGGTCATCTTGCCAAAACGCTCGATGACGTGCTGCGGCACCGGGTGCCAGGCGTAGTGCTTCAGCATGGAGGGCAGGTAAGGGGCGGGGCCTTTGAGGATGATCTGCAGCGTGTGGTCATCCGGCGCCTTCGCGCCCACTTGGGTGAAGTCCTTCACCGTGCCCTTGTTGTACTCCTCTGCATTCAGCATGGGGTAAAGCATGGGCGCATAGGGCGCGGCGAGATCCGGCGAAAGGATGCGCTGGAAGGAGAAGAGGAAATCCCGCGCCGTGAGTGGGGTGCCATCGCTCCACTTCGCCTCAGGGCGCAGGTGAAAGGTCCAGGTGATGAAGTCCGGCGTCTCCCAGTGCGTGGCCACGCCGGGGCCATTCGCATCGGGGTCCTCCACCGTGGTGGCCACGAGGCCTTCGAAGAGCGCATCAAAGAGGTGATGCTCCGGCGTTCCTGTGGCCAGTTGCGGGTCCATCGTTTCCGGTTCAGATCCATTGCCCAGCAGGAGGATGCCTTTCTCCGTGGCTGCAGAGATGCGCGTGGGCCGGTGGGTGCGGGACTGATGAAAAGCAGTCACCGCCCCGATCAGGCCGGTCAAAATCAAAGCTCGTATGATCCAGGCTCGCATGCGTCCTTCAGGGTGGGGGACACGCTCCAGCTTGTCAAGACGCCCCCGTGCCTCAAGCCCTTCTTCATCGAGGATCAGGACTTGCCAAGTAGCGGCATCTAGCTTCACAAACTCGGAGCGTCTCAGAATACGCCGCCCAGCGGCAAGACATAAGACCTTCACCACAATTCCCCTTGGTTAAAACATCGCAATATGATACCTTGTAATGGCCTTCATGTCTTTCTCTCAGCCCCTATTCTCATATCCCCAAGTTTCCCCACACGGGGACCGTGATCCCCATCAATTCCCCACTCTAACTCATTCATCAATTAGTTAGGGTTTAAAATCCCCAAATGGGGAAAATTTCATTCTCATCCCCATCCCCCAGCCACCCACAATCTTTGGCAGAAGTTCTTGAGCATTATGGCGTATAGTCTGACTGTTAAGCTCCCCATCATGCGCGATTATTTCATCCGACGCTTCCTGCTCATCTTCCCGACACTCATCGGGGCGACGATGGTGGTGTTTTTCATCACCCGCATCACCCCTGGTGGACCGCTGGAGGCCGCCATGCAAAAAGCCTCCATGCAGGGGGACCGAGGCATGAAGAATGCCGGAGCCTCGCTGACGGAGGAGCAGAAGGATGCCGTGGCGGCCTACTACGGTTTTGATCGTTCCTTTTTCCCCGCTTACCTGGCCTGGCTAGGGGTCATCCCAGCGCAGATGGACAAGCAGTTTGTGAAATTTGAAGCCGGCAAAACGGAGGCTGAAGTGACGCTTCGCAGGCTGCTGCCACGGGCCGAATGGCAGCCCAACAATGCCTACCGCACTACCCAGGCCACCGTCACCCCCAGTGGCGAACTGCGCGGAGCGGATGCCGAGGACCTCAAACCCTGGCACACGAAGGTGGAAAAGGAAAAGCAGCGCGTGCAGATCTACCGCAGCGAGTACAGCGGCCTCTTCCAGGGAAATCTGGGCATCTCCACCCGCTACAATCTGTATGTGTGGGACATGGTCCTGGAGCGCATGCCCATCTCCATCTTCTACGGGCTGGCCACCTCCCTCCTCATGTACCTTGTCTGCATCCCGCTGGGCATCTTAAAAGCCATCAAACACCGCACGGTCGTGGACAATGCCACCTCGATTCTCATTTTTGTGGGCTACTCGATTCCGGGCTTTGTGCTGGCCAGTGTCTTGGTGGTGTTCCTCGCCGCCCGTGCGGGGTGGTTTCCTACCGGCGGCTTTGTGGGGGATAACTTTGAAGAGCTGACCTTCGGCGCGCAGGTGTGGGACGTGCTGCATCATGCCTTCCTACCTCTGGTCTGCTACATGGTGGGGTCCTTTGCCTTCCTCACCATGCTGATGAAAAACAACCTCATGGACAATCTGGCCGCTGACTATGTGCGCACAGCCGTGGCCAAGGGGGCAGGCTTTAAAAGGGCCGTGCTGGTGCACGCGCTGCGCAATTCCCTTATCCCGGTAGCGACCACGCTGGGGCATATCGTTTCCATCTTTGTCGCGGGCTCTCTGCTCATTGAGATGATTTTTGAGATCAACGGTTTCGGGCTCCTGAGCTACAACAGCATTCTGGATCGTGATTACCCCCTGGTCATGGGCATCCTCGTCGTCCAAGTCCTGGTGCTCATGGTCGGCAACATCCTGTCTGATTTCCTCGTCGCGCTTACAGATCCGCGCATCCGTTTTGAATAACATGTCACCGCGCATCCTTGGCACCCTGCTGGCATTGTACACACTCCTGAGCGGGGGCTTTCGCCTCGCGGGCCTGAGTGTGCCTGTTTTTAAAATCCCCTTCCTCTCCACCGCCACGGTGGGCTGGGTCCTGCTGGGCCTGTGTTTGCTGGCCGGGGTGTGGCTGCTGCGCGGGCCGCGTCAGTGGCAGTTCAGCCCGCTCACGCTGAAACAGTTGCGCCGATTCAAGGCCATTCGCCGGGGCTACGTCTCCTTCCTCCTCCTGCTGGTGCTGGTACTGCTGGGCTCGCTGGATGGGTTGCTGGTGGGCAAGCGCGCCCTCATCGTCAGTTATGAGGGGAAGCTTTACTTTCCCTTTGTGACAAAGGTCCTACCCGCCACCACCTTTGGCGGCACGGAAGAAAGTGAGACAGACTACCGCGAACTGAAGCTGAAATTTCGCGAGGAAAAATCCGCTAACTGGGTGCTGATGCCACCTGTCCCCTACGATGCGAAATTGGACACATCCGAGACCATCGCCATCATGGAGGAGCGCGGCGGCCTCATCTATGAAACGGGCTCCAGCCAGCCCTTCAATGGCCGAGCCTACACCGTCTTTAAAGACAAGCCCGAGCAGAAGCGCCAGGAGATCGTCTTTCGCCAGGGCCAGCGCCACGGCGAGCTGCGCGGCTGGGACCTGGCCGGGGAGCAGGTGGAAAAGGCCACCTATGAGAAAGGCCAGCGTCAGGCCTACACAGACTACACGAATGGCAAGATCCCCGCGCTGGATGCGCAGACCGCACCCACGCTGTATGCGGCCATTTACCCGCCTTCGCCGCCCTCCACCACGCATCAGCATTTCCTCGGCACCACTTCCTCCGGTGGGGATGTGCTGGCCATCCTCTTTGGCGGTTGGCAGCAGGCCATCATCGCCTCCGTCTTGTTCGTCACCATTGTCTTTGTGGTGGGCGTCATTGTCGGCGGTACCCTGGGTTACTTCGGCGGGTTGTATGACATCATCGGTTCCCGCCTTATCGAGATCTGGTCCGTGCTGCCCTTTCTGTTCATCATCCTCATCATCAGTTCCATCATCAGCCCCACACTGTTCATGCTGGTGCTCATCATCTCGGCCTTTAGCTGGATGGGCACGACGATGTACATCCGCACCGCTGCCTATAAAGAAAAGGCCCGTGACTACGTCGCCTCCGCCCGCCTGCTAGGGGCCAGCACCAGCCGGGTGATCTTCCGCCACATTTTGCCCAATAGCATCGCCATCCTGGTCACCCTGGCCCCCTTTGAAGTGGCGGCCATCATTAGCTCCCTAGCCGCGCTGGACTTCCTGGGTTTTGGCCTGCCGCCGGAGGAGCCTAGCTGGGGCCGTCTGCTGCGGGAAGGCACGGAGGATTTTAATTATCCGTGGATCGTGGGCAGTGCCTTTGTGGCCATGACCACCGTGCTCATTTTGGTCACCTTCGTGGGTGAAGCCATCCGTGAGGCCTTCGACCCGAAAAAATTCACGACCTATAGATAAACCGCCAGCCCGCTGTTATACTTTTGTCATGACGATTCAAATTCCAGACCCCATCGCCCAGCAGGCTGGCCTTGATGAGCAGGCCGCTCTCAAGGAACTGGCGCTCACTCTTTTTGCTCAAAAGCGGCTCTCCGCCAGCCAGGCTCGCAAACTGTGTGGGGTGGACTTTTTTGAATTCGAACAATGGCGCCATGAACGCGACCTTCCCATCCGCGAATTCATGATGGATGAGTTGGAGAGTGATCTTGAAACCCTGCGCTCCGAAGGATTGCTGTGATCGTCGTCTCAGACACTTCCTGTCTGTGTTATCTGGCGATGATTCGTCAGGAGGAGTTGCTGCTCCTACTTTTTCACGACGTGATCATTCCACCTGCGGTGGCGGCAGAGCTGGCTCGGGGGGCCGTGGACTTTCCTGCCATCCATCGGGTGCTTGATGCAGCTTGGTTGACCGTGCGAACGCTCAACTCTGCTTCCCGCGCTGCTGAGCTGGAAAAGCAGGTGGACCGTGGCGAAGCCGAAGCCATCACTCTGGCAGAAGAAATTCACGCAGACCTCTTGATGGTGGATGACCAGGAAGCCAGGGATCTGGCTGCGAGGCTGGGCATCAAGCGAATTGGCCTTTTAGGCGTTTTGATCGCAGCCAAAAAAGCAGGCCATCTGAATGGATCGCTAGGCCCCGTCTTGGAGGCACTTTTGAATCTGGGCTTTCGTGCAAGCCCGTCTTTGATCCAGCAAGTTTTGAAGGAGGCTGGAGAATGACCATGAAACTTTCCCCTATGCTCAAAGCAACGATGTTGCTCATCACCCTCTGTTTGGCTTTTCTGCCATCCTGTTCCGAGTCCACCGACGATCGCTTTCCCCCCTACGACAATACGGCGGAAGTGGAGGCTTTTTGGAAGTCCAAACCGGAGCTGTTTCAGTGGAAAACCCCGGCAGATCTGCCCACGGATCTGAAGTGGGAAACCGGCGCGGATGTGCCCGAATTTGGCGATCCCGCCGCTAAAAAAGGCGGCACCTTTCACGACTACCACCCAACCTTTCCCGCCACCTACCGCGTCGTCGGCCCGGATGCCAGCGGCACCTTCCGCGGCGAGCATCATGACCAGGTGATGATCTGGATGGCCACCCGCCATCCCGACCAAGATGCCTGGATCCCCGGCATGGCCGATGCCTGGGCCTACTCTCCAGACAAGAAGACCGTTTACTTCCGGCTCGATCCCAAACTCACCTTCTCCGATGGCACGCCCATCACCGTGGAGGACTTCTTCATGACCTTCTATATCATGCTGAGTCCCCATATCCAGGACCCTTGGTATAACGACTATTACAGCAAAGAATTCAAGAGCATCACCAAGTACGACGAGCACACCTTCTCCTACACGCTCAAGGAAAACTATCCCGATCCCATGTGGAAGGTGGCGGACGTGCAGCCCATGTCACGGAAGTTTTACAAGGAGTTTGGCCAGGACTTCCCCGCCCGCTACCAGTGGCGGAAATCCCCCACCACCGGGGCCTATGACTTCGATCCCGAAGTGGATGTGAAACGTGGCCGCCGCATCACCATCCACCGGGTGAAAAACTGGTGGGCGCGGGATAAAAAACACTTCCGCTACATCTACAATGTGGATGCCACGGACTACCGCATCATCGCCAGTCAGGACAAGGCCTTTGAGCTCTTCCGCCAGGGCCAGCTCGACTTCTTCATCGCTGGCCTGCCGCGCTACTGGTATGACAAGGCCGAGATCCCCGAGATCTACAAAGGCTACATCGAGCGCCACATCTTCTACAACGAGTTCCCTCAAGTGAGCTGGGGCATCCGCATCAATGAAAGCAAGCCGCCGCTGGACAATCTGGACCTGCGCATCGGCATCAACTACGCCATGAACCTGCAAAAGGTGCTGGATGTGGACTTCCGGGGCGACAAGACCCGCATGAACACCACTGAGGCTGGCTTTGGCAAATTCACCAATCCCGCTGTCAAGGCCCGGCCCTTTGATGTGGTGAAGTCGCGCGAGCATTTCGCTAAAGCTGGTTATACCAAACCTGGGGCGGATGGCATCCTCATGAATGCCAGTGGCAAACGTCTTTCCTTCACCCTCACCACCTTCAATTCCGGCACCATCACCCCCATCATGCTGCGGCTGAAGGAGGAGGCGAAAAAGGCCGGGCTGGAGATCATCGTGGAGGGACTGGACACCACCCAGCTCTACAAAAAGCTGAACCAGAAGAATCATGAGTTAGGCCTCGCTGGCTTTGGGGCACAGCCGCCTTACCCGCGATTTTGGGATGATTATCACAGCGACAATGCCTACAAGACCGGGCCCGATGGCAAACGCACCGTGGTGGTGGATACCAACAACCTGACCATGACGGCCGACCCGGCGCTGGATCCGATCATTGATCGCCACCGCAAAGCCGCCACGGAGGAGGAGGTGCAGCAGCTTTCCTGGCAGCTCTCCCAGCTCATCCATGATCGGGCAAATACGATCCCGCTGTGGGAATCTTCCAACTACCGCTACTTTAGCTGGCGCTGGCTGCGCTGGCCGAAAACGGGCAACGCCTTTCACAGCCAGATGCCGCTGGATGCCCGCATGTTCTGGATTGATGAAGACCTCAAACGCGAAACCCAGCAGGCCCAAAAAGATGGGCGCGACTTCGGTGAATCCCTGCAGGTGCATGACTCCTTTGTAAAACCCCGATGACCACCGTGGACTCCATCTTACAGGTCGAAAACCTCGTCACCGCCTTTGACACCGATGCCGGGCGCATGACCGCCGTGGACGGCATTTCGTTTGACGTGCCGCGTGGCAAGACGCTGGGCATCGTCGGCGAATCCGGCTGTGGCAAAAGCGTCACCGCCTTTTCCATCACCCGCCTGCTGCCCCAGCCCCACGGCCAGATCCTCAGTGGCAGCATCCGCTTTGAAGGGCAGGACCTGGTGAGTCTGCCGCTGGAGCAAATGCAGGCCATCCGTGGCAATGACATCAGCATGATTTTTCAGGAGCCCATGACCGCCCTGAACCCCGTGCAAACGGTCGGTCGCCAGCTCGCCGAGGCCATCCTTTTGCACACGCAATGCAGCAAGGCCGAGGTGCTGAGCCGCAGCGTGGACATGATGAAAAAAGTCCGCATCCCCGCGCCCGAGGCCCGCCTGGGCGAATACCCGCACCAGCTCAGCGGCGGCATGCGCCAGCGCATCATGATCGCCATGGCGCTCATCAATAAACCGAAGCTCCTCATCGCCGACGAGCCCACCACTGCGCTGGATGTCACCGTGCAGGCACAGATCCTCAAACTCATCGCCGATCTCCAGCAGGAAATGGGCATGAGCGTCATCCTCATCACCCATGACCTCGGCGTCATCGCGGAGGTGTGTGATGAAGTCGCCGTCATGTACGCTGGCCGCATCGTCGAGCGCGCCAGCGTGCACGAGCTCTTTGCCCGCCCACGCCACGCCTACACCCAGGGCCTGCTGGAAAGCATCCCGCGTCTGGACAGCACGCCCAAGACCCTGCTGAAAGCTATCCCTGGAAACGTCCCTGGCATTGCCGACTTCCGCCCCGGCTGCCGCTTCGCCACACGCTCGGGCCGCCCCCACACGGACACGCACCTGAGCGTGCGCCCCGCCTTCGTTGAAATCTCGCCTAACCATTGGGTAGAAAACTGCCCCATCTGCGTCGCATGAGCCTCCTCACCGTTCAAAATCTCCAGCAGCATTTCCCCGTCCGTGGCGGCCTGCTGCGGCGCTCTGTGGCCTCCTGCAAAGCCGTGGATGGTGTCAGCTTTTCCCTGGCTGCTGGGGAGACCCTAGGCCTCGTGGGTGAATCCGGCTGTGGCAAAACCACCCTCGGCAAAAGCATCGTGCGCCTGCTGAAACCCACCGGCGGCAGCATCCAGTTTGAAGGGCAAGACATTACCCACGCCAGCATGGGCCAGCTCCGCCCCACGCGCCGGCACATGCAGATGATCTTCCAAGATCCCGCTGAATCTCTGAACCCGCGCCACACCGTGCGCGACATTTTGGAGGAGCCCTTCATCGTCCAAAAACTCGGCAACAAAGAAGAACGCCGCGCTTGGGTGGCCGATCTCCTGGATAAAGTCGGCCTGCCCACCACCTCCGGCGATCGTTTCCCCTTCGAGTTCTCCGGCGGCCAGCGCCAGCGCATCGGCATCGCCCGCGCCATCGCCCTCAAGCCCAAACTCATCGTCTGTGACGAGCCCGTCTCCGCGCTCGACGTCTCCGTGCAAAGCCAGGTTCTAAACCTCTTGTTAGACCTCCAGAGGCAGATGGGACTCAGCTACCTCTTCATCGCCCACGGCCTCAGCGTCGTGAAGCACATGAGCGACCGCGTCGCCGTGATGTACTTGGGCAAGATCGTCGAGCTCGCCCCAGCGGAAACCCTTTACCGCCAGCCACTGCACGCCTACACCCGCGCCCTGCTGGATGCCATCCCCGTGCCCGATCCCGCCCTGCGCCGCCCGCGCTCCCTGCTGCAAGGGGACGTGCCCTCCCCCATCAATCCCCCCGCCGGCTGCGCCTTCGGCCATCGCATGGCCCACCCCCGCTGGAAAGACAGCGTGGGCATGGACCTCAGCTTAAAAGAAATCGCCCCCGGCCACTGGGTGCAGCCCTGCCCCTGCTGCACTTGAGGTGGAAAGCGAGTGTGTGAAAGCAGCGGGGCCGCTCTCTATTCTGGATGCACAATGATGTGAGTGCGCTGCACTTCACCGCTGCTTGGCTCCGTGGCCCGGAGATCATGACGACCTGGGGTGAGATCCACATAGTTTACATCACCTTCGGTCTTCACCGGCAGGGTGTCGCAGTCCCAGCTTATGGATCGCTGGGGTTCGGTTTGCAGCAGCAGGCGACGCCCTCCCATAGGCAGGTCCGGGTCCAGCCGCACCACGGTGCCGGGAATGGGATTTGAGATTCGCCAGGGACGTGCCTGCGGGGTGGTCTCTATTGTGACCAAGTTGCCCATCCAATTGTCAGCGCTGCGGATCCAGGTGGCGTACTCAGGTCGCAGGTAGGCGCGACCTTGGGAGTCATAGTCCGCAGCGGTGGCGGCGGGCGGCTGCTGGGCCTGGACAAAGATTTCTTCATGGCTCACACGCACGGGCGGGGATTGGGCTGTGAGGCGCTTGCCGGTGCGAGGATCGATGCGGGCACGGACAATGCCGTGCGGTTCGGCATACCAAGTTAGGCCGAAGCGGGTCTGAAGTTCCAAAAAGACATCCCGCCAGATGGGGGCCGCACCTGTGACACCAGAGACATCCTGCATGGGAGAGTTGTCAAAATTGCCTGCCCAGACACCGACGGTGAACTCCGGGGTGTAGCCGACACACCAGTTGTCGCGATAGCCGGTGCTCGTGCCCGTTTTGACGGCAACAGGGAAGGGGAGGCGCAGTGGGGAGTTCTGGCCAAAGGTGAGCTGGCGGGCCTGGTTGTCCGCCAGAATGTCGGCCATGAGGTAGCAGGTGGCTTCATCAAACTGACGTCGCGGCGCAGGGGTGGTGGCGGCCTCGTTCACAAGCGTCCAGGGGAGGTCCTTTCCCAGGCGGGCCAGGCAGGCATAGGCATTCGCCAGCTCCAGCAGCCGGACCGGGGCATTACCGATGGTGAGACCGAGGCCGTAATGATCTGCGGGCTCAGTGAGTGTGCTCAGGCCTAACTGTTGAAGTGTATCTAACAGGGGCTGTGCGCCCCCAACCAGACTGAGCACCTTCACGGCTGAAATGTTGAGGCTGTTGCCCAGGGCATTCCGATAGGTCATGGGGCCATAGGTTTTATGCGCGTAGTTGTCGGGCCGGTAGGTGCCGGTAGGGGTGGTGTATTCGATGGGAAGATCTGCAATGATGCTGGCGGGTGTGTGGCCTTGTTCCAACGCCAGCAGGTAGGTGAACGGTTTGATGGCGGAGCCGGGTGAATGGGGCACCCACGCGCCATTGATCTGGCCGCCTTCGGGGGCGAGGAAATCACGCGAGCCTGCCAGCGCCAGGACGTGGCCGGTGGCATTTTCGATGACGACCACGGCGGCCTGGGAAACGTGACGCTCCTTCAAGGCCCGAAGGCGTTGGGCAATGATCGTTTCCACCTGCCGTTGCAGTCCGGCTTTGAGGGTTGTGCGTGTGGTCTCGCGTGGTGTGGTACGTAGCATCTCCACCGCATGGGGTGCCTCGAATCCGCCGTGGTATCGCTGCAACTTTAGGGTCTCCTTTTGTGCCACGTGGAGTTGCTCGTCTGTGAGCCAGCCTAGGGTGTGCATCTTTGCTAGGATGCGCTGCTGCCGGGGTAGGATGGCTGCCAGTTGTCGAAAGGGATTGTAGCGGGAAGGAGACTGAGGAATGGCTGCTAGCAAGGCGCATTCCGCCGGGGTGAGATCCTGCAGAGGCTTGTCGAAATAGCCCTGGGCGGCGCTGGCGCAGCCGGTCAAGAGATTGCCATAACTGATGCGGTTGACGTATTCGGTGATGACCTGTTCCTTGCTCCAGGCCATGGCCAGATGACGGGCCTGGATGGCCTCCACGGTTTTGACCCACCAACCACGTTTGCCGGGCCGGGCAGCGGCCACTTTGATGAGCTGCTGGTGGATTGTCGAAGCGCCCGAGACAATGCGGCTTTGCGAGGCATTGTCGCGTGCTGCACGCGCAATGGCCAGCAGGTCCACCCCGCCATGATCAAAGAAGCGTTTGTCCTCTGCTGCCAGGGTAGCCTGGATGAAGCGGGTGGGGATCTCTTCAAACCGCAGCACCTGTGCCACACGATCTCCCTGCGAGGTCAGCAAAAGACGCAACGGTTCACCCTCGCTGGAAAGGTAGCGAGAAGAGGGCTGTAGCGGAGTCTGCAGGGCGGCGGGCAACGACACTGCCCAGGGCAAAGCGAACCAGGTCGCCAGCCCTAGCAGAAGGGCGACGAACAGCAGAGATAGCAGACGTTTGAGCCAGCGTGGCATGGGCAATGACAAGGGGCCGCTGGCATCACGCCCCGGCCCCTGCAAAGAACATGGTTCCCCGCGAAGCACAAGCCCGCGCGGATGCGCCTGCTGTGGAGAAGTTACTTCCCGGCTTCCAGAATCTCCTCCAGCACACGGCCATCTGGTGCTGGCAAGGAGATGTCCAGCAGCCGGGCGATGGTGGGGGCGATGTCCAGGTTCGCCATGCGAGGCAGCACCACGCCTTTTTTGATGCCTTTGCCGGAGGCGATAAAGATGCCGTCCAGTTCCGGGTCTGTATTGGGGTAACCGTGCGTACCGCCGTAGTCCACACTAGGGCCGGTGACGGCATCGCCTGCTGCGCCGTTGTTGAAGGCAAAGCCTGCCTTCGCGTACAGCACCAGGTCACCCATGCCCTGATTTTCGGCGGGAGTCGGCATGCCCAGTGTGGGTCCGTCGTTGCCATCGATCACCTTGTCCACACCCTCGGTGGCGGTGAAGAGTTCCTTGAGTTTCGGCAGCAGTTCCGCCTTGCGGGCGGGGTCCAGCACGTAGATGAAGCACAGGCCGCCCTGGGTCATCGCTGCGACATCACACTGGGTGATGGCATTGCCAAAGGCTTTGGAGTAACCGGCCTTTTTCAGGGCCACATTGGGGAACACATAGTTGGTTACCTTTTTGAAACCATGATCCGTAGCGATGACGAAGGTGGTCTTGTCTTTCAACCCGGCTTCTTCCACGGCTTTCACCAGATCTCCCACCAGCCGATCTGTGTAAGCCAGCGCCGTGTAGCTGGCCATGTTGGCCGGGCCGTAGCGGTGGTGCATGCCGTCGGTGTTCAGGGTGTGGTACAATAGAAGGTTAGGCTTGTGCGTCTTGATGATGTGGCTGGCGGCCTTTGTCCAGGTGAGGTCATGCCAGGCCATGTTCTTGCGCTGCGGGCCCGGGTTCATCCAGGAGACCTGCTCTGCCGTCAGCAGGCCGGCGGCGATCATTTCCTTTTCGATGGGGCGGTCCGCATTCGGCAGTTCTTCGAAGCTCCAGGTGATGGTTTCCGCATCCTTGATAGCTACCCAGTCCACTTCGGCGGTGGTCAGGCCCTCTTTGTGGGCGATGTCATAGATCGTCGGCACATGGACGAGGCGGTTCTTGTGCACCCAGGGTTCAATCTTCGGCGGCTTGTTGCCCTCTCCCCTTACCAGCAGACCATTGAACAAAACGCCATGTTTGCGGGGATTCACTCCTGTGACCATGGTGGTGTGATTGATCCAGGTGATGGAGGGGTTGGAGACGGTCATCGCCTCCGTCTGCGCACCCTCAGCCGCCAGCTTGCGCAGGTTTGGGACGGCCAGTGATGGGTCCTTCCACATCCAGGCTGGGAAACCATCAAGGCTGATGAGCACGACGTGCTGGTTTTTGTCAGCCGCAGAAAGTGCCGCAGTCAATCCGAGGGCCAGGAGGAGAGGTCGAAAAATCATGGGCAGACAGTACGACCGAATCAAAGGCATTCTTCATTACGCCTTGGAGAGTTTCGCTTTGGGATTCAGGTGAGGGGAAATCAATCTTTGATGATTTAGCACCCTTGCTTCATGATCCTGCGATGTTTGTTGGAAACTCCTCCGCCCCTCGAAGGATACCTTTGTCCAAGATCCTCATCACCTTGGTGGTCATCACAGCGGTGGGGGCAGCCGCGTTCTTTGTTGCTCAAGCCGTGAGGCATGATCGGCTGAAGCAGCAACTGTATGACGAAGCGCCAGCCCTATTCAAAGACGATCTCAAGCTGATAAATTCTCAAGGGCGGTCATAGGGATGGACCTCCGCGTCCCCTCTTGGCAGGGCGAGAGTGCTGAAATCAGAACGAAGTTTTCGGGGGCGGCTGAAGCCGGAACTCCAATACACTGACAAAAAAGCGCGGGTCCTTTCGGACCCGCGCTCAAGATTGTCAGAGGTGTGAGGGGCCGTTTTTTACGACCGCTTTCATCACTCGTAGCTGGCCTGCTGGCCTTTGAAGTCGCGCTTCTTGATCCATGGCATCAGGCTGCGGAGGCGAGCGCCGGTCTTCTCGATCGGGTGCTTCTCGCCGTCTTTGAGCAGCTTGTTGAAGGTCTTGTAACCGCTCTCGGTTTCCTTGATCCACTCCTTGGCGAACTTGCCGTTCTGAATTTCCTTCAGAGCTGCCTTCATGCGCTTCTTAACGCTGGCGTCAATGATCTTCGGACCGACTTTGACGTCGCCCCACTTGGCGGTTTCAGAGATGGAGAAACGCATGCCGGCGATGCCGGACTCGTTCATGAGGTCCACGATGAGCTTCAGCTCATGGAGGCACTCGAAGTAAGCCATTTCAGGGGAGTAGCCGGCCTCGACCAGCACTTCGAAACCAGCCTGCACGAGGGCGCTGGTGCCGCCGCAAAGAACGGTCTGCTCTCCGAAGAGATCGGTTTCGGTTTCTTCCTTGAAGTCGGTCTGGATGACGCCGCCACGGGTGCAACCCACGCCGTGTGCCCAAGCGAGAGCGATCTGCTTGGATTTTTTGGAAGGGTCCTGATAGATGGCGATGAGTCCTGGAACGCCTTTGCCTTCTGTGTACTGACGGCGGACGATGTGGCCTGGGCCTTTCGGGGCGACCATGATCACGTTCACATCCTTCGGTGGGACGACGGTCTTATAATGAATGGCGAAGCCGTGGCTGAACAGGAGGGTCTTACCCTTGGTCAGGTTCGGGGCGATGTCAGCCTTGTACACACCACCGATTTTGGTGTCAGGAACGGCGACGAAGATGACGTCGGCCAGCTTCACAGCTTCGGCGGTGTCATAAACTCTGAAGCCTTTTTCTTCAGCGACCTTGCGGCTCTTGCTGCCGGAATACAGACCGATGATGACGTTGACGCCGCTTTCCTTGAGGTTCAGGGCGTGCGCATGGCCCTGCGAGCCAAAGCCGATCACGGCGCAGGTTTTGCCTTTGAGAGGCGCCAGGCTGGCGTCTTTTTCAGTGTAGATTTTTGCGGGCATTAGTTGTGGGTCTGGTTAGAGGGCGCGCAGAGTGGTGCAACTGAGGGGGATGGTCAAGGAGGAGTTGACAGGCGGTTAGGCCGGGTGGAGTGCGCCGCTGCAGCCCATTCCGTCCTGCCGGACTGTTTGGCCAAGCCGCAAAGCCATACTTGCGAGGTCGGGATTTTGGCCTACATCGTTGTCATGAGACTGACCAAACGTGGAGAGTACGCCCTCCGCACCATGATCCGCCTGGGGGTCGCTGCCCGCAATGGTGAAGGGGTGATTTCCGTATCCTCCCTCGCCGAGCAGGAGCACCTGCCGTTTAAGTTCCTCGAAGCCATCCTTTTTGAGTTGAGGACTGCAGGCTACGTAGAAAGCCTGCGCGGCAAGCACGGGGGAGCCCGGCTGGCCCGCCCGATGAGTGGCATCAAAATGGGCGAAATCGTCCGCCTTATTGATGGCAAGCTGGCCCCCATCGGCTGCGCGAGCGAGACGGAATATGAAAAATGCACCTGCCCGGATGAGGAGCACTGCGGCCTGCGCATGCTCATGATCGATGTGCGCAATGCCATCGCCAATATCCTGGATCGCTACACCCTGGAGCATGTGGTGGAGGTGACGCTGCGGAAGCAGGAACAGTGCGGCACGACGAAGAAAAAGACTGCCAAAAAAACAGGCAAGTCGCGCCATGCTGATCCTGCCGATGGATTCCTGGCCGTGCTGCTGGACACGCCTGTGTAAAGGTGAAGACGCGGTCTAACGGTCATCTCGTCCTTGCTGATCAAGCCCGGCCCGCTTTCTGCCGCCGGGCTTTCCCATGCTTTGAACGACCTTTTTTTCAGGCCTGAAGAGCAATCCATGTCTGTTTTAAATCCTACTTGACGGGTGTAGATATGAAAGATAGGAATTAGGCGTCTATGAGTCAACACACCGCCGAAACAGAATCCGAAGCCTGGTTGGAAATCGTCCGTCAGAAAGTCGGCGCTATGCGTTTTGGCTCGGTGCAGATCATCGTCCATGAAGGGCGGGTGACGCAGGTGGAGAGCACGGAGAAAACCCGCCTCTCCTCTGAGACCACCCAGGTCCCCGCGAAGAAGTAGTCCCTTGCCGCTCACGCCATCATGAATATCTTTCCCCCTGTTCATCTCTCCCGCAGTCGCCACACCCCGCTGCGCATCGCCCCTTCACGCCTCATTTTGGAAAGCCTGCCACCAGACCAGGGAATCTACATTCCCAAGATCATCAGCAAACCGCTGAAGAAGGGCCAGGGCTACAAATTTGGCATCTTCGGCGGCATTCATGGCGATGAGGAGGCGGGTACGCTGGCCATTCAGGAACTGATCCAGTGGGCGGCGGAAAAGCCGGAGGAACTGCACGACTTCGAACTCCATTTCTTTCCCATCTGCAATCCGACAGGACGTAATCTGGGCATCCGCCACAATCAGAACGGCCTGGATCTGAATCGCGAATTTTGGTATGGCTCCATTGAGCCTGAGGTCATTTACCTGGAGAACGAGCTGCGCCGCGAACGTTACGACGGCATCGTCTCCCTGCATGCCGACGATGACTCTGATGGCTGCTATGGCTTTGTCAGCGGGGCTCTGCTCAGCGAGCACCTGCTGGAGCCTGCGCTGGCCGCCGCAGCGGAATCTCTGCCGCGCAATGAGCTGCCCATCATTGATGGTTTCCTCGCCTCCCGTGGCATCATCAAGGAAGGTTACCACGGCATCCTCAGCGCGCCGCCGGAGCAGCATCCGCGGCCTCTGGAAATCGTCTTTGAAACACCCGCTCTCTCGCCCATGCACCATCAGGTCAGCGCTACGGTGGCGGCGGTGAAGACCATTCTGGCGGAATATCGCCAGCTCCAGGCCTACGCGGCGAACTTGTAATCTCTCCCCCCCCCGGAGCGCGCCCTCAGCCTCAGATTTCGGTCTCGGGTCACCCCACCCGGTGCCCGCAAAAGATCTTTCCCATCCGAAGAGACTGAGGGCGCATGCCCTGCCCATGGGCGAAGTCAGCACCTGACCTTACACGTGCTTTTTTAGCGAGCTTGCTGGGCGGGGTTTCTGCTCGTCTTGGGTTCCATTCATTTCCCCCCCACTCGATGCTGCTGCTCCTCCTTGCCATCTCCGTCACCGTCCTCGCCGTCTCCTTCACCTGCTCCTTGACGGAGGCGGTGCTGCTCAGCCTGAATCCACTGGAACTGAAGTTGCAGGAGAAAAAGGGCATCCGCAGTGCGGGGCGCTGGTTGGAAATGAAGAACGCCATCGAGCGGCCTATCTCCGCCATCCTCGTCTTCAATACCCTGGCCAACACGGGCCTGGCTACGCTGGCAGGTGCCCTTTTTACCGGTATCTATGGGGCAGAGTGGCTGTGGGTCTTTTCCATCCTCATGTCCATCCTGGTCCTCTTTGGTGGGGAGATGGCGCCGAAGATCATCGGTGTGCATCATGCGGCCAAGTTTGCTCCCCGGCTCATCGGGCCTCTCACCGTCATGCTGCGCCTCTGCCATCCGCTGGTATTGCTGATGGAAAAATTCTGCGAACGGCTGAAGAGCCGCAGCACCGAAGGGCGCAACCAAAGCGACCAAATCATGGACATCATCACCCTGGTGCAGGCGGCTAAGGCTGAGCAACTGCTGCATAACCAGGAAGAGATCATCATGATCCATGCGGCCACCCTCAGCGCCCGGCGGGTGAAGACGGCCATGGTGCCGAAGGAAGCCGTGCGCGTCTTTGACGCCCGGCTCTCCCTTCTGGAAAATGTGCAGGCGGTGGGGCCCAAGTTGCATCGCAGCTATCCTGTGAGCCTGGATGGTACGCCAGACAGTCTTATCGGTTACATCCGCGTGCGCGAGCTCTTCGTTCAGAATCTCACCACCCCTGCCACGGCGGACTGGACAAAGCTGGTCCGGCCAGCGCTGCATGTGGATGGCAAGGCCTCCCTCACCCAGCTTCTGGCCCTCTTTTTGGAGGAGCAGGAGGTCGCCGCCTTGGTGGATGCCCCCGGTGCGCGCATGGCGGGATGGATCACCCTGGACGATGTGATGAAAGTTCTGATGGGCGCACGTGTTTAATTTGGCGCTTTTTGTTAGACGGACTCTCCGGCGACGAAGGTGGGCATCAGCCGGATGGCATTGGCGGGCACGGTATTCGTCTCTGCCAACTGGCGGACGACCAGGGCGATGCGGGTGGCCAGTTGCGCAGGCTGGATGGCGTAACGGGCGACGGTGGGACTGGTGGCATCCAGGATGGGATCGTTGTCCCGAGAGATCACGGCGATGTCTTGTGGGATGCGTTTGCCGCGGCGCATGAGATGCATCATGACGGTGAGGACCTGGGTGGCCCCGCCGACCACGTAGGCGGTGGGCGGTTTTGGTTGTCGTAGGGATTCGTCCAGCAAGGCGCAGAGACTGCTGGACTGGTTGTCATGCCGCAGTACATGCAGTTGGGCTCCGGGCATGTCCTTGAGGGCATCGCGCAGCCCCTCCTCGCTGGCGATGTCACCCCCGTACACATCTTTGAAAAGCACCAGGCCGATCTGTCGGTGGCCTTTGCGCCAGAGCAGGCCGCCCGCGTGGTGGCAGGCGGCGTGAAAGTCCACATCCACGGAGGGCAGGTTGATCCCTGGGGCGGAGGACCCCAGAATTAGGGAAGACAGTGGCTGCTTGCTGAACCACCGCTGCATGGGTTCCTGGGCGCTGAGCACCAGCCAAACTGAGGCGGGGTGGGTTGCTACAAACTGCGAGAGTACCCGCCCCGGGTTGGCTGTGTAGCAGGCTGGGTTCACGTGGAACTGCACCTCACAACCTGCGGCGGTGAGCTTGCTCCGCAGGCTGTCGATGACAAAGGTGATCCGTGAGGGTAGGGAAAGGAAAGAGCCGGGCATGAGGATGGCGACGACCTTTTTGGGCTCTTCGATCTCAGGTTTGCTCCGGCGGCCCTTGATGCGCCGCCGCTGTCTGTGGGCCACTTCCAGCCAGCCTTTGCGCTGCAATTCATCCAGGGCCGAACGGAGTGTGCGACGGCTGACCTGGAGGCTTTCGCAGAGTTCGCGCTCTCCTGGCAGCAGCTTTTGCCAATGGCCGTTTTTGATGCCTTCACAAAGGCTGTCTACCGTTTGGGCCACTAAGGATAGTCGCCGAGGAAGGCTGGGGGAGGTGGCGGCTTTTTTCTTCATCTGGATCCTTGAAGTGACCAGAATTAGACTCTTCCGACGCTGTGGTTTGGCAAACGAAAATCGCCACCTGTTTTGAAGGAAACGGAACTTTCATGGCCTTTCCCACTTTATGGCTGTGGGATGAGTAGCCTAACTATTTATGCCGAAGGTTTGTTGTGGGGCCGATGTCAACGTCGGCCAAATGGTTGAAATTTCCGCAGCCGGGCGTCTCATCTGTGCTGTCTTGCTCTCGTGCATCCGGCCAAAGCCGTCTCTCACCGCTCCCGCGCCACTCCCTTGATGTTAGACCGGCTCATTTCCCTCGTTCAATGGCCATGGCAATGCCCATGCCTCCGCCGATGCAGAGGGAGGCGATGCCACGCCGCAGGTCCAGGTCCTCCATGAGATGCAGCAGCGTCACCAGCACCCGCGCACCGCTACACCCCACCGGATGGCCGAGCGCAATGGCTCCACCGCGACGGTTCAATCGGCTCTGATCAAGTCCCAACTGCTGGGCGCAGGCCAGTGCCTGGGCAGCAAAGGCTTCGTTGATCTCCACAGCGTCCACTGAATCGAGTTCCCACCCGGCCTCTTCGCACAGACGGCGGATGGCATGTACCGGCCCCAGGCCCATGGTGGCTGGATCGCAGCCCACCGCGGAACAGCCGACAAGACGTGCCCGTGTTGTCAGGCTGTGTCGGGAGATGGCGGCCTCCGAAGCCAGCATCAGCAGGGCCGATCCATCGTTTACCCCCGACGAATTGCCAGCCGTGACGCTGCCGTCTTTGCGAAAGGCGGGCTTCAGTTTGGAAAGCTTCTCCAGGGTGGTATCTGACCGCGGATGCTCATCGTGCTGCACCATCCCCTCACGGGTTTCCAGTGGAACAATCTCGCGCTGAAAGGCCTCACGGCTGGCACTGGCCCCTTGCTGGCTGGCCAGGGCAAAAGCATCCTGGTCTGCCCGGGTGATGGCACAGGCATCTACAATGCGTTCGGCGGTTTCTCCCATGCCGATGTTCAGCACGGGATCCGTCAGGCCATCGGCCAAGATGGCATCCACCAACGAGCTGTTGCCCAGTTTGCAACCGCTGCGCAAGTCGGGGGCATAATGCGGGGCACGGCTCATGGATTCCACGCCTCCCGCCAGAACCAGAGCGGCCTCACCTGCCGCGATGGCATCTGCCCCCAGGGCCACGGCCTTCATGCCAGAGCCGCAGACCATGTTTACCACATAGGCGGGCGTGCTCTGCGGCAGGCCCAGGCGCAGCCCCAGTTGGCGTGCCACATTCATGCCTGCTCCCGCCTGCAGCACCTGGCCCAGGATCACCTGCTGAATGGCAGGCTTCAGCGGCTCTGGAACCATCGCCTGTGCCACTGGCAGGGCTAGGTCTGCCACAGAAAGTGAGCGCAGGCCGCCGCCCAGCCGACCAATCGGGGAGCGTTTTGCATCGGTGATGAAGACGGGCGTGGAGTAGATCATGAGAGAAGGGAAAAGCAGCCGTCAGGCATGGCGGAGACAGACTCGATAACAGGAGCGAACTCCATCTGGTCAAGGACCTGCTTTTGCAGATCCACCCCCGGGGCCAGTTCGATGAGCTTCAGCCCCTGCGCTGTCAGTTCAAAGACCGCCCGCTCCGTGACATAGATGACCTGCTGACCCCGATGGAGGGCGGTGGGGCCGTGAAAGCAGACATGCTGGAAACGTTTCACAAATTTGGCATGGCGGCCTTCTTTGACAATCACCAGCCGCCCATTCTCCACGGCCACCTCCAGATCTCCTGCACGCAAGGTGAGGCAAAAGACCAGGCGGCGCGCGCTTTGGACTATGTTGACAAAGCCGCCCACGCCCGCAAAACGCCCGGCAAAGCTGGCCACATTCACGCTGCCCTCCGCATCCACCTCCACGGCACCCAGCACGGCGATGTCCAGGCCGCCGCCATCGTAAAAGTCAAATTGAGAGGGCTGGTCAATGATGGCTTCCGGAAAATAGCTGCAGCCAAAGCTGAGGCCGGAAGCGGGCACTCCCCCGGTAGGGCCGCTCTCCACCGTGAGGGTAAACTCTTGCAGCCTTCCTGTCTCCGCGGCCACCATGGCGACACTTTCGGGTAGGCCGATTCCCAGATTCACAATGTCCCCCGCACGAATCTCCTGCAGGGCGCGTTGGCCGATGATTTTGCGCTCAGAAAAAGCCATCGCGGGCAGTTCAAAGGCCGTGTTACAGGTGCTCACATAGTCGGCATTGAACACCTCGCCGAATGTCTGGTCATGCTGCACCCCCTCGCTGGCCACCACGTAGTCCACCAGGATGCCCGGCACACGCACCGCTTTCGGATCTGGCAGGCGGTCCACGACTTTTTCCACCTGGGCGATGACGATGCCTCCATGGTTTTTGGCGGCCTGGGCGATGGGCAGCACCTCCCCCACCAAGCCTTCGCGTTCCATGCTTAAATTGCCGCGTGCGTCCGCATATGTGGCGCGGATGAGTCCCACATGCACAGGCACGGGCTTGTATCTCAGCCAAATCTGGCCGTCCAGCATCAGCCTTTCCACCAGAGGTTCTGTGGTGCGCGCATTCATCCGGCCTCCGGTCTGCGATGCGTCGATGAAGGTGTTCAGGCCGACCTGGGTGATCAGGCCTGGGCGCTTGGCGGCGATCTCGCGGAGGAGCACGCTCAGCACCCCCTGCGGGAAATTGTAGGCTTCGATTTCATTGGCCAGCGCCATGGCTCCCAACTTGGGCGCGAGGTTCCAGTGGCCGCCGATCACCCGCTTGATGAGCCCCCGATGGGCGAGGTGGTTCAGGCCGCGTTCGCCCCGGTCTCCTTGGCCGGCGCAATAGTACAACGTCAGGTCATTGGGCGTGCCCGTTTGCAGAAAGCGCCGTTCCAGTGCCGCCGTCAGCATCTCCGGATGTCCGGCACCCACAAAGCCACCAACCGCCACACAGGTGCCATCTGGAATGGCGGCGATGGCTTCATCTGCCGTGACGCAAAGAGCCGCCGCCCTCATCCGCGCCAGCCTCCGTTCACTTCCAGAGTTTGCCCTGTCACGTAGGAGGCCAGCGGCGAGCATAGAAACAGCGCCACGTTGGCGATCTCAGCCGTGCTGCCGAATCGGCCCAATGGGATGTTTTTGATCATCTCGGCACGCACGCTTTCCGGGATGGTTGCGGCCATCGCCGTATCCACCACGCCCGGGGCAATCGCATTGGCGCGGATGTTCCTTCGTGCCGCCTCACGGCTGAGCACCCGCATCATCGCCTGTACGCCTGCCTTGGCTGCCGCGTAGTTCGCCTGGCCGTAGAAACCCTGGATCGCCGCGATGCTGCCCATGCTGACGATGGCCCCGTTTTCACGCATGATTTCAAGCGCGTACTTGCAGCAGTGAAACACCCCCGTGAGGTTTACATCCATCACCGATTCCCATTCTTCATGGCTCATCTTGGCGATGGTGCGGTCGCGCAGGATGGCCGCGTTGTTGATCAGGTAGTCGAGACCGCCAAAGGTCCGCTGCACCTCCGTCATCATGGCCTGCACGGCTTCGGCATCCGCCACGTCTGCCATCACCACGGCTGCGCTCGTAGCGCGCAGCGCATTCAGTTCATCGGCGATCTTTTGGGCGTCTTCACCCGTGCTGCCCAGCCCTGGATGATTCAGCGCCACCGTGGCACCAGCCTGATGAAAGGTGCGGGCCATCTGGGCTCCGATACCCTGGGAGGCTCCAGTGATAAGGACAACTTTGCCTTGGAGGTCGATGCAATGGCTCATGGAAAAAGGAAGGGCTGGAAGTGCCTGGGATGCGGTCAGTGCGCGCCGTCAGGCAGTTGATTTAACAAGAATCGTGAGGCCGCAGGAAGAGCAAAGTGGGGGCTGTCAGGTCCGGGGAGTTTAAAGTTCATGCAGCACATCGGCGATGCGTATCATGGACCCGCCTTGCTCACGGCTGCGGATTCCGGCGATGATCACGGCCATCAGTTCCACGGTTTCATCAAATGGCAGCGGCCGCACCCCCGTCTGCAGCATGTGGATGAACGCCACCAACTGGGCCCGGAAGGCGTGATAAGTGTCGCTATGTTTCAGCGCGAGATCGCCTTTTGTTCCATAAAGGTGCACCGCGCCAAAGCTGCCATACGCATCATGCAGGGCACCCAGGGTCAACCTAACGCCGCTGTGGTGGGTGACGTGCATCACATCCCCGCCTTCATCACTGTGGGCCTGAACGCTGACAAATCCGGTGCCGAGGAGCGGCTCCACCGCTTCCAGTGCGTGGATGCCGTAACGCTCCCAAGTCTTGCAGGTGAAGCTGGTGATCCAGCGCAGATCGCCGAGGTGGGTGCGCTGGGATTCGCTAAGCCGCATCTCCGGTGCATAGCGTATGCCGCTGGTGGACAGGAGGGTTTTGCCCTCATGATGCCAATGGGCAAACTGGCGCAGATCAGCCATGTTGGTGGCCATTGGTTTGTCGACGAAGACAGGCAGTCCGGCTTCAATGAAGGGCCGCGCCCGGCGCACATGATCATCGCCATCGTCGGTGGCGATGATGACAGCATCCACCTCGCCAATCACATCCTCAGGTCGGGCCACGACCTGTTCTATTAGGCTGGCTGCGGCCACCTTGGGTGCATCGGCGGGATCGTCCGTCCAGATGTGCGTCACTCGGGCCCCTGGGATGCGGATGGCCTCCAGCGGCTGCCGTCCCATGTAGGCCGTGATGCCGGGGTAGGGGCACTTGGCCATCTCGGTCGGATTGTAGCCATTGATGATGCCGCTCCAGGAGTAAGGGTGGCCGTTGCCTTCGATCATTCCCAGCATGGCCAGACGGAGTTCTTTTGCTGGGGCGCTCATTCGAGGGTGATGGGGAGTTGAGTTGCGGAGGAACGCAGCGCGGCTTCATTGAACCGTAGCGTTTGCACCGCCTCTTCAAAAGTGCAGAGCGAGGTCTTTTTCCCTTCCATGACATCCTGGAAAGCATGGGCCTGGGCTGTGAAAAGCTCGTCCCTTTCCATTGGTGGAGTCACGTGCCAGGTCCAGTCGGCATCGCCATGTTTCATCACCCCCCAGCGCCGGTGATGGATCTCGATCTTCAGGCTGCCGCGCTCACCGTTGAGGAGCAGGGTGTTTTCGTTGGGGGCCTGAAATTGCGTCAGCGCATAGCTGGCCAGCACCTCGCCGTGGCGTGCGAGGATGTTCACCGTGTCTTCCACCGTCACGCCTTCCAAGGCCTGATGCGAGGCATCGCAAAAAACGCGTGTGCAGGGGCCGATGAGCCACTCCACCGCATTCATCACATGCGTCAGGGCATCCTGGATGGCGCCTCCTCCCAGATCGTGCCTCGCATAGTAGATGTCCCGGTAGGCCGGGCGGAAGGTCGGGAAATGCTGCCCTGAGGTGCTGCTGACGTGAAGGATTTTGCCCAATTCCTTTTGCGCCAGAAATTCATGCGCGGCCTTGAGCCACGGCATGAGGTGATAAACATAGGCCACCGCCACCTTTCGTCGGGTTTGGGCAATCGTCCGCCGAGTCTCCGCGACCAACGTCTGATCAATCGCGAGCGGTTTTTCGATGAAGACGTCCAGACCTTCGATCATCAGCCTATTCGCCAGTGGCAGATGAAGGTGGGCCGGGGTGCAGATGACGGCGGCATCGAACGATGAAGCGGCCAGGGCTGCATCCAGAGAATCATGAACCGTCAGCCCATAACGTTCCCTGATTGCGGCTGCCAGCGTTGGGTTCGTGTCGCAGGCGGCTACCAGACAGCGCCCTGTGTTCTGAAAGCAGCGCAGATGCCGCTCTCCAATGCTGCCGCAGCCGATGATGAGGATGGAATGCATGATTGTCGCAGACAAAACGCAGCAGCGAGCCGCAAACCTAATGGCAATCTTTGGTTACAAATGGATACCAGTGGACAAATGGACGTCAAAAGTTGGTTCTTCACAGCCACCACTCGACTTTGAGCGGCTTTGTTCTGAAGGGAAATCCATTCTTTGCGAACGAAGCCACCGCCTTCTTTTGTAAAAGTGCCGCTGGCCGGACTCGAACCGGCAAGGGAGTTACCTCCCAGCAGATTTTAAGTCTGCTGTGTTTACCATTTCACCACAGCGGCGTGCGGGTGAGAGAAATCACCTTAGCGGGAAATTCGCGGAGGCCAAAGGCAAAGTCAGCCGGAACCTGTTTTTCGGAAGTTTACTCAGATCGGCACGGTCTTTGAACCATCTTCGGTCCTGAATTTACTCCGTGAGATCAATGCCGAAGAGGGCAGAGAGGTCCGTACCCTGCAACTCACGGTCGGTTTGGCCGAGGCCTGCGGCAGAGGTTTCGCTGGCGGTGGCCAGCAGATCCGCCTGATCCACCCCACGTAGGGTGAAAAGGAGCTGTGGCTGGGAATCCAGCAAAATGCCCGTGCCATACAGCACCGCAGCCGCATGTTTGCACAGGTCCGCGTGGTCCGGGCAGGAGCAGTCAAAACGGATCTCGCCCGGCTGCGGGAACAGGCCGTCTTCCGGGTGCGAAAGCACCTGCATCAGCCCATCGCCCAGTTTCCCCGTCAGCAGGTCTAACAAAGAGTTCACCTGGCCCTGGCTGGCCTGGACGATCTCTTGCCAATGATCGGCCGCCAGTGGGCGGATGTGGATGAGCGTCTCGTAAAGCTCCGTCCCGGCCACCACGGCGCTGATGGTTCCGGGCTCCACAGTGAGATCCAGCACCTTGCCCTGGCGCAGGTAGCTGCGGCCGGCTGGCAGGCGTGCCTCATAGTGCTGGTAGTGGGCCAGATGTCGGCACCAGGCCTGGCCCCAAAAGCTCTGGCACAGGTGACGGCTTTTTTGCGGGGCCTCCAGTGGCAGCAGGGCCTCGCCTCGGGCGCGCCGTTTGGCGATCTCCCGCTGCACTCGCTCCGCCGCTTCCTGCGTCTCTTCCTGGTTCCATGACATGCGCTTTTTTAGCCCCGGCGCACCGGACTTGCCAGTGAAACGAGTGGCAGGTGGGGCAAAGCGTGGCCATGCTGGTGCCCATGACCCTGCGGGATAAACAAACCGAACTCATCGCCGACCTGAACCTCATCGAAAACGTTCAGGAGCGCCTCTCTGCCCTCACCTCTTTCATCCCAGCGGTGACGCTTCCCGAGACCCTGCGCACGGACGATCTCCTCGTCCCCGGCTGCGTTTCGCGCGTGTGGTTGCATGGGGAGCTGCGAGATGGGCGCTGCCATTTTCGTTGCGCGGCAGACTCGCCCATGGTCGCGGGATTAGTGGCTCTTTTGTGTCACCTTTACACGGATTCGGAACCGGCGGAGGTGGTGGCCGTAGAGCCTGAAATCTGGGTCGGATGCGCCTTCCATAAGGCTTTGTCGCCCACCCGGCTGAATGGACTGGCCTCCATGCGCACCCGCATGCGTGACTGGGCCGCTGCAAGCTCGCAGGTCCCCCAGGCGTAGTCCTTTGCCTATGCCTGTCAGCCGCCGCACCTTTTTCAAAAACACCTCCCTCGCCGCTGCCTCCGTCGCCTTTCCAGCGGTGGTAAAGTCTGCCAACCCGAACTCGAAGCTCCAGGTCGTGTCCGTGGGCGCGAATGGCATGGCCTTCAGCGACATTAAGAACATCGGCGCGCATGCGGCGGTGAAGTACGTGGGTTTTTGCGACATTGACAGCACCCGCTTTGATCAGGTGGACAAAGCCTTCCCGGGCACCCCACACTTTGCCGACTTCCGCGAAATGTTCGCGCAACTGGGCGATAAATTCGATGCCGTCTCCGTGGGCACACCGGACCACATGCATGCGAAGGCCTCTATCGATGCCTTGCGATTGAAGAAGCACGTGTATTGCCAAAAACCCCTCGCCCACACCGTGTGGGAGTCACGCCAAATGCGCCTGGAGGCGGAAAAAGCTGGCGTGACCACGCAGATGGGCAATCAGATCCACTCCGCCATCGAGTATCGCCTGGGCACCCGCCTGCTGAAGGAAGGGGCCATTGGGAAAATCAAAGAAGTATACTCTTGGGTGGCCGTGACAGGCAACGAGCGCAACAAGCGCCTGGACCCCATGCCGGGCAGCGCCGTGCCGAAAAATGTGAACTGGGACCTGTGGATCGGCTGCGCGCCCATGCGCGAGTACGCCGCCTGCTACCACCCCTTCATCTGGCGTGACTGGCAGGACTTTGGCGGTGGTGCCATGGGCGACTTCGGCTGCCACATCCTGGACCCCGTTTTCACGGCCCTGGGGCTGAATGCACCCCTCACCGTCACAGCGCGGAACAGCGGCATCAATCAGCATATCTGGCCCACCTCCGAAGAGGTGGAATTTGTCTTCCCTGGCAATGACCTGACGGCGGACAAAACCCTGAAAGTGACCTGGAGCGATGGTGGCCTGCGCCCCGACCGCAAGCTGGCCAAGATGCCGGATAACCTGGAACTGCCCAAGAGCGGCTCCCTCTTCATCGGTGAAAGCGGGAACATGGTCCTCGGTCACGTCGCCGGTCCGCGTCTGTACCCTACGGATAAATTCACCACCTTCAAATACCCGAAGGAAAAAGGCCTCAGCCACTGGCATGTCTGGGTGGATGCCTGCCTAACTAATAGTAAAACCAGCGATGGGTTCCACTACGCAGGTCCTCTCTCTGAGGCTGTGCAACTTGGCAATGTGGCCACGCGCTTCTGCCCCGGCCCCATTGACTCCCGCACGGGCGATCCTGTGGAGCCGAAGATCCTGGAATGGGATGCGGCCAACCTCAGCTTTAAAAACTTCCCCGAAGCTAACAAACTGCTGACCAAAACCTACCGCGAAGGCTGGGCGATCTGACTCAGCATTTGAAATGCTATTATGGCGGGTTGCATATTGCATCCTGTGCATGGCTGGACGGCACTTGCCAAAAGTGCCGATCCGAGCCAAAGGAATGGCTAATCCACCGAATGAAGATTGCCCGGCAATCGTCTGTGCTGGATGATCGTCGCCACTTCTCGCATGTCCTTGCGCCCTGCATCCACCGTTCGTGCCTCGTTCCCGGTCACTGCCTGGACACAGGTCGTGACTGCGCGGGAAGGGGATGAAGTGGCTTCCAAGGCTGCGCTGGAAGAACTCTGCAAGGGTTATTGGCCGGCCATCTACACCTACCTCCGTGCCCTCGGGTGCGACCGTGAAGAGGCCCTGGATGAGACCCAGGAATTCATGACCCACTTCATCCAAGGAGGGGGCCTTCACAATGTCTCGCCGGAACGTGGCCGCCTGCGGAGCTACCTCCGCCAGTCCCTGCGCAATCACCTCACCACGGTTCGTCGAGATGCGGCCCGGCAAAAACGCGGTGGTGGCAAAACTTTTGTGTCCCTGGATGATGTGGAGGTCTTCGATGTACCCAGTGAGCCGGATGCAGCGGACCAATGGTTTGACCGTCGCTGGGCCTGGGCGCTGGTGAAACGTTCCATGGATCGCCTGGAGGCACGGTATCAGCGTCGCAACCGGATGGCTGTTTTTTCCACCCTGAAAGAGGGCCTCATCTGTCCTGAACTTCTCAAGCCGTATGCCGAAATCGGCCTGACTCTGCAAATGACCGAAAACCAGGTGAAACTGGAAGTGCACCGTGCGCGCCGTCGTTTTGCCGAAGAACTGCGAGCGGAGGTCGCTGCCACCCTTGCTCCCGAATCCGATGCCGATGAGGAACTGCGTTACCTGATGAGTGTTCTGAGCTTTGAGTGAAACTGCCCCCAGTCTGACCGCCTGCCCGCGATGTGGCAAGGAACTGGCCCCCAAAATGATGGTGGGCGGCATCTGCCCCGCCTGTGTGGCCAGTACGATTCAGAAGAATCTTTTCGCCAGTATGGATGATGAGATTGAGGAAAAGGAGCCTCTCTCCCTCAATGTTCAGGGTTATGAAATTCAGGAACTCATCGGCGGCGGTGGCATGGGCGAAGTCTATCGTGCCGTCCTGACTGCCCGTGGCAAGGTGGTGGCCATGAAGGTGGTCTCCGGCAGGCTTACCCGGGACCCCGAAGTCACGGCGCGTTTCGAGGCCGAAGTTGCCGCCCTTTCCCAGCTCAGCCATCACCATGTGGTGCGTGTGCTGGATCATGGGGAGACGGTCAATGGCCGCCATTTCCTGGTCATGGAATATGTGGACGGCTGCGATCTGCGTCGCCTTCTTCGCGCCCAGCGGTTGGACCTTGAGCGCGCTCTGGATATTTTCCTCAAGGTGTGCGCCGGAGTTTCCCACGCCCACCAGCGCGGCCTAGTGCATCGCGACATCAAGCCCGCCAACATTCTCATCGGTGCGGACGGAACTGTGAAGGTGGCCGACTTTGGCCTAGCCAAGACACTGGTGGAAAACTCCACCGCCTACGGCTTTACCCAAACTCGCGATACCTTCGGCACCCCCTATTATGTGGCCCCGGAGGTCACCCGCAGTGCGGGTACGGCCGATGTCCGGGCGGATATTTATGCGCTCGGCGTTCTGCTTTATGAACTGCTCACCGGCTCCGTGCCCATGGGTCAGTTCACCCCGCTGTCACAAAAAACCGGCCTCAGCAAAAAGATTGATGCCATTGTTTGCCATGCCCTGGCGGATGACCCTCAGCGCCGCCTCTCATCGGTGGCTGAGATGGCAGCAGCCGTTGAGAAAATCGCCACGGAGCACCGCAGACGCCATGCCAAAAAAGCCCGCAGCCGCAGGGTTTTGGCCGTGGTTTCCATCTTCCTGATCATGGGTATTGGCGGGGCAGTGGGGGCCTGGATTCGCGACGGTCGGCTGACCTCCTATCATCCTCTTCGCAAGCTCAATGACCCCGGTCGCGCTACCCGCGACCAGGCTTGGGAAAACAGTCTGGGCATGGCTTTTGTGCCCGTCCCCGGCACCCAGGTTCTTTTTGCCCAGCATGAAACACGCGTTCGCGACTTTGCGGCCTATGTCCGCACACGGCAGGCGCTGCCGGACTGGAGCGGTAGGGCTGCATCAGCAGGCAGAGTTCCTCCCTCTGCCTCCACCACGAGCTGGGAACACCCTGGCTTCAGCCAGTCTCCAGACCATCCCGTCTGTGGTATGAGCCAGAGAGATGCTCGCTACTTTTGCGCCTGGCTCACCAATCAGGAAATCGCTGCTGGCTGGTTGAAGAAAAATCAGGCCTATCGTCTGCCCACGGATGCCGAATGGAGCCTGGCTGCTGGCATCACCCAAGATCCAGGCCCGGATGCCCCCCCGACTTTTTCAGCGGAGCCTCACATGTTACCTGCTGGCAATTTTGCAGGGCCAGAAGCGCGTCAGTATGCCCTGTGGCCTTCGCGGCTGGCGGCCGATGCCCCGGAAGATCCCTATCCTTGCACGGCCCCAGTGGGGAGCTTTCCCGCCAATGCCCTGGGCCTTTTCGATCTGCATGGGAATGTGGCTGAATGGACGGATACCCGCTGGGCCTCCGGGGCTAACCGTGTGCCGATTCACTACTACCTCCGTGGCGGATCCTGGGCCACGGGGCGCATTGTGAAGATGCGCCCAGATAGCCGCATGCACAGCAGTCGCTCTCGTGCCCAGCCAGACTTTGGTTTCCGGCTCGTGCTCGATCTCGATGTCAAACCTCAGCCGCCTCAGGCGCTGGATCCGCTGCCTGTGGACGGATGAATCGTCTCAGGCGATGAGCTTGTCGATGACTTGGCCACCGAATTGGCTGAGCTGTTTAAACCGGCCTGCGTGGTAAAACGTGAGTTTGTTGTCATCCAGCCCCAGCAGGCGCAAAAGGGTGACGTGGACATCGCGAACATGATGCACTTCTTCGATGGCCTCCATGCCGCGATCATCCGTGGCACCGATAGTGTGCCCAGCCTTCACGCCACCTCCGGCGAACCACATCGTCATGGCCTTGGGGTTGTGATCCCGCCCATACTGGGTGCCGCCACGCACGCCATTGTCCGGGGTGCGGCCAAATTCGCCACACCAGACGATGAGGGTATCCTCTAGTAGACCGCGTTGTTTGAGATCGGCGATGAGCGCAGCGATGGGCTGATCCACCTGCCGGATGAGGTTGCCGTGGGCTCGTTCGATGTAATCATGGCTGTCCCAGGTCCCGGCGTAGAGCTGCACAAAGCGCACGCCCTTTTCCACCAGCTTGCGCGCCAGCAGGCACTTGCGGCCAAAGGCATCCGTGGCGTCTTGGCCGATGCCGTACATCGTTTTCGTCGCGGCATCTTCTTTTTCCAGATCAATGACCTCGGGCACCTGCATCTGCATACGAAAGGCCAGCTCGTAGTTATTCATGCGGGCTTTTAGCTCGTCATGCCAGGGGTGGTCCTGGACATGCTTTTGGTTAAGCCGCGTCAGCAGGTCTAGGTTCGCTCGCTGGTGCTCGGGCGAGATGCCAGGAGGCGGCAGCAGATCCAGTACGGGGCTGCCTTTGGGGCGCAGGGGTGTGCCTTGGAAATCGGCAGGCAGGTAGCCATTGCCCCAGTTCGCGCTGCCGCCTTGCGGGTAGCTGATCTCCGGCAGCACGACAAAGCCGGGTAGGTCCTGATTCACCGAACCTAGACCGTAGGAGACCCAGGCACCCAGGGCGGGATCTCCGCCAAAGCGGTTGCCACAGTTCATCTGGTACATCGCGGTGGGGTGATTCACGCTGTCCACCTGGCACCCCCGGTAAAAGCAGATATCATCCGCCACCTTGGCCAGGTGCTGCCAGGGCTCGCTCATCCAGGCACCGCTTTGGCCATGCTGGGCAAACTTGAAAGGGCTGCGCACGTAGTAGCGTTTGCCACTTTCCATGGCGGATCTCATCGCCCCCTCGCGCACAAATTCCTTCAGGTGCAGCTTCTCCAGCGCCGGTTTGGGATCGAAGCAATCAATGTGGCTCGGCCCGCCCTCCATCATGAGAAAGATGCAGTTTTTTGCCCGCGCCGGGACCTGCTGCGGCTTGGGCGCCAGAGGGCTGCGGGCCTCAGCGGCCATGAGGGAAGTCAGCGCCACACTGCCAAGGGAGGTGCCCAGGCCATAGACAAACTCACGTCGCGTCGGCGTATGCAGCGCCCGCGCTCCGGCACAGGGGAAGAGGGAACGGTTCATGGGTTTGGTTGACAAATGGGGGTGTAAAACATAGTTTAACGCATGATTAAGACCATCACCAAGATCGGCAATTCGCAGGGGATCATCTTTGATTCTGCCGTCACCCAGCTCACGCGGCTTAAAGTCGGAGACCAAGTGAACATGGAAATCCACGCAGGAGGTACGATCACGATTACACCCCTGGTTTCCATGCCACCCAAAGAAGACGTCTCCGCCTTGATTAAGGACACGATGAAGCAGTATGCCCGTACCATGAAACGGCTCGCATGAACGATAATCCCAATACCTGCCTTCATCTTACGGTAGATATCGTTCTGGAGATCCACGCGGAGGCCATTGCCCAGTTTGGCGGGGCTCTGGGGCTGCGGGATCTCGCTTTGCTCGAGTCGGCAATAGCGGCCCCTCAAGCCAGTTTTGGAGGCGTTTCCCCATTCAATGACAACGTGGAAGTTGCAGCGGCCTACCTGTTTTACCTCTGTAGTAATCATCCTTTTGTCGATGGTAACAAAAGAGCGGCTCTTGGTTCCTGCATTGTCTTTTTGAAGCTCAATGGATACACGACGGCTGACGACTGTGACGACTGGGAAACTCTCACCCTGGCCGTCGCTGCCGGGGTGCTCAGCCGGAACGAGGTCACGGCGAAGTTGCGAGAGCTGCTGGTTTAACAAAAAGCTCATTGTTTCACAGGCTTTGGACGTTCGGGGATGCGGGTGTCTTGGCGATGTTGAGCGGCGAGTCGCGTGAGGCGCTCAACCACGTCGGGGTGCTGGGCGGCGATGTCGTTGGTTTCGGCCACATCGTTGGTTAGCTGATAAAGCGTGGGTGGACTGGTGAGATGCAGTTTCCAGGAGCCTTCACGCATGGATTCCTTGCGGTTCATCTTCAGTCCGTAGAGCGAGTACAGCGTGCGTCGAGGGGAAGGGGCGGAATGGAGGAGCACGGGGCTGACATCGCTGCCATCCAGTTTTAGGCCCGCGGGCAGAGTGGCCCCGGTGAGGGCGGCCAGGGTGGGCAGCACATCCAGGGTGGAGAGAAACTCGCCACACGTGAGCCCGGCTGGCACTCGGCCGGGCCACCAGGCCACGCAGGGCACGCGCAGGCCACCTTCATGGACGGTGTGTTTGCTGCCTGTCAGGGGCGCGGCGGTGCCTGGGGTCTTGCGCTCGGGACCGTTGTCACTGGTGAAGATCACCAGTGTTTTGTCGGCCAGTCCCAGGGCGCGCAGCCGGGTTAAAATTTGGCCCGTGCTGTCATCCAGTTCTTCCACCACATCGCCATACAGACCGCGTGCGGATTTGCCTTTGAAGCGAGGCGAAGCATCAAAAGGCAGGTGCGGCATGGCATGGCCCAGATAGAGGAAAAAGGGTTGGTCGCGATGGCTTTCGATGAACTTCAGCGCCTCCTCTGTGTAGAGGCCCGTCATCTCTGCGGGCACGGCAGGGCGGCGTTCCACCTCATGGCCACGCAGCACGGGCATGCCGCCTTCCTTTTCAAAGACCACGGTTTCAAAATGATCCAGGTTATGAAGCACCCCATAGTAGCTGTCGAAACCCTGATCCATCGGCCTCAGCCCCGGCTTGAAACCCAGGTGCCATTTGCCAATGCAGCCCGTAGCGTAGCCTGCGCTTTTGGCCACCTCTGCCAGCGTCAGTTCCGTGGCGGGCAGGCCGCCCGCTGCATCGGGCCGCAGCACCCCTACCGCCAGGCCACTGCGGCCGGGATAACGGCCCGTCATCAGCGAGGCGCGTGACGGCGTGCACAGCGCGGAGGTGACGGAGAAATCCGTGAAACGCGTGCCCTCAGTCGCCATTTGATCCAGGTGCGGTGTGCGGATATCCCGCGCGCCATAGCAAGCCAGATCACCGTAACCCAGGTCATCGCAGTTGATGAAGATGATGTTAGGTCGGAGCGCGGCCTGGGCGGGTATGCCGAGCAATGCGGTGAGCAGCACTGCGCCAGCCTTGATCCACGTCAAAAAGGAATCAATAGACATAAGCAAACTCGTTGGAATTCATCAGCACTAGGCACACATCCGCCAGGGCCCGGGTGCGGGCATCCGCGGCGCCGGGTTGCAGATCGGGGATGAAGTCGGCGTAGGCGGGCAGCTTCTCCTGAAAGCTGAATTTCTCTCCGGTGTTCTCTTCTACCGCCTCGCGCGTGATCTCCAGCGGCGGTGGCTGAGAGGAGAAAGTGAGTGCCTGCTGCTTCACCTCCATGGCTTGCCAGTGGGTGGTGCAGGCGGTCTTTTCTTCCGTTGTGGGCGCACGGCCATAGGCCAGGGCAAAGACGCGCTCCAGGGCATCGGCAGGTTGGTCTTTTAAAGCGCGATGAGCCAGGGCCAGCGCGCGGTCATAGGAGGCCTGGCCATTGAATAGGCTGAAGACCTGCGGCGTCACGGTGGAGACCTCTCGCGCCTCGCAGGAAAAATCGGGACCAGGTTCATTAAAAACCTCCATGAAGGGATCCCGCACGCCGCGAATTTTCAGCGCATACAGGCTGCGGCGGTGCCGCTGGGAGGGTAGGGGGTTCGGCACCCAGGCAGCAGCAAAAGTACCCATGACTTGGCGCGGCTGCATGGCCACCTCTCGGTGGATTTCAGGCCGATTCGGGATGCCTCCCAGGGCGGGGTTCAGCTCGCCCGTGACCTTCAGCATCGTGTCACGCAGCTCCTCAGCGGTGAGGCGGCGCGGTTTGAAAACGGCATAGGCAGCCTCCAGTTCTTCGCGCGTGAAGGGCGCTGTATCAAGAGGAGCGTGGACACTCCTGTCCGCCGGATTGGGAATGGCATGCGCACTTCGCCGATAAGCCGCGCTGCTCATGATGAGGCGATGCATTTCCTTGATGCTCCAGCCCTTGTCCACCAGCGTCGCTGCCAGCCAGTCCAGCAGCTCCGGATGCGTGGGTTTCTTGCCCGTGCTGCCAAAGTTATTGGGGTTCCCCGCCAGGGCTTGACCGAAGTGCCAGAGCCACAGACGGTTCACGATGGTGCGGGTGGTGAGGGGATTGTCCGCACGGGCAATCCAGGCCGCCAGGGCGCTGCGGCGGCCCTCCAGTTCTGCGGTGATTTGAGCCTGCACCTGCGCGGTTTCAAAGAGGGCTGTCAGCACCCCTGGCTGCACGGGCGTGGTGGGTGAAAAGGGATCTCCTCCGCCCAGGATGGCCGTTTGTTCCAGATCGCCTGCGGTGAGTCGATCCTGCGGCACGCGGAGCGGTTGGTTCACGCTGGTCATCGTCGGAGTGCGGCCATTGTATACGCTGAAGGCATAGGGCTCGTAGCGTTCCATCTCCCACTTCAGGCGCTCCAATCCCTTGCGGGCCACACGTTCATTGCCGAAGTCCACCGGCTGAAAGCCGACCAGCTTCGGCGGATACTGACCCTCCGGTAAGCTCTGCTTTTGCAGACTGTTGCGGGCCAGGTCATACACGCCCACAAAGTTCCGTGCCTTGCCCTTGCCACCCTGGCCGGGGCCTTTCTTCGCACCCCCGTTTTGCAGCGTTGCACGGGCTGCCGCCACAGCTTGGTCCCAGGCTTGACGATCCAGCTTCTTCTCCGCATACCACTTTTCTGCGTTGACGAGCATTTGATTATCCAGCTTGCGCAGGACATTCAGGTGCTCGGCATAACGCATCTCCAGGTATTTGAGTTCTTCAAAGCCCGTGGTGTTTTCTTCGGGCAAAAACGGGGCGGCACGTTCCGCAAGTTGCGTGGTGCTGAAGCAAGCCTGCATGGCATAATAATCATGTGTGGGCACGGGATCGAATTTGTGATCGTGACAGCGCGCACATTGCAGGGAGTGGGCCAGAAAGGTCTCGCCCACGCTATTCGTCACATCATCCAGGAACCGCTGGCGGGCGACTTTCGCCACCTCCATGCCCGTGAGTTCCCACGGGCCCATGCGCAGGAAGCCAGTCGCGATGAGTCCTTCCGAAGTGAGGCTGGCACTCTTGCCTGCCTGGGCGGTATTGGCGGCCATCTCATCCCCGGCAATCTGCTCTTTAATAAACTGATCGTAGGGCTTGTCGGCATTGAAACTGCGCACCACGTAGTCGCGATAGCGCCAGGCATTGCCGCGCTCGTAGTCGTTGGCAAAGCCGCTGCTGTCCGCATATCTAGCCACATCCAGCCAGTGCCGCGCCATGCGTTCGCCATAGTGGGGCGAGTCTAACAAGCGATCAATCAACTGGGTGTAGGTCGCTTCCACGTCAGTGGTGGTCTTCATCGCCAGCTCAAAAGCATGCACCTCCTCCGGTGTGGGTGGTAGGCCGGTGAGGTCAAAGGTGGCGCGGCGGATGAAGGTTCGAGGATCCGCTGCCGGGGCGGGTTTCACTCCGTTGGGAAGGTGCAGGGACAGCAGGGCATCAATGGGGTGCGGGGCCGTGGCAGGCAGCGTGGTTTTTTTTACCGGTTGGTAACCCCACAGCGCGGCAGGCGGGTAGCGGCGATTCGCCCAGTCGGGCGAAAGCGCCCCGGTGGTCTTGATGATGAGTCCATCCTCCGCCTCCCAGGCCTGTGCGTGCGCCTGGGCGATCTTTTGCCGCTCCGCCTCCTCAGGCCACGGGGCACCTTCCGTGATCCAGCTCTTCAGCCAGCCGAGTTGTGCTTCCGTGAGGGCGTCCTTCTCCTTCGGCGGCATCGCCTCCCACTCCTCATGGGTGCGGGTGGCGGCGAGATACAGCGGGCTGCTTTCGGGCTTTTCCACAACGAGGCTCGTCGCTTCACTGTCCCCTCCCTTCAGCGTGCTGGCCAGCGTGCGCATGTCCAGCCCGCCTTTGATCTTCGCCTCGTCCTGCCCATGACAGGCCAGGCACTTTTCTTGAAACAAGGGCCATACTCTCCTAACAAAAAGCGCCTCTACCTCTTCTGCGTGAAGCGAGGAGGCGATCAGCAAGGGCAGCAGGGCGAGGCGAAAAGTCATGGCAGTAAAACGATGCATCAACGGCTACATTTCTTTTCCCGTTCACAAGATGAAGTGTGCCAATTTTTTTCAAAGCGTGCGGCCAGGCCCTGCTTGCTGCGTTTCGTGGACTCACTCCACCTTGCCTGCCTCGTGCATCGCTTTTACCTCTTCGCTCAAGAGTGCCCTGTGCCCGACAAACTCGGGCGGAGTGCCAAAAAACTGTGGATTGTTTCACGGGCAGCTTCCTTACTCGGTCAGCAGGATCTGAAACAGGTTGTGATAACGGTCCGTCCACAGCGGCACATCCAGCTTCGGTTCATCTTCCGGTTCGTCGGCTGGGGTGTTCTTTAGGAAGGCTTCATTCTGGGTCACCAGCATGTAGTCCGTATCGTCGTCATCACCCATTTGGGCCGTGATGACACGGGTGGTTTGCCACCCCATTGCATCGGCCTGTTTTTTCACCACGGGGGCCAGGATGAGGTAGCTGTTCGTCACGTGGACGACAATGATGCCATCCGGCTTCATGTGGCGGTGGTAAATCTCAAAGGCTTCGCGCGTCAGCAGATGCATGGGGATCGCATCGCCGCTGAAGGCATCCAGCAGCAGCACATCGAACTGTTGGTTAGGCTCCCGCTCCAGCATCAGGCGTGCATCGCCGATGATAGTGGCCACCGTGCTGCCGCGTTTTTCCGCATCCGCGAGGTAGGTGAAGTGTTTTCGCGCCAGCCGTACCACATCCGGATTGATTTCATAAAAGCGGAAGTCATGACCCGCCTGGGCATAGCAGGCCGCCGTACCCGCCCCCAGACCCACGATGCCCACCTTGGCCCCCTTTTGCCCTGCCAGCCTCCCCAGGGCCCGGCCAATGCCCGTGTGACGGCCATAGTAGGTCACGGGCTCCTCGCGGTAGAGGTCGCCCAGGTTCTGCATGCCGTGGACAATGCCTCCGCGGGTGAGCGTCCGGTACTCGTTCTCCAGCCCCGTGTCGTAGTCCTCATCCACATGCACCGTCCCGTAAAAGTTGCGCACGCGTTCCAGACGGGGCTCAACCTTGGTCGTTTTTTCTGCTAGAAAACCTATGCCCAGACTCCCCAGGACCGCGGCGACACCCGCCAGCGGAAAGCCGACCCAGCAACGGGAGAGCCGCACCCCAGCCACCGCCAGGGTGATGGTGGCGACGAGCAGGCTGGCAAGCAGCGCCAGAGGCCACTCCATGTAAGTGACAAAAATTCTCGGGGCCACCAGGCTCACCAGCAGTCCTCCGATGGCCCCGCCGGCCGACATCATCAGGTAAAACTCCGTCAACCGGGACGGCGCAGGTTTCAGCCGCGCCAGCTCCCCATGGCAGACCATGCAGGCCAGGAACATTGCGCCAAAACACCAGGCGATTTCCGCCAGGTAGTCTGGTGTCAGGTCCACCTCCCAGCCCAGGTGCTTTTCTCCGGCAGTGATAAATAGCACCCCCATGGCCAGCGGTGCCCACAGCCCGCGCATGTACCAGCGCTCATGCTCGAAGCACAGGATGAAAGTCAGCAGGTAGAGGCTCAGCGGCACCACCCACATGAAGGGTACCACCGCTACATCCTGGCAGACATGGTTCGTCGTCGCCAGCAGCATCACACTGGCCAGTGCCGGCAGCGCCACCCACAGAAGGCGATGCCACCATTTCGGTGCCGTTTCGGCAGCTTCGCCATCGGTTTTTTCCACCACCTCAGTGGCCGGGGCAGGGGAGCTCACCTTCCAGGCTAGCGTGGCTGACAGCGCGGCAAAGACCACAAACGCGCCCGACCACAGCCACGTCTGCGAAGTCACCTCCAGGCGGGGTTCGAAAAAAAACGGGTAACTCAGCAGCGCCACCAGCGAACCGATGTTCGACAGCGCATAAAGCCTCCATGGCGTACCCCCGGGCACTGCTCGGGTGAACCACACCTGCGCCAGCGGACTGGTGCTGGACAGAATGAAATACGGCAGCCCCACCGTGCCCAGCAGCAGCAGTAAAATGCGGCCTGCCGGGTCCTCACCCCCCGCCGGTTTCCACCCGTCTCCAGGCGCGATCGGCAGCACGGCCAGCGCCGCCAGCATCAGCACACTGTGAATGATCGCCTGCGTCCGTGGGCGCAGTTTTGTCAGCAGGTGAGCGTACGTGTATCCCGCAAAAAGCACGATTTGAAAAAATACCATGCAGGTGGTCCACACCCCTGGGCTGCCCCCGAACCAGGGCAGGATGTATTTGCTGATCACGGGCTGAACCTGGAACAGCAAAAAGGCGCTGAGTAGGCTGAGGGTCCCGAGCAAAAAAGCCACAGGTAGGCGGGAGGCGGAAGAAGGGGACATTCAGGGATGGAAAACGGACGCGTCAGGGGCGGGGTGGCTGAAACCAGCCCGAAGGAAGATTGTCGCAACGTTCTGCAAATCCGTCTCTAACAAATCTCTTCCCCACCCGTTAGAATAGTCGCAAAGTGAAAACATGTCCGTCCAGCCGCACCAAGATGAAGCTTCCCTCCTTGTCAGGCGGGCGCTGGACCAATGCGAAAGCAATCTCATTGCCTACACCGCTGGCATCCTCAATGGTGACTACGAACGCGCGCGCGACGTCGTCCAGGATGCCTTGCTCAAGCTTTACCTCACCGACCCTGACAAAGTCCGGGACAACCTCAAGGCTTGGCTCTTCACCGTCTGCCGCAATCGCGCCCTCGACATTCTCCGCAAGGACCACCGCCTCGATCTCGGCAATGAAGATGCCCTCGAAAGCGCCGTCTCCTTCGGGCCCGATCCTTCTGAAAATGCCGATTCCCAGGAGCTGCACACCCGCCTCTGGGAACTCGTCGAAAAACTGCGCCCCAACCAGCGCGAGGTCATCCGCCTCAAATTCATGCACGACTGCTCTTACCAGCAGATCGCCGACGTCACCGGCCTCACCGTGGGCAACGTCGGATTCATCATGCACGTGGCCATCAAGAAACTGCGCGAACTGCTGAACCGCGAGCTGGCCACCCCTTCCCACTGACCCTTTATGAAACCGACTCCGCACGAAAATCCCGATCTCACGGCCTATGCCCTGGGGGAGCTGCACGCGCGTCAGGCCCGGGAGATCCACGCCCTGCTCGCCGCCTGCCCCGTGGCCGCCCATGAGTTGGAGCAGGTCGAAGCCGCTACCGATGCCCTGCGTCAGGGTGCCCCCATTCCGCAGGAGCGCCTCCGGCCGGAGCAGCGCCACGCAGTCCTTTATCCCACTAGCATACCTCGCCGCATGGGGCCCCTCATGCCCCGCCCCGCCCAGCGCCGTTCCCCCGGCCTGTGGCCTGTTGTTTCTGGCCTGCTCAAGGCCGCCGCTGTCATTGCTCTCACCGGGGCAGCCTATCTCGTTGGCCGCCATTCCGGTCTGGGTGGCGGGGATTCTGCCGCTGTCGCCCAGGTCTCCCCAGAGACTCCGTCCGCGCCAGTCTCCGCTTCAGATTCCACCCCCGCTGAAAAAATCCTCGTTCAGGCACCTGCGGCTTCCGCGGCGCCCGCCATCCTTGTGAAGGCTCCGAAGGCACCCGAAAAAGCTCCCGTGCTGGTGGTCGCACCGCCAGCGCCTCCAGCCCCGGTCATTGCGGCCAGCCCAGTTCCAGAGGTGAAGCCCGTCACTCTGCCTGCCGCCAAGCCTGCGGCTCCGGTCATCGTGGCTGCCGTCGCGCCACGCCCATTCCCCACCATCAGTCCGGGAAAACACACCCAGTTCGTCAATGCCAGCCGCCAGCCCGTGGATCAGTTTGCCCTGGCTCCCGCCCAGATCCGCCCCCTGCCAGCCAAGGTAAATCGTAAGGAACTCCTCGCCTCCCCAGCCCCTGCCGCTTCCCCTGCTGCCGAATCCAAGGAGCCAGGCAAGACCCGCAATACCGATCTCTTCATCCATTCTTGGAAGGCTGAGGTCGCCTCCTGCCCATGGAACGAAGGCCATCGCCTGCTGCGGGTCACCATCCAGTTGCCCGCAGACCAGCCCGCCGCTCTCAGTCCCACCACCTACCCGCTGCGGGTCACGTTCGATCCCAACAACGTCCGCGAATACCGTCAGCTTTGCGAGCGTCATCAGCCTGCGGCAGAGCTGCGCCAGTCTGGCACCCACGTCCTCTGGTATGAGTTCATGCCCAACGGCGCTCCTGCTGGGGATAAGACGGTGGCTACCGTCACCCTGGAGAAAGGCCGCTTCACCACCCAGGCCATCGGCCCTTTTGACAGCACCAAGCTTGCCGTCATTGATGGGGGGGATTCCTGGCAGAGCGCCCGCGAAGACTTTATCTTCGACAGCGCTGTCGTCAGCTTTGGCCTGCTCATGCGCGGCATCCCTCAGGCTCCCAAGCTGGACCACGCTCTCGTCCTTTCTCTGGCTGAGCAATCCCAAGGGAGCGATGCCACTGGCGAACGCCGCCGTTTCATCAAGCTCGTCCGCGAGGCCGCCCTCGCCGCAGGTCTCTGAATCTCGCGCCAGTCTTGTCCAAGACGTTGGCACTCTCCAGCTTCAGGCCAGTTCGATCTGTCGACCAATCCTGGCGGATTCCAACGCCGCTTGTGCCCCTGCATCGCCTGGTCAGTCTTTCAGCGTGCGGGAACGGTTCGTGTAAAAGGTCATCTGCAGGCTCAGGCTCTCCTTCGCCCCCAGCGGGATGGCCACCAGCGCCACCGGGATTTTGTACTCAAAGTCCGGCCGCGCAGGGAAGTCGCGGTCAAAGGCCATCATCGGCCCGCGGAACAGCAGTTCCGGCCATTCGCCATAGGGACCGCTGAAGGCCTCATGCAGATACTCCATGCGCGTGCTCACCGGGGTCATGATGAATCCCGCCACCGGATTCCCTCTTTCCTCTGCCTGGGCTTTCATCCGGTCAAATTGCTCACGCTTCACCGGGATCCAGCTCGTCACCTTGTCCGCATACCAGGCGACAAACCATGGCGCGTCGGAAAACAGCATCTCCTCCGGCTCCACCAGCCGGTTCACCAGCGCCACCCGGTCAGGCACATAAGGCGGCCAGTGGGGGTAGATGCGGTTCCTCAGGGTCAGCCCCATTTTCACCTGCGCAGGCAGCACGTTCAGCAGCGGCAGCGCACTCAGCGCCAGGGCCACCAGGGCATAGCCCCATCGGGTCCACAGCCCATTGCCATTCGGGTGCAGGCGCGCCCACATCACCGCCAGCATTGCTGCCCCATAAATGGTTAGGCCAGGCACCAGCAGCAGGTAAAACTGGTTGTCATCCAGCCTCCCCTCAGGCAGGCCGATGAAGCCCATGCCCAGCACCACCGCCAGGGTCAGCACACCCAGGCTCAGCCGCAGCTTCGCCGTTTCAGGCCGCCGGAAACGGTGTAGCAGCGCCACGATGAAACACAGGGCTGGCACACTGTAGCCCAGATGGGCAAAGAGGCCACCCAGTTGCTCCTGCCAGTTTTGCAGCAGTTTCCTCAGCAGCTCCGCTACCTGCACGGGGGGCATGTTCAGCGCGAACTGCCGTTGCAGCACGCTGACATCCAGCGGCAGTAGGTGGGTCTGAAAAAGGGTCTTCGCACCGCCCAAGGGATCTCCGCAGCGCTGCTGCATCCACCACCCCCACCCCACAAGGGCCAGCATGGGCATCACCGCCACCAGCACCGCCCCCATCCGTTTTTGCGGCACGGCTACCACCGTCGCCAGCACCAGGCCCATCACCAACCACACCGCCAGCCAGTGGGTCAGCATCATCATCGCCGCCACCGCTCCCAGGGTGAGTAGGGGCATTCCCACCGCGTGGCCCGCCTGTCCTCTCATCGCTGCCGAGACCAGCAGCCGGAAGGCCAGCGCCGTCAGCGGCAGTAGCGTCGCCACCGGGCTGCCACTTACGGCCAGTTCCCACAGCGGCTCACACACCGCCAGCGCCAGTACCGTCACCGCTGCCACCGTCTCATCGAAAAGTTTTCTCGCCGCCCCGTGTGTCCACAGCAGCGCCAGCAGCATTCCCGTCACCCCAAAGCAGGCGATTACCCGATCCAGCAGATAGATGGATCCATTCTTCCCAGGTGTGTAGTCCAGTTGCCCTTTCAGAAGTTTGAAGGCCGGCGCCCATAGCAGCGGTTGCAGCGGTGGCTGCGTGATATCCGGCATGGCTTCCGGTGCCGGATTCTTCCCCGCCTCATTCAGCAAAGCCCACGCATAGGGCCGCACCACCTTCGTCTCAAAATAATTCCCTCTCGCCATCTCCCGCGCCATCTGCGCCTGTTCCATGCCCGTGGCACTGCTCAGCCCCCGGAAAGTGATAAACACATGCACCAGCGCCATCCCGATCGCCAGGCCGTAAAAGGCGAGCCGGAACAGCGGATTGCTAGCAGGGGTCGGCGGCTGGAGTGACATGGGGGAAGGTGGGCACCTGCGGTTGGCTTGTTTTAGACCATTTCCAAAAAGAGTCCAAATGAAAGCAGGCTGCCAGGGCGAATGGCTAAGACGGTGGTGTAGCCAGGGGTGGCCAATATTTGCAAGCTAGACCGCCTGGACTCGTTCATTGCCTCTCTTCCCCCTCGTCGGGAGAACAAAAATCCCTGGTCCACTTTTGGCAGACCAGGGATTCGTAGATGGTTTCGGTCGAAGAAAAATCAGGTGTAGGAGGACTCCACGCGGGTGGCCACATCGCGGTAGCCATAGTCCGCATTGTAGATCTCCTTCAGTGCTTCCAGATACTGGTCCTGCCGGCCCATCTTCTCGCTCACAAGTGCCAGTTCATAGAGCACTTCCTTCTTCGTGTTGTCCATGATCGCCAGTTCCTTGGAGGCATCCATGAAGGCGCTGAAGGCCAGGTCGTTCATGTTCTTCTTCTCAAAGCAGCGGCCCAGCATCAGGATCGCCTTGATGCGGATGTTCGGGTTGCTCTTCGCCTGCTGCAGTTCCGGAATCGCTTCCGTGTACATCGCGGAGTTGAAGTAAGCCTGGCCCAGGTCATACCGCAGGGCCTTGTCCGTCGGGTTGCGCTCCACACGGGACTTCGCCTCATTGATCATCACCGAGGCGCGCTGACGGCGGACTTCGGCCAATTGGGCACGTTTTTCTTCCACGTCAGGGGCGTCAGGGTAGGCTTCAATGTGGGCCTGCATCTGCTGGATGTACAGGTCCTCCGCCTTGTCGCGGATGATTTCCGTGCGGCGCTGCAGGGCCACATCCCCAGGGTTCAGCGTCAGCGCATACTGGTAGAAGTCCAGCGCCGTGCTCGTCTGGTCCAGCTCTTCAAAGAGCTGCGCCATGCTTTTCACATAGTTGATGTTCTTCTGGTCCTGGTTGTACAGCTCCGTGAAGTGAGCCAGGAGGGACTCCGTCTGCTCCTGCGTGCGGCCCTGCTTATTCAGCATTTCCAGCAGGTTCGCTTCTTTGTTATCCTTCTTCGCGCTGTTGATGTCGCCCGTGTTCCAGCCCTGGCCTTCGATGGAGGCGCGAGCGGAGGCGTCTTTTTCACCTTTGCCGGCGTGCAGATCCTTCGGATCCAGCTTCAAAATGTCTGCATACACCCGGCTGGCCTCTTTCGGCTTGCCGTGGGCCATGTAATGCTCCGCCAGGGTGTGCATCACCTTGGTGTTCGTCGGCTGGCCTTTGCAGATCGTTTCCAGGGCAAAGGATGCCAACTCGGGGAACTCCACTTTCAGCGCCAGATCATAGAGCTGCTGGTTGCCGCTGACGCTGTACGGATCCTTCTGGAAAACGTTCTCCTCCAGGTCCGCGATGGACTCCCAGGGATCTTTCTTGCCGCCGCCCTTGAACATGCCGCCGCCAAAGCTGAATTTGCGACCGCTGCCCGCCGCTTCACCTTCGGCCAGGCGCAGCCATTTGCGCCCTTCCAGAAAGTACGGCACTTCTTTGACAATCGGAAGCAGGAGACTCACAGCATAGTCCCAGTTCTTCTGTTCGACGGACAACTGGCCTCTTTTCCAAAGATTCTGATACTTGGGTTGCAGTTCGCTCGCGGTGACGATCATGATGCTATTGGCGTTTCGGGGGGTTAACAGGGGTGTCCTTGGCGGTGGGGTCTTCCTTGCCGGAGACCAGTTCGGTGAGCGTCCGCCACTCCTCCCGCACCCCTTTGCTGAAGCCAGTCATGCTGAAACCGTGCTCAAAGAGCACCATCCAGCAGAAAGTGGCGGCCAGAAAAGCAAGGAGCCAGAGGATTTTGGAAAACAGACGCATGTCCCGGGAAAAATGAAGATTACAAATAAACTGCCCTGCCCGTCCAGCACGGAGTTTTGTTTTAAAAAACCACGTCGCCCAGGCCCGCCTCCTCCCTGGGCAGCCCTCGTGCCAGTTCCGTCACCTCATTTTGGCTTTCACGCCCGACTTTTTTGCGGGCCCGGCTCAAAAGACGGGCAGAACACTCCTCACAGTCCGCTTTTGCCGAAAACCCCTACTTGCACAGTCAGCCCCTCCTGGGGCAGCGTGAGGCATGACACCCCTCCATCATCTCCGCGCAGGCATCATCGGCACCGGCTTCATCGGCCCGGTCCATATTGAGGCGCTGAAACGTCTGGGCATCCAGGTGACGGCCATCTGCGCCTCTTCTAAAAGCGCCCGCAAGGCGGCTGAGATGTGGGGCATCGAGGAAGCCTATGGCGACTACGATCATGAAGCCATGTTCGCCAGCCCGAACGTGGACGTGGTGCATATCACCTCGCCGAACAAAGCCCATGTCGAGCAATGCCTAGGCGCCCTGGCCATGGGCAAGCACGTCATCTGTGAAAAGCCCCTCGGCATGACCACCGCCGAAACCGTGCAGGTGGTGGAGGCCGTGAAAAAGGGGGGCAAGGCCGGGCCTGTCTTTGCCGTGAATTACATGTGCCGCTTCTTCCCCGCAGTGCTGCAAATGCGCGCCTTGGTGGAGCGCGGAGACCTTGGCGAAATCATCCACGTCCAGGGGCACTTTTTCCAGGACTGGCTGCTGCACCAGACCGACTATAACTGGCGTGTTATGGCCAGCGAAGGCGGCAAACTGCGCGCCGTCGGCGACATCGGCACGCACTGGATTGATGCCGTTAGCTTCATCCTAGGAGCCAAGGCCGAAAGCGTCTTTGCCCACATCGAAACCTTTCACAAAACTCGCCTGCGTCCGAAAGGCGAGGTAAAGACCTTCGCCAAGGTGGACCCCAAAACCATGGTCCCCTACAAAGTGGACACGGAAGACTTCGGCAGCGTGCTGCTGAAGTTCGGCAAGTCCAAGCACGGCCACGCCAACGGCGTTCATGCCAATGCGAGCATCTCCCAGGTCGCCGCTGGGTGGAAGTGCAGCCTCGCCCTGGGCATCTACGGGACCAAAGGCAGCGTCCAGTGGGACCTCCAGCAGCCGAACGAAATCATCCTCGGGCGTCGCGACCAGCCTAACCAGATTTTGCAACGCGGCACCCCCGGTTTCCTGGAAGACGTGGCCAACTTTACCGACTACCCCGGTGGCCATGCCGAAGGCTTCAGCGACGCCCACAAGATGCACTACCGTGCCGTCTATGAACACATCGCCAGTGGCAAGAAAACCCCCGTTCTCTTCGCCACCGCCGCCGATGGCCACCATGAAGTGAAGCTCTGCGAAGCCATCCTGCAAAGCAGCAAAGCCAAGACCTGGGTGACGGTTTAAACTTCTTTTCCTTCATCAAACTCGGCCGGGCACCATGTACTGGTAGGGCATTTCGGAGAAGCACTGCCAGATTCTGTCGCCTGCCCTCAGGATGAGGCCCTCGGGCAGTCTCTGAAGACAGGTGTGCTAAGGCACTTCGGAAGTCATGAGGGCGGTCGTTTTGTCGCTGAAGGTGGCAATCCATGCCACCTTGGCGGCATCATTCACGCTCCGTGTGATTCCGAGATTTCCCACGCTGCTTTTGAGCAGGAGGAAGGAGGTCAGGCGTTTGCCATTGATCAGATCCCCTTCACGGAAGAGCAGGCGCGGGCGGCCCAGGAAGTCGCAGGCCCAGACGCCGGTGTCATTGCTGGCGGTCACGCCGCCTTTGCCGATGACGAGGGAAGCAGCGAAGACGGGTCCGCGGCCACCTCCTGCGATGGAGAGATTGGTAATTGCCTTCCACTGGGAAGCGGGCACATCGGGAGCTTCACCACCGCCTTGGACCAGCATCTGGAGCGGCTCCTGCGCGGGTTTCCACCAGAGCGTGGTCGCATTGGGGCCTTTGACGGTGCCGCCTTTCAGCGTCGCGAGGAACGCCACTGAACTGTCGGTGGAGAGGACGGGGTCGCCCAGCACACTGTAGGAGGAATTGAGGACGCCGGAAGGCAAACCGACTCGTGCCAGAGGGCTGTAGGTGCCGTCCTGGTTGCTGAGGAAGATACCACGCGCATCGGCTTTGGTGACGCCGCCTGTGCCGACTTTTAAGGTGGCCAGGAAGGTGCTGGTATCCTGATCATTGGCCGCCGGGAAGCCGTACGAGGCGAAGCTGCCCCCCGCAAGAGTCGGACCGCCGGCCGTGCCGATGGCACCCGCAGCGGAGAAGACGGTGGCCGCGCCATTTCTTTCCGCCGAGACGACCGCTTGGGTACGGTCGGTAAAGGTGACCAGGGCTAGCACAGCCCCTTGGGTGCCGGCGGGTTTGGTGACCCAGCCACGGCCTTGGCCCCCGGAGAGTGCCCCAGAGATAAAGCTGACGATGGTGCCGACAGTTTTGGAGCCGATCTGCTGACCTTCCCGCAGGGCCTGAGCCATGGGGAGATTGCCGCTTTTGAGCCACAGGCCCACGTCATTGGCGGCAGTGACTTTCAGCGTGCCCGTGCCACCGGAGAGTTGGGCGTAGATGCCGATGACGCCCGCATGGACATCCACCGCACGGAAGTCTTTAAACACGGGGCCGCCGGTCGGCAGTGCGCCGGTGGCATCTGGGGCAGCTTCGCCCAGGGAATTGAGAATGCCGAGGCGGGACTGACTCTCTGAGCTGGAGGCTATCACCACCACCTTGGCGGGCGGTTTCGGCGTGCCACCGGCAATGCTGGCGATGCTGAGGAGTTGGCCACCGTCAATGACGGGGTCCGTGAAGGCAGTGTATTTGGAGCCGCCAGGAAGCGAGGTGGGCCCACCGGTGAAGCCGGAGCACTTGTTGTTCAAGAAAAGGCCTGTGCCAGAGAGCTTGGGAGAGACGCTGGACCACTTGGCCAGGTAGGTGACGTTGCCTGCGTCATCAATGGCCGGGAGGTTAAAGCTGGTGATGGTGGCACCCGCTGGCAGGAAGACCCCTGCCCCTGGCGCTGCGGCTTTGCTGGCCACTTGAAGGGTGCTGCTGGCGGCCACGGGACGGATCCGGACACCAGAATTTCTCGCCCCGTTGGTCCAACTGAGCACGTCCTGGTACTCGATGTTAACATGGTAAGGTCCCTCTCCCATGTCGTTGGTGACGGTGTCCACGGTGACCGTGTGAATGCCGGAAGTGACCACGGCTGGAAGGTCAAAATTGTAATTTGTGTAGGGCGGATCCTGAAGCTGGAAAATCAACTTCACCGTGCCTGCCTTTGGAGGTTCTGGCAGACGGAAGACAATGTTGGCCATGGGGTAGAGGCCACTGTTCATCTTGGGGGCAATCAGCTCAGGCTGGACAGCGGTGTTATCTTCAGCCGTGCCACTCAGTTGCAGGCTGAAGTTAGGTTCATCCAAATCATTGTTGGAGATCGAAAGTCCGGCCGTTTTTAATCCTGGCGTCTGAGGCCAAAAGGTGACCTTGAAGGTAGTAGAAGCGCCCACGGCGACGGTCGCGACGGCGGGTTGCTCGAGGTAGTAAGAACTGGCGCTGACCCCCTGAAGGGTGACGAAGGAAGGGCCATTCAGCACCAGCGGGGCGCTGCCCCGGTTGCGGATCTCCAAAGTCACCGTGGTCTCGGTGCCGACCTCCTGAATGAAGAATGGGCTGAAGTCGAAGGTGTCTCCATTGAGGAGCTCGGGGCCAAAAGAATCCGGGCCAAGCACTGGCCGGATGGAGATTTGAGACTCGGGAGTGCTGACCTCAAAAGCACCGATGTCGCTGGCGTCTCCACCGGTGGCATTCGGAACGGTTTTGTTTTCAAAGGGGCGCAGGCGTCCGCGTTGATCCGCCGTGGCAGCGGCCTGCACCTTGCCTTTATCAATGGCGGGACTGCCCGTCATAAGCGCGATGGTTCGGTTGGGGCCGCCGTTGAGTTGAAGACCAGCGGGATCGAGCAACGGATTGGCCACGTTCAACTGATTGCCTGTGGTCGTTCCGGTCACCGTCATGTTCGGGGCAGCACCGATCAAGTTATATCCCAGGCTGGTGAGGGCACCTTGAATCTGGTTGGCCGCTGCGCCTGAGGCTGCGAGGGTGTTGCTAACCACCAGGGTGTTGCCCATGGAGAAGCTGCCGTCCACGATGAAAATGGCGTTGGGTCCGATGTTGGCAGCGATGGTGCAGTTTTGCAGCAGCAGGGTGCCGGAGGCTTGATAGATGGCGCTGGCGGAGCTGCCGCTGGAGCTGCCGTCGTTGCTGGCGATCGTGCAGTTCCGCAGGGTGATCGTGCCGCCATTGTTGTTGATGGGTAAGCCTCCAAAAAACTGCCCGTCGCCAAAGGTGCAGCCTGTGACCGTGAGATTCGTGGTGCCCGAAACATCCAGATAAGGGGCGCTCATGGAGCCGCGGAAGGTCAGCTTCGAAAGCGACACGGTGCCGCCGCTGATGGAGAAGGTCATGCCCGGAAGAGTGACTCCAGCGACGGGACCGATGATCTCCACATCACTGGTGATCGAGATCGAAGTAATCGGCAAACTGGTGGACAGGGGGGTGGCAAAGACGCTGGAATCAAAGGTCACCGGCGTGGTGAGTCCGTCGTCTTGAGCCCGGCTGATGGCCTCCCGCAGGGAGGTCACGCCGTCAATGTTCGAAAGGGAGTCCTGCGTAGTGGTGACCACCAGGGAGGGGATCTCATTGATCACGAGCGTAAAGGTAGATACCTCGCTGTCTTCCTTGCCGTCATTCACCTTGAACCGGTAGGTGCCAAAGCCGACCACCGTGGTAGTGCCAGTGATGGAGCCATCGTTGTTCAGAGTCAACCCGGTCGGCAATGCAGTGCCGACGATGGTGTATGTGATTGGATCATTGTCGTCATCATAACCAAAGACAAAAGCACCACTGAGTGCCTGGCCTGCGCTGCCCATAAACGAATTGCCAGGCAAGACGATGGGCTGGGTGTTTGGCAATGTCTGTGACTCAAAGGCTCCGATGTCGGTGCCGTCGCCGCCGACAGCGTTGGGGAACTGGGCATCGTCCAGGTTCACCGTGCGTGGCTGGCCACGCTGATCCACGGTGGCACCAGAGAGCGCCTTGCCTTTATCCACCGCAGGGCTGCCAGGGCGCAGGCGAAGGCTGCCAACGGCATAACCATTGGGCGCTGGTAGGACCTGAACTTTGGCGTCCAGCGGTGCGGCTGTCGTCCCTGTCAGCTCCGTGCTGCCACTGAAGCCTGCGACTCCATCGGGCAAGACGGCAATCAAGTTATAACCGAGAGAGGAGAAAGACCCGCCGACGTCAGTGGGACTCTGTGGAGTATTTCCAACTGAGACTTGGTTCAGGGCCATCAAAGAATTCCCCACGGTCACCACACCCGCGCCAAAAACGCCAGCACCCCGAGCCAAACCCGTCGCCCCTAAGGGTATGCCGAAGCCAGAGAAACCGCCTGTGCCGGACCGGCAATATCCATTGACCACCGTGCAATGGAGGAGTGTAACTGGAGAGGCTGCGTAAATGGCAGCGCCTTCCGCATTGGCTCCTTTTCCCCCAGGATTGTAGCCCGAGGAGGAGGTGTTTGAAAACTGGCCGCCGTTGGCACCCACGCCACCAAAAGCACCTTGACCGGCGAAAGTGGTGCGAGTGATGGAGCAAGTGCCCGCTGCTGCGTAGATGGCAGCGCCTTGGCCCACACCCCCGTCGCCGCCGCCACCGCCAAAGGAGAACTGCCCACCTTGGGTATCACTGGCCCCCGAGCCGCCATTGCCGCCCGTGGCATCATTGTCCAAAAACAAGCAGCCAGTCACCGTTAAGCTGGTGCCGTTGCTGAAGATCGCACCGCCCCGAGCTGCCCCGCCGGGCTGGCCTTGCTGGTTCGTGAAGAAAGCACCACTGCCGCCTCTTCCCCCAAAGGTTTTGCAGGCCTCGAAAACGCAGTTGGTCACCGTGAGATTTCCCCCATTCAGGATGGCTCCGCCTTCAGCCGAGCCTCCAGGCGTGGGTTGAGTGGTGAAGTTTCCAGACGCCCCGTCTGTGCCGGTGTTTCGCGCATTGGCAAATTTTAGACCGGTAAAAACCACGGTGCGCCCTGCTGAAATCTGGAAGCCAGGACTAAAGCCACCAAAGTCAATCGTGACCTGATCCGCCCCAGGCCCCGACATCGTCAGATCGTAGTTGATAACTGTGCGACCAAAGGTGTTGATTGTAAAGGTGGCAGGCAGGATGGCCGGATCAAAGGTGATCCTGTGCGGGCCGGGAGTTATGCTGGCTTGATATAGGACAAGGTTCAGGTTGCCGGATTCAAAAACAGAGGCCGAAGTGACCACATAGTCTGCCGCCGTCGCCATGCCGGCGCTCAAAAGTGCAGCCGCTAGCCAGGCACGAACCCCACCGAGTCGAAGTTTTCTCATAAACATAAATAAAATCGTTTTAACGATGAGCCAAGTCTTTACGACGCGCTAAAGTAAAAAAGGTTAGTAAATAGCGTCAGTCAGGGATGACATGGCCATTCTGCAAACGGATCACCCAGTGGCGCAAAAAGTGGCTTTCTGGCAGGGCCTCCAAATGACGTGCTGTCATTGAAGCAGGATCTGGACCATGGCTTTCCTGCTAAAGAGACGCTGGGATTTTTCGCTGCCGCTGCGGAGGCTGAGGAGCTGAACTTGGTCTTCGAAGAGTTCGTTAAACACAGCATGCCGGAGCGTGCAGGCTTCCAGCCCCTGAGGCAGAGGGATTTCAAAGAAGATCGTCAGGGCGGGATCGCCGCTTTTGAGACTGTCCGCCTCCAGTTCACGACCCACCCAGAGGAGCGGCGCGATGTGACCTGCGGCATCGGTTACCACGAAAGTTTGCGTCAGGTAGGCCTGAATTTTCGACTCGAAAGTCGTGTCTGGAGATAGGCGCTTTTCTTGCTGCTTTTGCAGGGCCAGCTCGAGGTCGCTGAGGAAAACGGTGAGGCTAACTTCGAGCTTTTGGGTGACGGTATTGAACTCGGCCTCCGCCGTGGACTGATGCAGCGAATGCGCATGGAGACAAGGCGCGAGCAGTGCGGCGGCGACAGCGAGGATGAGGCTACTTTTTCTCATCAGACTTTTTCTCGGCCTCTTTTTTCTTTGGCTGGGTCAGCTCACGCATGGGGTTCGGCGCCTTGTCATCCTTGAAGAGTTGAAAGCGGCTTTTCACCGGACGGCGAGGCCAAAAGTTGTTCTCCACATTGCAGTCCACCAGTTCCTGGCGGGGATCAAAGGTCACGGACTTCAGCTCCTTCAGCGTGAGGTGCAGCTTGGTGGTATTCTCGGTGTTAAAGCGCCAGATCTCGGCGGGCAGCGTCAGTTCCTCACTGCTGCCGTCCGTGTAGTCCAGCTTCAAAATCAACGGTGTCACCAGACCGCCCAGGTTACTGAATTCCAGCACGTAAAAGTTATGCTTGGTCTTCAACAACTCGGGGTCGATTTCTTCCTCCTTCAGGTCTTTGAGCAGAGTTTCATATTTCTTTTTCTCGCTGGGCAAGGCGGTGGCTTCATCGAACTGGTCGTAGAAGTCCTTGAGCTCTGGAAAACGGTCCACGCGCTTCGGCAGCGTCGCGTTGCGCTGGCGGGTGAGGGTTTGCGGCAGCTCGTCCTTTTCCTTTTTCTTCTTCGGGTTTTCCACGGCGGGGTCGCGGCTGTCCAGTTGCAGCCACTTCACTTCGTCAATGGAGACATCCACGTGATCCACGCTGTAAAACCAGCCGCGCCAAAACCAGTCCAGATCCACCCCACTGGCGTCTTCCATAGTGCGGAAGAAATCGGCTGGGGCGGGTCGCTTGAACATCCAGCGGCGGGAGTAGATTTTAAAAGCGTGGTCAAAGGCTTCGCGCCCCAGGATGTGCTCGCGCAAGATATTCAGCGCCACGGTGGGCTGGCCGTAGGCATTCGGGCCCAGATCGGCGATGGACTCGGAATTGGTCATCACGGGCACACGATCACTCAGGCGCATGTAGTCGGTGAGCCCGCGTGCATCCCGGCGGTGTTTCCAGTCGTTCTCCCACTCCTCTTCCGTCAGGTATTCCAGGAAGGAATTTAGTCCTTCATCCATCCAGGTCCACTGGCGTTCGTCGGAGTTCACGATCATGGGGAAGTAGTTGTGCCCTACTTCATGGATCACCACGCCAATGAGCGCGTATTTGGTGCGCTCAGGGTAGGTGCCGTCCTTCTCTGGGCGTGGGCCGTTGAAGCAAATCATGGGGTATTCCATGCCGCCCACCGGGCCATTCACCGACCACGCGACGGGGTAGGGATAACTAAAAGTATAACGTGAATAGGTCTGGATAGTGTGGGCGATGGCGTGGGTGGAATACTTGTCCCACAGCGGCATTCCTTCCTTTGGGTAGAGGGACATGGCCATCACAGGTGGGCGAAACATGCGGTCCGTGATGCCACCCCGGCGCTCTGGCGTGGGAGGAAAGGTGGCACCCTCCACAGCCATGGCATCCCAGATGAATTTGCGCGAGCTGGCAAAGGCAAAGTCGCGCACGTTTTCAGCCTCAAAGATCCAGGTCTTCTGGCCTTTGGCCTTGGTTTTTTCCGCTGTCTTGGCCTCTTCAGGTGTGACGATGAAGACGGGCTTCTTCGTTTCTCCTTGAGCCGCTTGCAGGCGCGCGCGCTGGGTCGCGGTCAGCACCGTTTCGGGATTTTGCAGCAGGCCCGTGGCGGCCACCAGGTGGTCTTCCGGCACGGTGAGGTGGACCTTGTAGTTGCCGAACTCCAAGGTGAATTCGCCCGTGCCGAGGAACTGCTTATTCACCCAGCCTGCGTAGTCCGTGTAGGCCGCCAGGCGGGGGAACCACTGGGCGAGGGTGTAGATGCAGTTGTCATCTTCCGGGAAGTGCTCATACCCCGTGCGGGCATTGATGCGCTTGCAGTCATTGATGGGATAGCTCCAGGCCATTTTAAAGACTTGGGTGCTGCCGGCTTTAAGCGGCTCCGGCAGGTCCACCCGCAGCATAGTCTTCACTACGGTGTAGGGTAGGGCCTGACCTTCAGCATCGGTGACGCGGGAGATCTTCAGTGCTCCGTCATAGGTCTCATAAGCCAGCAGGCGATCCAGTGCGGAGTAGGTGACCTTGGCGGGGTCAATGCCACGCTTGCTGTTAGGCGTGAGGCGGGAGTCCGCATTGTGCGAGAGGTAGTTTTGGTCGAGCTGGACCCAGAGGTAGTCCAGCGTATCTGGGGAGAGATTGTGATAAGTCACCGTGGCCTCCGCGCTGAGGCTGCGCTTTACATCATCCAGCGTGGCGTGGATCTCATAGTCCGCGCGGTTTTGCCAGTAGGCCGCGCCCGGTGCGCCGGAGGCGATGCGCTGCGGGGTGGGGGTGGGCAGCAGTTGCTCCAGTTGCTGGAATTTCCCCACCGGGGCCCCGGGTCCGGCAGCAGTGGCGGTGAGGGCGGCGAAAAGGCAGGGCAGCAGGAGCTTCATCGTCCGCCATTGTTCAGCTATGATTGAAATTGGCAATCCCTGATTGCAGCCAAGGGCGAAGTCTGGTTGCATCCTCACCATGATTTCGCGCTGCCGTGCCCTTTCTGGCCTAACCAAAAGTCCCCCATGAGCTGGGATACGCTGCTGCTTCTCTTTCTTGCTGGGTTGAGCGCGGGGTTCATTGACTCCATCGCTGGGGGTGGGGGGCTGATCTCCCTGCCGACGCTGCTTTGGGCCGGGCTGCCACCGCATCTGGCCTTGGGCACCAATAAGATGCAGAGCACCTTTGGCACGCTGCTGGCCGTGCGGCGCTATGCGCAGGCAGGGCTGGTGCAGTGGGCCCAGGTGCGGTTGGCCGTGGCGGTCACCTTTGTTGCGGCCCTGCTGGGCACTCTGGCAGTGACGCAGGTGAGCCCCGATCTGCTGAAAAAGCTGGTGCCCTGGCTGCTGCTGGGCATCGCCGCATACGCACTGGTGAGTCCACGCTTCGGCCAGCAGGCTGCACGCGCCCGGCTCACGCCCACCGTTTTTGCCTGCCTGGGTGGCTGCGTGCTGGGGTTTTACGATGGCTTCCTGGGCCCTGGCACGGGCACTTTCTGGACGGTGGCCTGTCTCTCCCTCCTGGGGCTGAATCTGCTCCACGCCACCGCCTACACAAAGGTGGTCAACCTCACCAGCAACCTCGCTTCCGTTTCGGTCTTTATCTGGGCTGCACAAGTCCGATATGACATCGCCGCCGTGATGATCGCGGGCCAGCTCATCGGTGCCCGGCTTGGCTCGGGCCTCGTCATCCGCCATGGAGCTCCCTTCATCCGTGTCATGTTCCTCCTCGTCGTTTTTGCCCTGGTGGTGAAGCTGCTGTGGGATCAATGGGCGGCAGGCTCTTGATCCCAGGGCGAATGCGGTGCATCTTGGCGGCTTCCCTCTCCCCCCATGCCACGCATCCTCGCCATTGATCACGGAACCGTCCGCATCGGACTGGCCATCAGCGACGAGATGGAGCTGACCGCCAGCCCGCTTAAGACCCTGGAGTCCAAGTCCGAGGTGGAGCGCGAGATCGCCCGCATCGCGCGGGAGAAACACATCGCCCGCATCGTCATCGGCATGCCTTTTCTCATGAGCGGCAATCGGGGCGAGGCGACGGAGCGTGTGGAGAAATTTGCCGATCGTCTGGGCAAGGCTCTTCAGCATGAGCTGCCCATCGAGTTTGTGGATGAGCGCCTCTCCTCCGTGGAAGCGGAAGCCTCCATGTCCCGGGCAGGCATCACCGATAAGCGCCAGCGCAACGAGATCGTGGATCAGTTGGCCGCTGTGGTCATCCTGCAAGATTACCTCAATAGCCAGCGCGGCCCGGCGGGCTTTCTCCTGCCGGATGAAACCTACGACCTGGAGTGGACTAACCATGAGTCGAAGCGACGCCGAAAGTAAGCTGGGGCTGAACAAAGGCCCAGGTCCGGGACTGCGGCGTCTGCGTGTGGTGGTGGCCTACTGCGGCACCCCCTGGCGGGGCTGGCAGGCCCTGGCCATCGGCGGCGGCATCCAGGATGAACTGAGCGCTGCCGTATTCAAGGCCACCCAGGCCGTCACCACCGTTCACGGCTCGGGCCGCACGGATGCGGGCGTGCATGCCCTGGGCCAAGTGGCCCACATGGACGTGCCCGTGACCCTTCGCATGAGCGATGAAGCCTGGGTGAAAGCCGTCAACGCCTGCCTGCCCCTCACCATCCGCTTGGTGGATGTGCGCGCGGCTGAGCCGCCGACTTTTCACTCCCGTTACGATGCGAAGGGCAAGGTCTATCGCTACCGCATCTGGCGCGCGCCCCAGCTTTCCCCCTTTGAATCCGATCGCGTCTGGCACATCCACGGCCCGCTGGACATGGCGGCCCTGCAGACCTGCCTGGACAGCCTCGTGGGCACGCACAACTTCGTGCGCCTTTCCGCGAATCGCGGTGACATGCCCGAGACCCAACGCCGCGCTCTCCCAGAGAAAACAACGCGCACCATTCATCGTGCCGAGATGCGTGAGGACGGGGACATCCTGGAACTGGAATTCGAGGGTGATGGCTTCCTTTATAAAATGGTACGCCTCATTGTGGGCAGCCTCATCCTCGTCGCACGTGGCCGCGCCACGGTGCCCTGGTTTCAGAGCCTGCTTACCGACGATACGGCCCCCCAGAGCAACCAGATGGCCCCGGCGGGCGGGCTGTATCTGGTGCGTGTTTTGTACTGACGCGGGTTTGGGCAGGGCGTTTCTCATCCCATCTGAGCGGTCGCAGGCCCTCGTTGCGGAGTTCATCTTTTCTTGGCGCGGTCGAAGCGGCTTTGGCGATTGATCTCGGGTTCCGGGGGAGGTGGGGCTTCGGGGGGCGGGGGAGCGGCTGTGGGGGGAGGGGTGGCTTCCTTGTGAACGCGCTTTTGATGAGCCAGGACGGCGGGGCTGGGGGAGGGACGGTTGCCTTTGATCTTCCAGCCTGCGAAGGCCCATACGGGGAGATGCCAGCCGGTGCGGGTGATGAGGGCCTCGGCCAGCATGAGGATGAGGGCGAGGAGGAGGAGTTCGTTGCGGAGGTCCACGAAACGTTCGGCACGGGGGCTGCGCCAGGCTTGGCTGAGTTCCAGCAGTTCACGGCCACCGCTCGCCAGGGAGACCTGCTTCAGTTCCTCGGTGCGGGCTTCATCAAAGGCCCACTCGGTGCTGGTGCCCACGAGGGTGGGACCGAAGGGCAAGGCCTGGGTACCCACCTGAACGGCACCGCGTACCATTTCGCCTTCGGGCAGGTCCACGCGGGCCTGGTAATGGCCGGGGGAGAGACGTTCCCAGGCCAGCTCATGGCTAGAGCCGGCGGTGGCCCCATGGGCGAGCATGATGCGGGGTGCCTTGGCCATGAGACGCTGTTCCCAGGTATCGTCATGGAGGAGGTCAATGGTGAGCCCGGTGCCTTCCAGGCGGTGCTTGAGGCCGATGCCGGGAGGCAACTGTTCCCCCATCAGCCAGCGGGTCAGGGTTTGGAGGAAGTCGCCGTATTTCGGCCAGGCGCGGGTCTGGGCGGAGAACTCGCCCCCCAGAGGGAAGGTGATGGCGGCGGTGCGGCCGATGCCGCGCTGGCCAAAGGCGACGAGCGGGGCGGTGTATTCATCCTGGGTGATGAGGGCCTGGCTGGCCCAGTCGCGCAGGTAACAGAGATTGTAGCCATCGGCCTGGGCATGCCAGTCGAGGGGCTGGCTGGTGATTTCAAACCAACCACCGGCGGCCTGGGTTTTGACCGGGTCGCGGATGAAGGCGCTGCGGGCCACGGCCACGGTTTCCTGGCTGAAGATGCTGGGGAGTTCCTCGGCCTTGTCGGTGAAAAAGAGGCGGCCTTTGCCGCGTGTGGCAATGTCTTCGAGCAGTTGGGCATCCGAGTCGGCGCGGGTGCCGAGGGCGATGACGCTGAGGGTGCCGCCATTGGCGAGGATTTCATCAATGAGGTTTTTGTAATCGCCGGGCTCTTCTGAGTCGGCGGCATCGGAAAACAGGATGATGTGGCGCTGACCGGCCGGGGCGGTTTTGAGCTGATCCCAGGCGGCTTTGAGGCCATTGTAAACAAAGATGCCGCCGCCGGTGCTTTCGATGCGGCGCACGGCGCTTTCCATGCTTTCGCGGTTAGGCCCGACAGGCTGAAGGGGGACCATCTGGTGGGCTTCGCTGTCCACGGCGAAAACGGTGAGCAGATCCTGCGGACCGAGGAAGCGGATGGCATTGGCCGCGCCTTCATCGGCGAGGGCCATTTTGGTGAAGCCGTTTTTGACGGTCATGCTCATGGAGCCGCTGCGGTCCATGACGATGGCCATGGCGACCATCAGTTTGCGGTGCTCCTGCTTGAGCTCCATGGAGACAGGCAGGAGGGAATCTATGGAGGACTCGAAGTAGCCGCCTGCGGCAAAGCTCTTCTGGCCGCCAGCCATGAGCAAGCTGCCGCCCTGCTCACGAACGTAGAAGTCGAGGGAGGAGAGGAATTCGCCGGGCAGTTCAAAGGCGGGAACGTTGTTGAGGATGACACATTTGGCCCCGGCGAGCTGGCCGGTGCGGACGCTGCGCAGATCGGTGACGGTTTCGACGGTGAAGCCCTGGCGCTGCAAGGTGGTGGCCACGGGATCGTCGGTGTAGGAGGTGAGGAGAAGGACGCGAGGGCCACCGGCGATCTCGATCATGGCTTCATGGCGGTTGTTGCCGGGGTGGGCATCGATGGCGGGCTGAATGATGGCCTCATAGTGGGCCACACCTGCATTGCCCAAGCGGTCGGTGAGGCGGATCAAACCTGTGCCGAGGCGGATGTCCACTTCGGCGGTTTTCAGTTCGCGGCCCTGACGCATGAGCTTGAGTGGCACAGGGCCATCGCGCGTGCCGCGGACTTCGATCTCGATGAGGAAGGGTTCGCCAAGCTGGGCCTTGGTGGGCAAACGCAAGGCGGAGATGCGGTAGTCGGTGGGCTCGGGATCGCGGGCGAGGTAGTAATCCAGTTCGATGCCTTCGGCCTTGAGCTTTTCGGCGATGCCGGTGAGGGGTTCGGTGGCATAGCCATCGGTGAAGATGAGCAGGCGGGCGGGGCGACCTTCGCTCTCCTTGCCGACTTGGACGAGGGCCTGTGTGAGAGCCTGGGCGGTGCGGGTGGACTGGCGCTGGCGGTCATATAGCTCGGCTCCTTCCGCGCCACGGCGCATGACTTCCTCGGCGAAGCTGAGCTGAAACATCCGGTCGCTGGGGCCGCGGCTTTGCTCCAGCAGCTTATCCCATTCGGGCAGTCCTTTGGCCATGGGCTTTTCGGCGGAGGCGGAACTGTCGAGCAGGACCCAGAGGTCCACACCATCGGCAAGCCGCCGCCACTGGGGCTGGGCGAGAACGAGGGCGAGAAGGCCTAACAAAAAGAGTCGCAATGGACGCCAGACGCCCAGACGAGGCAGCCACCAGCCTGCCAACAGCAGGACGGGGAAGAGGGCAAGCCATTCGGGGTGACGCAGGATCATGAAGAGGGGCCGGACAAAGGGTTCAAGGCGGGGGCGGGTGTCTTGTCGCGACCCCGCCACCAGCTACCCAGAAGGAGGGCGAGAAGAAGTAGGGTCCAGGGCCGCCAGCGTGGATCGGGCTCCTGGAGAGACTGAACCTGCTCGGTCTGAAGGGAGGCACGTTCGTCGAAGGGCTTGCAGTTGCTGAGGTCGGCTTCGCGCGAGTCCGCAAAGTGGGCGGCGGCGATGAGCAGGTTTTGCGGTCCCTGGGTGATTTCGAAGAAGGCAGGGGTGGCAGGTGCGCGCAGCAGGTGGGCCTGGGTCAGGGGAAGCGTTTCGGTTTTGCCTCCCTGGATTTTCAGGGTGAGAGGGGAGGCGCTTTCCAGTCGGCTGTGGGCGACGGTGAGGCGCTGGCGGAGATCGTAGTTGGCGCTTTCAGGTGCGATTTTTTCCCCGCGCACCTGTTCGAGAAAACGATGAAGCAGGACGGCGAGCGCGGGCAGCTTCCGGGCATTGCTGGTGGCGAGATCGAAATGGCAGAAAAGCTGACGGGCTCCCGCCGGTGTTTGGCGCAGGCTAATGAGTGGCCGCTCGCCCTGCCAGAGAAGCACGCGGTCGAGATGATCGCGTGGCATGACCATGCCTTCGCGGACGAGGAGGGACTGCCAGTTTAGCCCGTCCGTGAGCGGATGGGCTTCACCGACGATGGCCCCGCGAAGAGGCGGGGGATTGGCAACCTGGGAAGGGGTGGCAAAAAGGCAGGCGTGTTGGGTGGCTTCCAGCGCAACGCTGGGCGGCCAGGTGATGACCTGGAGATCGGCCTGCTGGGCTTCCTTGGCCACGGTCGTGTGGGCATAGCTGCTGAACAGGCTGACGATTTCCTGAGTGGCCAAATTTTTGGGCACCGGGAGGTGAAGAGCCAGGGTCTTGGGCTGCGGACGCACGAAGGGAAGTTCATCATCGAGAGTCAGGGCATCGGGAGTGAGGGTGAGACGGAGGGCGTTTTGAGCTTCCAAAAAAGGGCCGGACAGGGTGCGCGATTCGCGCGGGGCGAGGGTGATTTTGATGGGGGCAGAGGCCTGGGGGCCTGAGGAGACGACCCATTCCCGCTCCTGGGGTGAGGCGCTGTAGTTGCGGACGATGGCGCGCCAGAAGTCCTGGCCGTCCTGTTCCTCGACGGAAATGCCGGCCCAGCCGACGTTGGCGTTTTCCTGGCCGATGGACAGGGCTTTGGCGGCGAAGGGCAGGGAGGCGGAAGGAGGATGATCGGTGATGAGAAGCACCGCGCCAAGAGGGCCGGAAAAGCTGCGGGCAGTGCGGAGGGCGGGGGTGAAATCATGTGTGCCCAGGAGCGGCTGCCAGGCGGAGAGGGAGGCCATGAGATCGCCAGAAGTGCCTCCGTAGTAGAGGTTGGCGGCATTGACGTCGGTGCTGAGCAAGGCCAGTTCGGCCCGTGCTCCCAGGGGCAGGATGCTGGCCAGGGTCTCACGGATGGCCTTTTCAGCCGATGGCCGGAAGGCCTGCATGGAAGCGGAACTGTCCAGAACAATGGCGATGCGGTGCACTGCATCCTGGCGCAACCAGCGGGGGCCGGCGAGCAGCCAGGTGAAGATGAGCACGATGAGCAACTGCAGCCAGAGGGGGATGGAAAGGCGGAGTTTTTCGATGCGATTGCCCTTTTCCGATTCGCGCTGGAGCTGCTGGAGAAGGAACAGCGTGGTGACGGTGACGCGGCGGCTGCGACGCTGGAGAAAATGGATGGCCAGCACCAGGGGGATGCCCAGCAAGGCCCAGAGGGCGGCAGTGTGGGTGAAGGCGGGCATGAGGAAAGAGTTTCTTCGGAGCAGCGGGATTCGTCCAGCAGGGGATTAGAAAAATGTCTGGTCAGCTACTGGCGCGATGAGTCTGTGACTGGGGATGGGGAGAGGATGCGTTTTTTCCCCATTTGGCGATCTGGTGAAGCAATCCTCTGGCAATCAACGACTTGGGATGGGGATGGCGTGGGGATCATCATCCCCATGGTGTCCCCATGACTTCCCCATGGGGAAGAGGACGGGAATGATGGAACGAACGAGACCATCTGAAGAAGACAAAGGATCTGACCAAGAAGACGTGGCGTCCATGGCGCGGCAACGTCTGGAAACCCGTCTAATATCCGGCACGGCCAGGGCCCAGGCAAGCGGCTGAAAGTGGACTTTGGGGGGCGGTTATGGACACAAAAAAAGCGGAGGCTTTTGGCCTCCGCTTTTGAATTGAGATGGGGCAATCAGCCCAGGGCCGCCGTGGCTTCCTTGCCTTCCAGCACGCGAGCATTCGGCTCTTTGATTTCGTGGACGATGCGCACGAATTTGAGGAGCTTGATGACGTAGTAGGTAGGGTCAATTTCCCACCAGAAGAACCCCTGGCGTGCGCAGTGTGGGTAGTAGTGGTGGTTGTTGTGCCAGCCTTCGCCCAGAGTCAGGATGGCGAGGATGAAGGAGTTGCGGCTGGATTCGCCAGTTTCATAACGACGGCTACCGAGAAGGTGGCAGAAGGAATTGATGGCGAAGGTGGTGTGATAGAGGATGACGGTGCTGAGGCAGAAGCCCCAGAGGAAGTACATCAGGCCGCCCATCGCGGTGCCGGTCATGAGGAGACCGAAAACGTAAGTGGCGATGGCCAGGGCCACCGGCGGGATGAAGTGGTATTTGTCAATGAAGACGAGCTCACGGAACTTGGTGAGGTCTTTGACGCGCTTGGCGTCATAGTCATTGTAGTCGGGGGCAAGGATCCAGCCGACGTGGGCCCAGTAGAAGCCCTGCTGCTTGACGGAGTGGATGTCTTCTTCCTGATCGGAATGCTGGTGATGGTGACGGTGATGGGCGGCCCACCAAAGAGCGCCTTTTTGGGCGGACATGCCTCCAAGCCAAGCCAGGACGAACTGGAACCAGCGAGAGGTTTTATAAGAACGATGGGAGAAGTAGCGGTGGTAGCCACCGGTAATGCCAAATTTACGGATCAGAAACAGTCCCAGGCAGAGCAGGATGGCTGTCAGATCCGGTTTCACAAAGAATGCCGTGATGGCAAGAGCGTGGATTCCAAAAAAGAGGATGCCACCGGTGGTAAGTTGAAAGGCGGGTTTAGTCACAAGTAGAAAAACGGGAAACCACAGATGACAGTTATTTGCAAAAAATCAACCTCCCGATTTCAAAGCGGCAGGATTGGCACAGTTTTGCAAGCAGCGGGCGTGTCGTGCAAAATGCCTTTTTAGGCTGTCTCGCCGCTTGGGTTGTGAGGATGAGGTCTGCCTTTTGCCTGCGAACGAAAGCGGTGTCGCCGAAGCCTGTTGGCCCCGGCTTCTTTGCCACCGCACTCCTGGACGCTTCGCGTGGGGTGAGTTCGCGCCCAAACCTGAGGCCAGGAGGGCCTCATCGTCTGCGCTCTCCCACCTCGCCCCGAGATTACTCTTCGGGGGCGTCCTCGGGGGTGTCTTGGGCAGCGGCTTTTTTGGCGAAGCGGCCTTTTTTAGGGGCTGCGGGGGCCTTAGGTTTGGCTTCACGGGGTGGGAATTCCCAGCCGAGGAGGCGTTTTTCACCGGGCTTGCAGAGCAGGAAGGCGCTGAAGGGGCGGTCGCGTTTGGAGATCATGCCAGCGATGACGTCGGTCTTGCCTTCGGTGAAGAACTTGATGGCGTTCTCCTCGCTGATTTCCTTCTTGCAGAGGACCTTGGGCAGACGGGCATTGCAGGCTTTGGCGTCCTTGGCGGCAATGTTGCAGATGTAATGGTCCGGGGTGTTGTAGATTTTGCCATCGCGCTTTTTGAGGGCGCAAACGGGGCATTTGGCGATGGGAGTGGCGCTGGCGAAATCGAAGGGCGGTGGGGCGTCGGGATCGTTTTCGCCACCGGGGAAGACGAAGGCGGTTTTGCCGTCGTCCTTGACCTCAATGCCGGCGGTGAAGTCCTTGCCAAGGCGGCTGCGGAAGCCTTCCATGGGAGGAAGGAAGCGTTTTTCGAGGAGCTCGCGGAGGAGGTCTTCGCCCAGTTCGCGACCGGCGATGACCTTGTAAACGCGGACTTTGCACTCAGGGTTTTTGCAGGAGACGTAGTCTTCCTTCTGTTCGAAGCCGCGCTGGCCGCAGACGCCGCACTTGGCATCGAAGTCGGGATAGACGCGGTCTTTGGCGATCTTCTGATAAGCTTTGGTTTTTTCGACCACCTGGTTGGTGAGGTGGCGGATGTCGCGCATGAAGCTGCCGCGATCGAGCTTGTTCTGCTCCATCTGGCGGAGTTTATACTCCCACTGGCCGGTGAGTTCGGGGCTGCTGAGGGCCTCGATGCCGATCTGGCTGATCTGGTCAATGAGGGTGAGTCCCTTGCTAGTGACGGCGATGTTCCGTTCGACGCGCTCGATGTATTTGTCCGAGATGAGGCCTTCAATGATGGCGGCGCGGGTGGCGGGGGTGCCGAGGCCGCGTTCGCTCATGGCTTCGGCGAGTTCTTCATCTTCGACGAGCTTGCCTGCGCCTTCCATGGTAGAAAGGAGGGTGGCTTCATTGAAGCGGGCCGGAGGCTTGGTCTGCATTTCGGCAGCTTCGATGTCCACGGTGCGGGCGCTGTCGCCGTCTTTGGCGAGGACGAGGAGCTTGGACTTGCTGTCGCCTTCGGCAGCGGCTTCTTCGGCGGCCTTTTTGCCATAGACGGCGAGCCAGCCGGACTCGACGAGGACCTTGCCCTCGCTCTTGAAGGCATCGTGGTCCACGCGGGTGATGCGGGTGGTGACTTCAAACTCGGCGGGGGGGAAGAAGACGGCGACGAAACGGCGGGCGACCATGTCGAAGAGCTTTTGCTCAGCCTCGGGCAGTTCCTTGGGCGGGATGAGGCCGGTGGGGATGATGGCAAAGTGGTCGCTGACCTTGGTGGTGTCGAAAACGCGCTTGGTGGGGCGCACCCAGTTTTTGTCCAGCGCGGTGGCGGCGTGGGTGCCGAGGTCCTGGGGGAGGGCGCCGGGCTTGCGGGTATCCTGCCGGGCAAAGGTGCTGAGGGTTTCCTTGACGGTGCCGAGGTAATCCTCAGGGAGGTAGCGGGAGTCGGTACGGGGATAGGTGAGAACCTTGAACTTTTCGTAGAGGGCCTGGGCGATCTGGAGGGTGCGGCGGGCGGAGAAGCCGAAGCGGTTGCTGGCCTCGCGCTGGAGGCTGGTGAGATCGTAGAGAAGGGGGGCGATCTGTTTGGTCGGGCGGGTGACCTGCTCGATCTTGCCCGGTTTGCCGAGACAGCGCTGGACGATGGCCTGGGCTTTTTCGAGGTCCCAGAGGCGCTCGGGCTTTTTGTGCTCGTCGGTTTCGTCTTTTTTGAAGGATTCGTCGAACCAGCGGCCCTCGTAGCTGCCGGCGGGGACTTCGAAAAGGCCGTGCACTTCAAAGTAAGTGCGGGAGACGAAGGCCTGGATTTCGAGCTCGCGCTTGGCGAGGATGGTGAGGGTAGGGGTCTGGACGCGTCCGGCAGGGGTGAGGCGGAAGCCGCCGTTGCGGGAATTCAGGGCGGTGAGGGCGCGGGTGGCATTGATGCCGACGAGCCAGTCGGACTCGCTGCGGCACTTGGCGGCATCGGCGAGGGGACGCATTTCGGTGTCGCTACGCAGCTTTTTGAAGGCTTCGAGGATGGCACCCTGGGTCATGGACTGCATCCACAGGCGCTGGACGGGCTTTTTGATGCCGGCGGCCTCGACGATGTAGCGGAAGATGAGTTCCCCCTCGCGGCCAGCATCGCAAGCATTGATGAGCTGGTCCACGTCCTTGCGCTTCATGAGGCGGCTGAGGAGCTTGAAGCGGTCGGCGCTGTCTTCGATGGGCTTGAGTTCGAACTCCTCCGGCATGATTGGCAGGTGGGTCCAGCCCCAGCCGATCTTTTTGCCGTTCACCTCGGGGAAGCCAAGTTCGATCAAGTGACCGATGGCGCTGGAGATGACGTGGGTCTCGTTTTCAAAGTAGTCTTTCTCCTTGGTGAAGGGAGTCATGCCGGGCGCCTTCGCCAGGGCACGGGCAAGGTCGGTGGCCACACTGGGTTTTTCGGCAATGATGAGGGCCTTGGGCATGATGGGTGTCGTTAACGGAAATGGGGGCAACCAAGGGCACGCATTCCACCCCCCTGTCAAATTTTTCAGTGGAGGGAGGTGGGCAGCGGCGTGCCGAAAGCGCGGGGCTGCCGGATGGAACCGAAGGTTTTTTCTGCGGGAAGGCTTTTATTGGGCCTTTTTCTTTTTTTTGCCTTTGCCCTTCTTGGCAGGGGCTTCGGTGGGGGTATTGGGGGTGGGCATGCGGGCGCCGACGGTTTTTCTCCAGGCGATCATCTGGCTCTGCAATTCCTTCACTTTGTCAGGCTGGGCGGAGGCGAGATTTTTGGTTTCGCCGATGTCGTCATCGAGGTTGTAGAGCTCGAGGCGGCCGTCTTCGAAGTATTCCATGAGCTTCCAGCGGCCCTGCTGGATGAGGCCGACGGGGGTGGTGCGCCAGGTGTTTTCGCCTGCGCCGAGGTAGCCGGGGAAGTGCTGGAAGATGGCGGGGCGCTGCAGGGCGGCCTTTGGATCTTTGAACAGGGGGACGAGGCTTTCGCCATCGAGGGGGTAGTTTTCTGGGGCGGCTGCACCGGCGATCTCCAGCAGGGTGGGGTAAAGATCCACATGGATGCTGGGCTGGCCGACTTGGCTCCCGGCGGGTGTGGTGCCGGGCCAGCGGACGATGAAGGGAACGCGGGTGCCGCCTTCATAGAGGCTGCCTTTGCCGCTGCGGAGGGGGGCGTTGTCGGTGGTGTCGCCGCCTTTTTTGATGCCTTCGCGGGTGTAACCGCCGACGCCGCCGTTGTCGCTGGTGAAGATGAGGACGGTGTTGTCGGTGAGGCCCTGTTTGTCGAGCTCGGCCATGACGCGACCGACGCTTTCATCGACGCTGGCTATCATGGCGGCATAGACGGGATTGTTATGGCCGCCGACGCCGGGTTTGGTCTTGAATTTTTCGATGAGTTCGGGCTTGGCGTGGATGGGGGAGTGGACGCCGTAGTGAGGGATGTAAAGGAAGAAGGGGTGGTCCTTGTGGCGCTGAATGAAGTCCACGGCTTTGTCGGTGAGGAAGTCGGCGAGGTACTGGCCTTTGGGGTAGGCGACTTCTGGAGTGGTGCGGAAATCGAAGTGCTTGCCGCTGGATTCGATGGCTTCATCGAAGCCGCGTTTGCCAGGGTGGAACTCTTCCTTCATGCCGAGGTGCCATTTGCCAAACATGCCGGTGGCGTAACCGGCCTTTTTCAGGGACTGAGCGATGGTGATCTTCTCCAGCGGCAGGGAGGTGACGTTTTCTACCGGGCGGAGGGGGCGGGTCTGCCACTCGAAGCGGCCGATGTCGCCGACGGTGTAAACGCCGGTGCGGGGGGCGTACTGGCCGCTCATGAGGGCGGCGCGGGTGGGCTGGCAGTTCTGGCAGTGGTGGTGGCTGGTGAGCTTCAGCCCCTGGGTGGCGAGCTTATCAATGTTCGGGGTCTCGTAGTACTGGCTGCCGAAGGTGGCGACATCGGTGTAGCCGAGGTCATCTGCCATGATGAAGATGATGTTAGGTGGGGCGGCCGGGAGGGCGGTGGTGAAGAGGGCGATGGCGGCGGCGAGCAGGGAGCGCATGATGGGGCTGAAACGAAGGGAGGCGAGGGATCTTGCGCCGGGGTGAATGTCAGGCAGGAAAGCGGGGGCGGAGGCCGTATCTGGGGGATGCGATACCTTTTGTTTCTCGGGTGCCTGCTGATGGGCGGGGCGGTGATGGCCCAGGATGGGGCGGGCTTCCGCCTGGCGACCTTCAGTGTGGATGTGACGATCCCGAAGGGGCATCCGTGCATGGGCGGCGGCATCGCGCCTGCCAAGGAGGTGGGTGACCCGCTGTATGCGAAGGGCTTTGTGCTGACGGGCGGGGACAGGCCGATGGTGCTGGTGAGCTTTGACTGGTGTGAGATCCGCGGGACGTCGTTTGAAAAATGGCAGCAGGCGCTGGCTGTAGCGGCGGGGACGGAGCCGGAGCGGGTGATGATCCACAGCACGCATGTGCATGATGCGCCGGTGATGGATGAGGAGGCGGAGAAGCTGCTGCGCGAGATGGATGCGACGGGGGCATGGAAGAAAATCCCGGCGCCTGCGCCGGAGGCGGCCATCCAGGTGGCCTCGGTCTGCTGGCCGGCCTTTAATGAGGAGTGCATCGAGAGGGTGGCCAGGGCGCTGAGCGAGGCACTGCCAAAGGCGCGGCGGGTGACGCACCTGGGGCTGGGCAAGGCTGAGGTGCAGCAGGTGGCAAGCAATCGGCGGTATCTCGGCGGAGACGGGCGGGTCTTTTACAACCGGATGAGCCGGAGCACGATCCCGGACGCGCAGAAAGCGGATGTGGGGACGATCGACCCCTGGCTGCGCACGCTGAGCTTTTGGGACGGGGACACGCCGGTCTGTGCGCTGCACGGGTATGCGGTGCACCCGATGAGCAGCTACGGGAAGGGGCGGGTTTCCGCTGACTTTCCAGGGCGGGCGCGGGAGAAGATGCAGGCGGCCTACCCAGAAGTGTTGCAAATTTATGCGAGCGGGTGCTCCGGCAATGTGACGGCGGGGAAGTGGAACGCAGGCGCGCCGGACAATCTGGAAGTGCTGGCAGGGCGGCTGAATGCGGCGATGCAGGAGGCGTGGAAGGGGACGCAAAAGGTGCCGCTGGAGCAGTCGCAATTCAGGATGGTGCGGATGCCGCTGGGGGCGCGCAACACGCTGGCGCACACGGAGACGATCCTGCGGAAGAGGCTGGCCGAGGGGGTGAGCCCTTTTGAAAGAGCGGAGGCGGCGATGGGGCTGGCCTGGTATGAGCGGGTGAAGCGCGGGCACCGGGTGCAGGTGCCGTGTGTGGATTTTGGCCCGGCGCAGGTACTACTGCTGCCGGCGGAGGCGTATGTGGAGTTTCAGCTTTTTGCGCAGGCGTGCCGACCTGACAGCTTTGTCTTCACTCTGGGGTATGGGGAATGTGGGCCCGGCTACATCCCGATCGAACGGTCCTGGAAGGAGCAGGACAGCAATCTGAACGACTGGGCCTGGACGCCGCCGGGCAGCGAGGCGGTGATGAAGAAGGCGATCCGGGAGGTGCTGGCGGCCCCCTGAGGACCGCGCAGCGGGATGCTGATGACTCAGCGGCCGGGAGGTGGGCCACCGGGGCCGCCAGGAGGCGGGCCTTCGCCACGGCGAGGACGGCCACCTTCGGGGGGAGGGCCACCAGGGCGACGGCGCTGTTCGGGATCTTCCGGGGTGCTGCCAATGACGATGTCCCAGGTGCCGAGGAGTTCAGCACTGCCGGTTTCTTTGGGCTTGAACTCGCGAATCACGGAGAGGCGCTGAGCCTCGTTGCCCATGCTGCGGAGGACGCCATCGCGGTCATTCTGCGGCACGCCAGCAATGTACAGCTGGGTGGTGAGCATGCGTTTGTCGCCCTGTTTCACGGCAACATGCCAGTGGATGGTGCGGCCGGTGTAAAGACCGGGCTTGATGGTACGGAAACGATACTCGCCCTTTTCATTGGTGATGATTTTGCCGTAGCCCTGGAACTGGGGGTCGCGCTCCTTGCCACGCTGGGTGCCGCGGCTGTGGATGTAGCATCCATTGTTATCCGCCTGCCAGAGTTCGATGAGTGCATCCTGGATGGGCTTGCCATCGGCATTGAGCAGCCTGCCGCCAAATTCGGTGACGGTGCCAACGGCCTGGGCGGCATTGCCCTGGATCTGCAGGAGGTCGTTGTCTTGGTCCAGCGGCAGGTGGTCCGGGTAATAGGGGCCTTCGGTGGCGCGCGGGGTGAGCGTCAATGCCTCAGCGTAAATGGAGCTGGTGATGATGCCGCCTGTGGTAAGGAGCAGGCTTTGGAGGAGGCGGCGGCGATCAAAGCGGATGTGGAATGGGTCGGTGCTCATGGCGGGTGGTTGGTCGAAGACTTCCAACCCACGGGACTGCAACTGGTTCCGCAGGAAATGGATCAATCCGGGGGCAATGTTTGCAGGACCTGCATGCCGCCGCTTAAAATGGGGATGGTGGTCGCTTTTTGTCCATCGAGAGGGAGCTGAGGCAGGAGGAAGTAGCCCTGGGCCTTCACCTCGCCGGAGGGCTGAGGCACGATCATTCCCAGGAAGCTGGCCTTGCGTTTGAGTGTGGAGTCGAGCTCGGCCAGGGTGAAGCTGCCGGTGACCGTGCCGGTGGCCTTGTTAATGACGAGGGTGGCGCGAGCGGGATTGCCTGGACTGCCTGCCACCGGCATCTTGACGACGTAGGTGCTGCTGTATTCGAAGGAGGTGACATTGGGATCGGTGTCGGAGAGGTCGAGGCCGCCATCGGTAAAGATGAGAGCGGGATTGCTTGGCAGGGGCAGGCCCTGGACGATGCTGCCGGCTGATTTGAGGGCCAGATAACCGCCGGCCAAGGACAGGTTGAGTCGGCCAAACCCGGCTCCATAAGTGCGTGAGGTATCCCGCGGTTTAAGCCAAGACAGACTTCCTGTTAGGCTGTTGCCGAGCGGGGCGGATTCGCCCGAGAGGCTGACGGTAAAGTTGCCTAACAGGGAGCCTTTGTGCTTGTAAAGGGATTGGTACACTCCGGCCTGGCCATCGGGGCCGAGGCCGAAAGAACTGGTCACGGTATCGCCTGCGGCGGTGCGTCCAGCGATGGTGACGATGCCTGCGGTGCTGATGCGTGCGGTGAGGTAACCAGTGCCCTGGGGGATGGCGGCCTGGCCCTGGTCGCCGGGCTCTGTGAGGTTGAGCGCTGCGCTGTAATAAGCGGCATGGTCCGCAGCGGGGAGGTTTTTGGCGTGCCATGGATTGCGCCAACCACTGACGCTGGCGGTGGCGCTGCCGTGTGTGCCGGAGATGAGCTGGGCTGTGCCATCGAGAGTGAGGGTGAGGGCAAGGGAATCCACCTGCACGGAGATCTGGGGGGCGGCCTCAGAGAGGAAACCGACGGCGCTTTTGGTAGTGGCACCAGTGGTGACCTTGACGGTGTAGGAGCCGAGGGCGGTGGTGGTGAGGGTGAAGCGGCTGCCGAGATTGCGACCAATCTCCGGGTCAGGGGCGATGGTGCCGGCAAAGCTGCCGATCCATTCTGGATCGAGGGAACGGACGATGAGTTGGCCAGTGACTTCTGCGCTGCGTCCGGCGGGATTGGCGGCCGTAGCGGTGATGGTGAAGTCGCCGGGGACCTGTGGACGGCCACTGATGATGCCCGTTTTTGAAGAATAAGTCAGGCCCTTGGGCAGCCCTTTGAGCGTGAAGCTTTTGGGGTAATTTTGCGCAGTGAGGCTGGCGGTGTAGGGAGCCCCGACAAAGGTGCTATCTAAAGCCAGTGCGTTCATCACGGGAAGGAGGAAGACGCTGCGGATTTCCAGGCTGAAGGTCTTGGAGGTGATGAGGTCATTGTCGTCGCTGAGCTGGGCACGGAAGGTGTAGTTGCCAGCCGTGGTGGGTTTCCCCTGAAGGAGCCCCGTGGTGCTGAGTTGCAGGCCCGGGGGCAGGCTGCCGCTGCCAATGCTCCAGGTGTAAGGAGCCTGGCCGCCTTCGGCGATGAGTGACTGAGCATAGGGCTCGGCACGCATGCCGTAGGGCAGGGGCGAACCTGTGGTGATGGTGATGGGGGAAAGCGTGACGTTGAGATGCAGTTCCTTTTCCACAACGAGCTGGTGGGCGTCCACCAGCCTGACGGTGAAGGTGCTGGTGGAGGCGTCTGCGGGAACGCCGCTGAGGACTCCTGCGCTGCTGAGGGTGAAACCGCTGGGGAGGCTGCCGGAGAGGAGGGTCCAGGTGTAGGGGGCGGTGCCGCCGCTGCCTGCGAGAGTGGCGGTGTAGGGTGCGCCGGTGCTGCCTTCTGACAAGGGATCTGTGGTGGTGATGGATGGGGCTGTGGCGGCGATGACCAGGGTGAAGTTTTTGCCGCCATCGTTCTGGGCGCTGTCATTGACGAGGACGGTGAAATTGAAGGAGCCTGCCTGGGTGGGCTGACCGCCCAGGACCCCGGCTGTGGAGAGGGTGAGGCCGGGCGGCAGGCTGCCCTGGCTGACGGAGAAGGTGAAGGGGGCGGTGCCCTGGCTGGTGACCAATGTTTCCGCATAGGCGGCCCCGACAACGCCGCCTTTGAGTGCATTGCCATTGGTGATGGTAATCGCAGAGGTCAGCCAGTCGGCGACGCCATCTTGATTGGTGTCCACAATGCGGTTGAGGTTCAGCCGGCCGCCTGTCCTGACTTTGCCCTGGAGGCTGGTTTTGACATCCACGTTGTTGAGGATGCGGGCCACGCGCTGAGAGACGGTTTCATTGGGGAAATTGAGCGCGGCAAAGGCGACGGCCCCGGTGACATGGGGGGTGGCCATGGAGGTGCCACTGAGAAACTGGTAGCCGGAGCTCATGACGATGCTGGCATTTGACGGCAGGGCGAGGGCCTTGATAGCGAGGCCATCGGCACGTGAGATGGCGCGGGCGGGGATCCAGTCGCCTGCTGTTCCCAGTGTGCCGAGGAAAAGTCCGTCCACGTTGTTGTAGATGATGGCGGCCTTGGCCCCGGCGGCCTTGGCATAGGTGACCTTTTCAGCAAAGGTGAGGGTGCCACGGGCGATGAGGGCGATGTTGCCACTGACGCCGGAGGGAAACTCGCCCGGATTGCCAATGCCGCAATCATAGACCTTACCGCTGAGGCCGGTGGTGACAGCGCCGAAAGTCATGGGCAGGGTTTCGTAACTGTTGCTGCCGATATTGACCGTGAATTGGCTGGGCTCCGTGGAAAGGATTTTGGAACCTGGAGCGGCGATATCCACGGAGGTGCTGCCAAAATTCGAGAAACCTGAAAGCTCATCCCGTGCATCTGTGGAGGCGACGGTGATGATGTTGGCAAGATCGTAGGAAGCGGGGTAGCTGGGGGTGAGGTTGTTGTTGGCCCCTTCGTTGCCGGCGGCGGCACACATGATGATGCCCTCGGCCCCGGCGGAGGCGATGGAATCTTTTTCGGCGGTGCTGAAACCGCCACCACCATAGGAGGCATTCAACGCAACGATGGGGACGCCGCGGCGCTTCATGGCAACGGCGTATTCGACGGCCTCAATCACGCCGGAACTGCTGATGGCATCGCCGTCATTTGAGACTTTCAAGGCCATGATGCGGACCTGGTCGTGAATGCCAATGAGGCCGAGGTTGTTGTTGCCTTGGGCGGCGATAGTGCCTGCGACATGGGTGCCGTGTTCGCCAGAGTCGGAAGGGTCCGGCAGGTCATCGGCAAAGTCGTAGCCGTGGTAGTCGTCCTTGTAGCCGTTGCCGTCGTCGTCGAGGTTGTTGTTAGGCGTCTCCTGGGTGTTGACCCACATGCGCGGGGCCAGCTCGGGGTGAAGGACATCGACTCCGGTATCAATGACGGCGACGACCATCTCGCCGATGGGTGAGCGGGCCTTGTCCCAAGCTTCGAGGTATTTGATGTCGGCCCCGCTGGTGCCCTTGAGGCCATCCACGGTCTGGCCAGTATTACGGAGGGCCCAGAGGTCGTTGAAACGGGTGTCGTTGGGGGTAGCCTTGACCCAGCGGAGGTAGTTGGGCTCCACGGTTTCGACCGTGGGATCGGCCTTGAGCTCCTGGATGAGCTCCTGGGTCTTGCGTCCCTGCTTTCTCACGAGGCCCATGGGCCTGCGGCGCAGGGCGGAGAGCTCGGGGAAATGCCGTTCAAATCGGAGGGAGCGGCGCTTGAGTGCAGACTCCGCGGAACGACGGGTAGCGGTGGCCTTGAAAGTCACGATGACCTCGCCTTCCACCTGCTCTGTCCGCGTCTGGGCCTGCGCCAACGCCGCCATGAAAAATAGCAGTGCAGTGAGCAGCCGCAGGCAGGAGCGGCGTGGCGTGGTGGAGGAAACCATGACGGCCTAAGATGCGCCCAATGAGCGGAAGGTTCATTCTTTTTCCTCGGTGAATTTTTGAACGTTTATGCAATGTGCAAGGCTGTGTAAAATCCGGAGATTCCGGCTGGGTGGAAGAGGTGTGTCAAATAGCTGTCATTTGCACTTTGCGGTTTTCGTGGTCATGGATGCGACGCTTTATGTCCGGCCGCCGCCCTGCCCTTGGTTTCATCTTCATCACTCTTGCTCTGGATATCCTGGGTATCGGTCTGATCGTTCCCATTTTACCGAAGCTGATCGAGAACTATCAGGGTGGGGATGTGGCGACGGCTTCGCTGACCTACGGGATGCTGCATTCGACGTATGCGCTGATGCAGTTTCTGTTTGCGCCGCTCATTGGCAGCCTGTCGGACCGATTTGGGCGGAGGCCGGTGATTTTGATTTCGCTGTTTGGTTCGGGGCTGGACTATCTGCTGATCGCCTTTGCGCCGAATCTGGCCTGGTTTGTGGTGGGGCGGATCGTGGCGGGGATCACGGGGGCGAACTTTGCGGCGGGGACAGCCTACATCGCGGACATCAGTCCGCCGGAGAAACGGGCGGCGAACTTTGGCCTCATCGGTGCGGCTTTTGGGATTGGCTTCATCATCGGGCCAGCCCTGGGAGGCTGGCTGGGGCAATACGGGCTGAAGGTGCCCTTTTTGGCGGCGGGGGCGCTGACGCTGGTGAACTGGCTCTATGGTGTTTTTGTGCTGCCGGAATCCTTGGCTCCTGAGAACAGACGTACTTTTAGTTGGGCCAAGAGCAATCCGGTGGGTTCCCTGATGGCGCTGCGGCATTTTCCGAGTGTGCTGGGGCTGATCACCACGAGCTTTCTGTTCACCCTGGGGCATCAGGTTTATCCGGCGATCTGGGTGCTGTACACGAGCTATCGGTACGGATGGGATACACAGGCGACGGGACTTTCACTGGCCTTTGTAGGCGTGATGACGGCGCTGGTGCAAGGGGGGCTGGCGCGGGTGATCGTGGGCCGGTTTGGCGAGGTGAAGACCGCGCTCATGGGCCTGGCGCTGGGGACGGTGCTGTATGTGTGCTACGGTCTGGCCACGGAGGGGTGGATGATCTACGCGTGTATCTTTGTGGGCAGCCTATCTGGGGTGGCCGGACCTGCGGTGCAGGGGCTGATGTCCCGCAGTGTGCCGGATGACCAGCAAGGAGGATTGCAGGGATCCCTGACCAGTCTCGCCAGTGTGGCGGGTATTTTGGGCCCGCCGATGTGCACCGGATTGTTTGGTTATTTTGTGAGCCGGGAAGCACCGGTCCACCTGCCGGGTGTGGCCTTTTTTGCCAGCGCGGTGCTGACTTTGCTGGCTCTGGTGCTGGCCTTCCGCGCACTGCGCGGGGTCACTCCACATTTTGCACCTGCTCGCGAATCTTCTCCAGCTCCGTCTTCGCACTGACGACGGCATGGGCGATCTCGGCGTTGTTGCACTTGGAGCCCATGGTATTGAACTCGCGGAAAAACTCCTGCACCAGGAAGTCGAGGCTGCGGCCCACAGGCTCTGCGGAAGCCAGGTAGGTGCGGAATTGTTTCAGGTGGCTGGCGGCGCGGGACAGTTCTTCGGAAATGTCGGTGCGGTCGGCAAAGAGGGCGATCTCTTTGAGTAGGCGCTCATCGTCCAGCGGGAGGGGCAAACCAGCCTGCTCCAAACGCTGACGCAGGACCTGGCGCTGGTGTTCGGGGACGAGGGGGGCCTTTTCGGCAATGACGGCGGCATGGGCTTCGATGCTGAGGAGGCGGGTTTCCATTTCTTCGCGAAGATGGCCGCCCTCTGTGCCGCGCATGGAGCGTAGCTGATCAAGGGCGGCGGCGAGGGCCTCCTGAATGGCTGGCCAAGCAGACTCTGGATCTGCGGCGGCTGATTCGCCTGCGAGCACTCCGGGCAGGCGAACGATTTCACTGAGGCTGATCTCTGGGGAGATGCCCAGTTTGCCCGCGAGATCGCGCAGGCTCTGAACATACTTGGCGGCGACGGCTTCATCCACATGCGGCAGATGAGAGGTCTCCGGGGCATCACTGCGGATGAGCACATTGACCCGGCCTCGGGAACAGGCGGCGGCGACCTGAGTGCGCACCTGCGTTTCCAGATCGCTGAGGTCACGTGGAAGGTTCACAGCGACCTCCAGTTGCTTGCGGTTCACGCTGCTGCACTCCACCACCCAGGCGGTGCCTTCTGCCTGCCGCGATTCCCCACGGCCAAATCCTGTCATGCTTTTCATGGAGGGCGACAGAAGATGCGAACCTGCCTTCAGGCAAGCTGCGTTGTCAAAACGACGAATATAGCTGTGAAGGCAGGCCTAACCAAAGGTGATGTGGATCATTCCAGGTAGATGAGTTCATTTGAATTCAACAATGCGCGGGCAAAGGCCGTGCGGCTCTGGCTTTCGATGAAGCGGGCGCCAGCTTCTTTCTCAGCCGCTGTGGGCAAGCGCTGGAAGAGGAGCTGATAGGCCTGGGGGATGGGATCGGGACCGTCCAGGCGCTGGGCCAGGGCTGCGGCCATGTCCAGGGTGAAGGGGTGATTCAGCATCGTTAGTGCCTGCATGGGCGTGGTGGTATTCGCCCGGCGGGGAGCGGCAAAGGAGATGTCGGGCAGGTCAAAATCATTCAGTACATCCACCACACTGGCGCGGGCATTTTGATGATACACGGCGCGGCGATACGTCTCTGGCCCGTGCATATCCAGCGGGGTGTAGGTGGTGACGTTGTTTTGCATGGCCTTGTAGAGGCGAAATCCAGGGCCACCCATGGGATCCAGCTTTAGCTTGCCAGCGATCGCGAGCAGGGTGTCGCGCACCTCTTCTGCGGTGAGGCGGCGAGGTGGGAAACGCCAGAGCAGCCGCGCATCCTGATCTGCACGCGCGGCTTCGGCGCGATGCTGGCCCGACTGCCGATAGGTCTGGGAAAGCAGGATCTCCCGATGCAGCGGCTTTAGCCTCCAGCGATGGGCGATGAGTCGACGGGCCAGGTAATCCAGCAGAGCAGGGTGTGTGGGCTGGCTGCCCAGAAAACCGAAGTCGCTGGGCGTATCCACCAGGCCTGTGCCGAAATGGTAATGCCACACGCGGTTGGCCAAAACGCGGGCGGTGAGCGCATTCGCATCGCTGGTGATCCAGCGGGCGAGCTCCAGGCGGCGCTGCCCCTCCGGTGCATCTTGCGGCAGCGCAAAGGCGGGGGTTAGATCCGCCAGCACCTGTAGGCTGGCGGGCGGCACTGGCGCGGCGGGTTTCATAGGATCACCCCCGAGATGCACAAACGTGGCCTCCTTTGGCTGTGCGTGCGTGCCCGCCCAGACCTGAGGTAGCGGTGGCACGGCGGCGATCTCGCGCTGCACTTGCGCGATGTCCCGATCCAGCGTGGCGAGCTGTGCTGTCTCTTCTTTCGTTATCACGCTGCGGCGTGCTTTGGCGATGCCGTGGGCGGGGCTCCAGGCCTCGCGCCCGGCATCGCTGGCCACGGTTTGCCAGGTCTGGCCATCCAGGGAGATCTGCACCTCATACTCACAGGGCGTGGCCCCGCGCACCTTGCTTTCATCAATGTCGCGACCGCCTTTGGCGTTGATGAAAGTGATGCTCTGGATCTTTTCCACTCGGGGAAAAGTCAGCGTGAGCACCGCTGGGTGGCCGATGAACCACTGCTCGCCAAACTGGCCGTCGATGCACAGTTGCGGCCCGTAGGCCTCGGGGAAATCTTCAGCGGTTGCTGACTTGGCGCCTGCGGCTTTGGTGCCGAGGCTTGCGAGGGCCACATTATGCGGGGTGGCCTCCGCACTCCAGACTTGGAATTCGGTGAGCTTCCCTCCCGCCAGTTTACCGCCGGGCTCACTGGTCATGGATTGGATGACGAAGCGCACCTGCCGTGCCTCCACTGGCGGGAAGGATTCTTCCGTGCCATGTACATCGATCTTGGAGCGGGTGGGTTTCATTTCCGCAAAGGCCGCCTTCGCTCGTTGTTCCACCTGCGCATTCAGCGCTGCCTTGGCCGCATTTAGGGCAGTCATCCTTGTTGTTAGAGGTTTCATTGCCGCTGCATGGTTCGCGCGTTGCTTTGCACTGGCGATGACTCGCCGTCCGTGGGTAACACCTTCAAAAGCGGCGCGCAGGCGGTAGTAGTCCTCCGTGGGGATGGGATCGAATTTGTGATGATGGCAGCGTGCGCAATTGATGGTTAGGCCTAGGAAGGCCCCGCCCGTGGCGGTGATCATGTCATCCAGCGTGGCAGCGCGGATGTTTTTCTGCGCCACGGGATCTTGATTGCCCACGTCATCGTAGGCACCAGCGACGAGGAAGGCGCTGCCGACTTCGACCTCTGGTTGATCTTTGCCGATGACATCGCCCGCGAGATGCTCGGTGATGAATTGATTGAAAGGCTTGTCCGCATTGAGCGAGCGAATGACGTAATCCCGGAAGGGCCACAGATCATCAATGACGAAGTTTCGCTCAAAGCCATTGCTCTCGCCAAAGCGCACCACATCCAGCCAGTGGCGGCCCCACTGCTCGCCATAACGCGGGCTGGCCAGCAAGCGATCCACCAGCGCTGTGGTGGCCGCGTCGGCATCGGTCTTGTAGGCTTTTTCAAAAGCCGCCACCTCAGTGGCCGTGGGCGGCAGGCCGGTGACATCGTAGCTCATCCGGCGGATCAACGTCCGCGCCTCCGCTGGGCCATTCAGCGACAGTTTTTTCTCTACCAGGGCCTGAGTGATGAAGCCATCAATCGCACCACTTGTAAACTTGGTTAGGTCGCTGGAAACATCGCGCAGCGGTTGCAGGGACCACCAGGTTTTATCCGCTCGCTTCGCCTCTATCTTCACGCCCGTGCGTGGGTCTGGCGCGCCCATTTTCACCCAGGTGATGAGATCTGCGATGACCGCCTCCGGCAGCTTTGGTTTCTTCGGCGGCATCTCCAGGTCTGGCTCCAGATGCTGAATGCTGCGGATCAGCAGGCTGGCCTCCGGTTTGCCAGGGAGGATGGCAGGTTGGCCGCTGTCGCCGCCCTTTTCCCAACCGGCTTTCGAGTCCAGGTAAAGATTCCCTTTCAGCTTCTTCGCCTCCGCGCTGTGGCAGGCGTAGCAGTGCTCCACCAATACTGGGCGGATTTTCTGCTCAAAGAAGGCTACATCTGCCGCTGCCGAGTGAGGGAGTGCGGAGCTGCCGAGGAGCGCTAGTAAAAGATAAAAATGCTTCATGAAGGAGTTGGAGAGTGGGAATTGCCAAACACATAATCATGTGTTTAGTTGAGGTTATGGATATTTCCTTGAAAGACGATGTGGTGAGCCTCACGGACTTTTCGCGAAACACGCGGAAGCACACCCGCGCGCTGGCTAAAAACCACCGCCCTCGCGTGCTGACCCACAATGGCAAAGCTGCAGTGGTGGTGATGTCGGTCGTCGCCTTTGAGGCATTGTCCCATGAGGCGGAGGAACATCGCCTGGATGTGCGCCTGCAGGCCGCGCTGAACGACTACGCCAAAGGCCGCCCCACCCAGCCCGCCAGCCAGGCTTTTGAGGGCATCCGCAGTCGCGCTGCCACACGCCGCCAGCCTGCCCCATGAGCTGGAAACTGCACCTCGCGCCTGATGCGGTGCGCTGCATCGAAGACCAGATGCGCTGGTATGAAGAGGATGAGCAGCGCGGTGGATCAGACTTAGCAGATCGCTGGTTAGGCAAGCTGGAAACAGCCTTGTCAAAACTGAATCAGCACCCTGAGCGGCACGGCTTTGCCCCTGAGAATGGCCGCTGGCAGCCCCATCTGGAACTGCGTCAGATGCGATTCGTCCCCTGGAAATCCAAGCCAGGTTGGCGTTTGCTTTACGTGCTGGATGAAGGCCGTCAGCATCTAACACTTTTGCAGGTCCGTCATGAACGACGACCTTGGCTGGTGGACTAGATTTCATCCCGAGTGTGTTTGGTGTCCAGCCATTGCTGCCTCCTCTCTGAAGGAATAAGCGAGAAGGCGCGATCCCTCCTCAACCCGGCGCGCTGCAACTCACGCTTGGAGACGAGTTTCAAAGGATGGAGCAATGGTCTCATGAGCTGGATAGAAGGGCTCATTCAGGCCAAGATTGGCGTCAGCACATGGCCGTGCACATCGGTGAGGCGGCGATTCGTTCCGTTGTGGTAGTAGGTGAGTTTTTCGTGATCCAGGCCTAACAGATGAAGGATGGTCGCGTAGAAATCGTAAACGCTGGTGACGTCCTGCACGCTACGGCGGCCAAAGTCATCGGTGGCCCCGTGGCTCACCCCACCTTTGATGCCCGCGCCCATCATCCAGGCGGTGTAGGCGTCGGGGTTATGATCCCGCCCCGAGGTGCCCTGCTGGTGCGTAGGCATGCGGCCAAACTCGGTGCACCAGATGATGAGCACATCATTGAGCATGCCGCGCTGTTTCAGGTCCGTGAGCAAGGCGGCGGTGGGTTGGTCAAAGATGGGGCCGTGGCGTTCGTAGTCGGCCTTGAGGGTTTTGTGTGCATCCCAATTCAGCAGGCCATCCACCGCGCTGGCGCGGGATGCGGAGTAAAGGCTGACGTAGCGAACTCCCTGCTCCAGAAATCGGCGGGCTAACAAACAATTGCGTGCGTAGGCGGACTTGAGGTGGTTGGCATCATTCGTGCCGTAGAGATCCTGGATGTGCTGGGGTTCGCGGGAGAGATCGCTGACTTCCGGCGCGGTGAGCTGCATCTTGGCCGCCAATTCATACGCGGCCATGCGTGCCCGGAGTTCCTCCTGACCGGGGTGGGCCTGGGCGTGCTGTTGATTGATGAAATGCAGGTATTCGCGTGTGGCTTTTTCCTCTGCGGGAGAGATGGCGGCTGGCCGGGCGAGATTTCGCAGGGGCTGCTGCGCGGCCATGCTGACGGCCTGATGCTGAGCAGGGAGGAAGCCGTTGCTCCAGTTAGACTTGCCGTTAGGCGGCTCTCCACGCAGGTCCTGGATGGAAACGTAGGTGGGCAGGTTTTCATTGAGGCTGCCCAGGCCGTAGCTCACCCAGGAGCCCGCGCTGGGGAAACCATCACGCGTAAAGCAGGAGTTCATGGCCACACAGCCGGGGCCGTGCGTGTTCGTGCGCGAGGCCATGCTGTGGATGAAGGCGATGTCATCCACATGCCGCGCCATGTGCGGGAGCAGGGAGGTGATCTTTTTACCGCTCTGCCCCGCAGGCACAAAGTCCCACGGCGAGCGCATGAGATTGCCATTCTTTCCCTGGAAACTCACCTCGGCCTCACCCCCAGGCATGGGCGTGCCGTGGTATTTTTCCAGCATCGGTTTGTGGTCCCAAAGGTCCACGTGAGAGGCCGCACCGGGGCAGAAGATCTGCAGCACCTGCTTCGCCTTGGGCGCAAAGTGTGGGTGTTGGACCGGGGCACCATTGATGAGTCGGGTGAGGGCCACACCGGTGAGGCCGGTGCTCATGCGATCCAGAAACGCACGGCGGGAAAGGAAGGTCGTATTCATGGTTAGGCAGTAGGGGATCCATTCAGGCCGAGGTCTTCACGGGCGGTGATGAGATGCTTATGCATGGCACGGGCTGCGGCAGCGCTGTCGCCTTGCTCGATGGCTTTCACCACGGCGGCGTGCTGGCGGATGGCGGTGGCGGGGGTGACGCGCTGGTAACCATGTTTTAGGCTTGCCTGCAGGAGATCTGAAAGCGAGTGCATGAGGAGCCCGGCAATCTGATTTCCCGAAAGCACGGCCAGCGTGCGATGAAATTCCATGTCGGCCATGACGGAGTCTTCAAAAGTGGTGGCCAGGGCCAGCTTTTCATGAACGGCTCGGAGGGTTTTCACCTGTTTTGGTGTCGCACGTTCCGCTGCCAGGCGGGCGTTTTCAGGCTCGACCATGAGGCGGACTTCGATGAGCTGGCGCAGCCGTTCCGTGGCATCGGGCACCAGCAGTTCCAGCGCGCCCGTGAGGGGCTTATGCAAGTGATTGACGGTGCGGATGCCCAAGCCCTGGCGGATCTCCAGCAGGCCCTGCTGCTCCAGCCGTTTCGTCGCCTCGCGCACCACGCTGCGGCTTACGCCCAGTTGAACCGCAAGTTCGCGCTCCGTCGGTAACCAGTTTTCATCCTCCGCCACATCCCGCCGCGCGATGGTAGCCAGGCTTTGACAGACTTTTTCCACCAGGGAAGGCGGGCGGGCGATGGTGTCGAGGATCATGGCAGGGTGATCAGGTGGTCTGACCATTGTTAGAACGTGGTTGTGGTGCTGAGTTTATCAGGGGATTAATTTTTGGGATGGCTTTGTGATTCCAAGCCCAACGGGCTCGCGGAATTTAGCCCAGGGTTGGAACAACCCTGGGAAATAGGAAGACGCGGCTACATCGGAGGATGAACCCCAACGGGGTTCTGTTGGTGGACGTGGATGTTGAGGGGGCGGTCGTATGACCGACACAACCCCGTTGGGGTTGGGCGCTGAGGGGGGCGTGGGGTCGATTTACCCAGGGTTGTGCCAACCCTGGGCTAGGGGACAGAAGCCCTTTGGGCTTGGGGACCGGGGCAGCGTGCAAGAACGCCTGTTAGGCTTAGGGTACGGTGGGAGCTTTGGATGAAAGACCGTAGTGATTTACCTTTGGAAAGGTATCTCTAAAATCGGAACTCAAAACGGCCCGTGAGGGCCAAGCATTCGGCGACAGGTTTCATGCCGCCAGAAGGTGTGGGATGCGAGAGCGAGGCGGCGGCGGTGCAGACGGCGAGGCGGAGGCGCTCCGCCAGCGAGTAACCTTCGTGGAGGCCGTAGAGGAGACCGGCGGCAAAGGCATCGCCTGCGCCGGTGGCACCCTGGCTGTAACCTGCTGGCAGGTTCAGCGAGGGCTGGATGTGGGTTTCCCCAGCATGGGTGCAGGCAGCGGCACCGTGCTCGACATGGATGGTGACGCTCTGTTTAACACCGAGCTGAAGGATCTCCTGCGCGGCGGCGAGGAGGGCAGGGAAGTCATCGGCGGGGAGGGTGCGGGTGAGCACACGGGAAGCTTCGATCTCATTGATGATGAGATGGTCCGTAAAGGGTAGGGCGCTGAGGGCGATTTCGCGGAACTGGGGGTTCTCCGTGCTGACCATGTCCACGCTGGTTTCTAAGCCTGCTTGCTGGGCCAGGGCGAGCAGATGGGCGGCATGGGTGCGGCCATCTTCCGCAAAGCTATCCATGTGATCCAGCAGCATGAGGTAACCCAGGTGTAGGATCTTGGCGTTGGACTGTGTACAGTCACAGTGGCTGGGAGCAAAGAGCGCATTGGCCCCACGCTGATGGAAAAAGGTGCGACGTCCGGTGCTCTGCACCGTCATCGCATCGGTGTAAGAGGTGGAGCGTTGAGCCGTGCTGTGCAGTTGTGCGGTATCAATGCCGTGAGCTTCACAATCGCTGCGGATCCAGCGGCCATTGGCATCGTCTCCCACCAGGCCGCAAGCGACCAGAGGAAAGCCCGCCCGCATGGCAGTGAGGTCTTTGAGCACATTGTAAGGCCCACCGCCATTGGCCTGCGACTCGCCCAGGATGCTGGCCAGCATGTCCTGCTGGGGGTAGTGATCCACAATCTTCACGTAATCCACGATGAAGTTGCCAGCGGCCAGAATGCCTGAGCGAGGGGAGGTCATAAACGGAACGAATCTCAGAGACTGACGACGGTACCTGCGCGCTGGGACTCCAGCGCTGCGGCAAAGATCTCATGGGTGGCCACGGCCTCTTCAGGGGTGGCGCAGCCAAAGCGACCTTCCAGCAGTCCTTCGCGCTCCATTAGGTAAGCGGCCCACATCTGCTGAATGACGTCTGGGAAACCAGGCTCGAAGATGCCACCGGTCACGGCTTTGAACGGCGTGCCAAAGCCAAGCTCGGTGCGTTTCCACCACTGTTCCTTGCCACGCTCAAAGATCCAAAGGGTCTTCGGTTCGGCAGTGCTAAAACGCACGCCGCCATCGGTGCCGAGGATCTCGATGAACCAGGTGTTGGTGGCACCGGGGGCCAGACGCTTCATTTCCAGGCGCAGGGGCACCTCTTGATCGGCGATGGTCATCCAGGTGTGCAGCAGGGCATTGTCCCAGGTATCACAATTTGTTACGCCGCCTTTGCCATCAGGACGCTGGGGGTAGCCTTTCTGAAGCTGGGCAAACAGGCGTGTCGGCTTCCAGCCCAGGCGCAGCGGCAGGTGACAGGAGTGCATGCCCAGGTCATTGAGCGCGCCACCTTCACCACAGGTGGCGTTGATACGCTTCCAGTTAGCCGCCTTCGTGGGGTCCAGATCGCTGCTGTGATGGAAGCCGGAGACGACTTCTAGCACGCGGCCGATCTCGCCTTTTTTGGCGATTTCAAAAGCACGCTGGGCACCTGGGAAGAAGGGCATCTCTGAGCTGCAGCGGACGAAGCGCCCGCTCGACTTCACCGCACCGAGGATGCGGCGTGAGGAAGGTAGGTCAATACCGAAAGGCTTTTCCGCAAAGAGGTCTTTGCCAGCGGCGAGGACATCCAGATAAAGCTTTTCGTGCAGGTTATGTGGCACGGCCACATAGACCACATCCACTTCGGGATTGGCCAGGAGTTCATGGTAATCCGTGGTCTTCTGCGTGCAGGAAGGGATGCAATCAAACCAGGCCAAGGTGGCAGGATTCAAATCTGCCACGGAGGTGAGCACGGGGCGCACACTCACATCGGTGAGCGCACACCAGCGGGCGAAGGCGCTGGCCATTTCGCGACCCATGAGGCCGCCGCCGATGATGCCGATGCGGATGTCTTTCATGCCGTGACGAGTTTGAGGGCTTCATCCACGCTGGCATTGTCATGCACCATGGCCATGAGGGCCTGGGTGATGCCCTTGGGATTCGGATGCTGGATGACGTTGCGGCCATACACGATGCCTGCGGCACCTTGGGCCAGCAGGCCCTGCGTGCGCTCCAGGATTTCCTTGTCGCTCACGCGGCCACCGCCACGGACAAGGATCGGGATGCCGGAGGCGGCAGCGATGACTTTGTGATAAACGCTGACGTCATCGGTGGGGTCCGCCTTCACGATATCGGCACCTAATTCCACGGCCTGGCGGACGAGGTAAGTGATGGCGGTTTCATCGCCATTCACCATGTAGCCACCCGCAATGCTGTTGGCCTGGAAGACGAGGGGTTCGATCATCATCGGCATGCCATAGTAGTCGGCCTGGGGCTTGAGTCGGAGGATGTTCTCCACGCATTGCTCATGCACTTCCGGGGCACCGGGGATCTGGAAAAGATTCACGCAGACGCAGGCGGCATCCAGACGGACGGCCTGAAGCATGGTTTCTTCCAGCATGAGGCTGAAGCGGCTCTCAGGCAGCTCTTTGCCATAGATATTGGCCACATCCGTGCGCAGGACCAAGGAGGGTTTGAAACGTCCTGGGACTTCCTGCAAATGACGGGCCTGACCGACGGTGAGCTGGATGGCATCCGGTGCTGCATCGACGAGGGTCTTGATGACCACGCGCATGTCTTCGATGCCCTGGAGGAACCCTGGCTGATTAAAGAAACCATGGTCCACGGCCACATCGAAGCAGCGAGCAGACTTGGCATTGAAGAGACGATTGAGACGGTATTGTTTCATGGAAGAAGATGTCGTTCAGCGATTATTTGATCCCCATCAAGTGCTTCATGATGTACAATTCTAACGCCTCGTAGTCGCGGGCATCGCGGTACTGCTGGACCAGGTTGTTGTCCACGGTGCGGACTTTTTCCAGAACGTGGAGGAAGAGCTCGCGACTGTTGCTCAGATGAGCGGTTACGGGGCAGCCGCGCTGGGTGCGCATGGCCTTGATGTCCAGGCCGATGAATTCGCCACGCTGGCCGTAGCCGGCTTCTTCGAGGACGCGCACTTGGTTGAAGGCGACGCGCAGGTTGGCCCCACCGAAGTTTTTGTCCTGGTCGTATTTCAGGCCGTTCTGGTCATTGAGATGCACGCTGCCCAGCTTGTCATGGGCGAGGGCAAAGGCCATTTCATCGCTCGGGTCGAGGCCGGCGAGGAGGGCGTGGGCACTCTCGATGAGGCCCTTCACACGCTTGTGATCACTGGAGGCGAAGGACAAGGCGATGGCATGACCGATGGTGGGCACGTAAGCTTGGTCGGTCGGCTCATTGGGCTTGGGCTCGATCCAGATTTCGATCTCCTTGTCGTAGTCCAGCATGGCGTTCACCGTTTCCAAGATACGCTGGTAGGCGAGGCGTGCATCCTTGGCTTCGCGGATGTAGGTGCCTTCGCGGGAGAGCCAGAGGACAATGGCTTTGCAATCCAGGGCGCGGGCGATATCGATGCACTTTTTGGTGCGATCCCAGGCATAGGCGCGGTCGGCGGCGCTGTTGGAGGTGTAGGCACCGTCGGTGGTCTGCTCGGCAAACCACAGACGCGGGGCGACGAACTCAGGCGTGAGGCCCTGGTTGGCCAGCATGGTCTTCACCTCAGTGGCTTTTTCGGTGAGCTGACTTGGTGTGAAGCCATCCATGCCGGGGACGACATCGTCATCATGGAACTGCACGCCTTCAAAACCCAGCGGGCGGTAAAGCGCATACTTTTCCTCATGGGGGAAAACGGGGCGGACTTCGGTGCCGAAGGGGTCTGCGCCTTCACTGATGTTCCAGGGGCCAAAGGAAAAACGGTAGTCGGTTGGGGTGCTCATGCGACGCCCTTTTTAGCGGTGTTGCGGGCAGCCTTCTACGTGTGCTGTCTCGAAAAGTGGCACTATCATCTCATTCGGCTTTCAAAATGAAGTAAAAAGGTGCTATGAAAGTGGTCATGCAGGTGGAGCGCGAGCAAATCCAGATTCCCAGCGGGCACTCCTTCCGGGTGCTGCGCTGGTCGCGCTCGCTGAAAGAGGTTGAATGTGTGCTGGGGCCGGATCTGGCGGAGCGAGTGACGGGGGAGGGGACGCACTGGCACTTTCACGTGGAGATGGAGCTGACGCTTTTCACTTCGGGCGAAGGGACGCGGTTTGTGGGGGATCACATCGGTTCCTTTGCGCCGGGAGATCTGGTGCTGTTGGGCGAGCGGCTACCGCACTACTGGCACACACGGCAGGCCTCCAGCGGCATCTCCGTGCAGTGGTACTTTCCGTTAGGCCATGCCTTCTGGTCTTTCCCGGAGACTGCGGCGTTGGCCGAGCTGTTCCGGCGTTCCGGGCATGGTTTGCATCTACAGGGAGAGACGGCGGCGGAGGTCTCGGGCTGGCTGCAGGAGATGACGAGGGCCGATGGTCTTCAGCAACTGGCGCTGCTGCTGCGCATCCTTTCGCGCATCCAGCAGGCGATGGCGGCAGAGCATTGTCCACTTTCGGGACGCTCCTTTGCGCTGGCGGCGGAGTCACACTACCAGCAGGCCATTGCCAAAGCGGTACGGCATTTGGTGGCGCATTTTCGTGAGGAAGTGCGGCTGGAGGACGTGCTGAAACTCACGCACCTGAGTCGCCCCACCTTTGCTCGGCAATTCAAGAAACATTCCGGGCGCACGATGAGCGAGTTCCTCAATCACCTAAGGATCCAAGCTGCCTGCCGCGAGCTGGTGGAAAGCGACCGCACTGTGCTTGAGATCGCCTTGCGCTGTGGGTTTACCCAGGTGTCGTTTTTTAATCGACTGTTCCGGCGGGTGATGAAATGCAGCCCGACAGGGTATCGGGCTGTGAGGAAGGGGTGATGAAATGTTTGGACGAGGTTGTCGGAGAACGTGTATCCATCGCTTTCGATTAAACCGCTCAATGGCGATATAATCACCTCCGTCACAACGGACCCGCACAACGTGATAGCGATACCGGCCCCCCGCTTGTAGAAGGAGACTCAATCTTCGTAGTGGTAGCGTGCCTGGGCGACTTGAATGGTCTTACCTTCGATTCTGTAAACCAGGCGATGCTCATCGGTGATCCTCCGTGACCAAAATCCACTGAGGGCGTGTTTGAGGGGTTCGGGTTTGCCGATGCCCTCATGGGGGCTTCGTGAAATGTCCTTGAGCAGCTCATTGATCTTCTTGGAGATCTTTTTATCGAATTGCTGCCAGTAGGTGTAGTCCTCCCAGGCACGGGACGAAAACTGGATATTCATGCCGTCAGTTCTGCCAGCGACTTGGTGATGCCTTGATTCCTTTTGAGCTCGTCGAGGGACTCCAATAGTCTGCGTGCATTGGCAGGAGCACGGAGGAGATAGGCGGTTTCCTGGAGAGATTCATAGTCCTCCAAAGACATCATTACGACTGCTTGATCGCGGTTACGGGTGATGATCACAGGATCATGGTCCAGACAGACGCTGTCCATGGTGTGAGCGAGGTTTTCGCGGGCAGCGGTGTATGTTATTGCCTTCATATGGACAGGATGCTGCACAGGTGTAGAGATGTCAAATCATACCCACTTCAATGACTGCACGCCAGCGTGGGGAAGCTCTGATTCACCGCAGGTAGGTGGAGTGACTCAGGTGACAAACAATGATGCTGGATGGGATTGGAGACTCAGGCTTTCTTTGCCTGATTGCCTCTTTGCTCCACTGCGGTAAAAACAAAGCATCCTCCTGTCAGATATCGTTAAACTGGTTGCAATCGCCATGTTGCAAGTGCCTTCGAGACACTTGCAAGCAGGCTTGTTTGCCGCCAAGAAGAGGGGTGCTGACTGACTACCACAACCATACGCCCCTCTGTCATCATGCGGAGGGTGATCCTATCGAATACGCCCGTCATGCGGAGAGCATCGGGCTGGCGGAGATCGGTATTTCCGACCATAACCCGACGCAGGGGCATCTGGATGACTGGCGCATGAGTCTGGGCGACCTGCCTCGTTACCTAGATATGGTGGAAGAGGCCCGTCAGGGAGTGACCATCCCGGTGCGCCTGAGTCTGGAGTGCGACTACCTGGAAGGCCGTGAGGCCTGGACGGATGAAACGGCGGCGCTGGCCCCGTGGGATTACCTCATCGGCAGCGTCCATTATATTCAGGATGACTTGGCTGTGGATGACCCCAAGTACATGAACCATTTCAAAACGCCGTCTGAGATCGAGATGATGTGGCGGCAGTATTGGCGGCTGTATGAGAAAATGGTGCGCACGAAGCAGTATGACTTTCATGCCCACCCGGATCTGGCGAAGCGTTTTGGCGCGCTGCCGACGGGCGATCTGCGGCCTTACTATGAGCCTGTGATCCAAGCCCTGGCCGATACGGGCGGTGTGATGGAAGTGAGCACGGCGAGCCTGCGCAAAGGACTGAGTGAATTTTATCCCTCCCGGACAATGCTAGAGATGGCCTTTAGCGCGGGCGTGCCCATCGTCATCAATTCCGATGCGCACAAGCCTACGGATGTGGGGGCGGATTTTGCTCGCGCACTCGCTTTTGTGCGTAGCGTCGGCTACCGCGAAACCGTAAGATTTCATAACCGTCAGCGGACAATCGTTCCTCTGCCGGAGACCTGGCCCCTATGATCTGGAAAGCCCGCCAACATGTCATCGAGTTTCCCCGTCGCCCGCTGGTGATGGGCATCGTCAACATCAATGACGACTCCTTTTGTGGTGACGGCACGCTGGATCCTGAAAAGGCCCTGGCCCAGGCTAAAATGATGCTGCGCGATGGCGCGGACATCATTGACATCGGGGCGGAAAGCGCGCGGACGAATCGCGGCCCCATCAGTGTGGAAGAGGAGATCGCCCGCACCTTGCCCTTCGTGACTGCGTGGCCGGATCTGATCGCCCAATTTGACGGGCCACCGCATGACAGCGCGCAGCTTTGGCCGCCTCTGCTGTCCATCAATACCTGGCGCTCTGCTGTCATTGAGGCCGTGCTGCCGCAGGGTGGCGACCTCATCAATGACATCAGCGCCCTGCCGGATGGAACCCATGCGCGCCTGTGTGCGGAGCATGGGGCCAGCCTGCTAATCATGCACAGCATCGGCCAGCCGAAGGTGCCACACACCCATGTGGGCTATGCCAATATCCTGGAGACGATGGCGCAGTTCTTTGATGAAAAACTGGCTCTGGCCGAAGTGGCGGGCCTGTCTCCCGAGCACATCATTCTAGACCCCGGCATTGATTTCGCCAAGCAGCGTGAGGATAACCTGACGCTGTACCGCCATGCGAATCAGTTGCAGCGCTGGGGCCGCCCGGTGCTGCTGCCAGTCTCGAGGAAGACCGTGATCGGCCAAGTGCTGGATTTGCCCAATGCGGTGGACCGCGATGCCGGTACCGTGGCCTGCATCGCCGCCGGGATGCGTCAGGGCAGTCAGATTTTCCGCGTTCACAACGTCAAGGCCGCTGCGCAGGCCGTGAAGGTGCTGTGGGGGCTGCGGTAAGTGATGAGTAGAATGGCCACTCGTTGAGATCTGGCTGGCCCAGGTTTTCCTGCTCATAAAGCCCTTTGTCCTGACTGAAAGCGATGGATTCCAGCTCAGCTCGGACATCTTCTAACCAAGGATTTTCAAGGAGCCCTGGCAATATTTTACGATCATACTCGGTCAACGCAATGGCTGTCTTTCCACGCCGATGCTGCATGAGGAATGGTTGAATGCTGCGTCCTGTCTGTTCGCGCAGTTTAGCCAGGATGAGGAACCCCGCAGGATCTGTGTCACCAAAGTGATAAACGGGAAGATCTGGTGGCAGCAATTCAAGCAAGCGGAGGACGGCACTGTTGGGGAAACTGCAGCCAATGAGCAAGGTGCCGCCCGCTTTGTTTTTTAAAGCCAGTTGGGGAAGCGTCGTCTTTTTGTTTTCCACCAAGAGAATTTGAGCGGCTGGGGTGGAGATGTGTATGGCTTGTTCTATATCGGGCGTGAGAGACAGGCTGACCACTCCTTTCATGGCATGGATGATGTCCTTCTCGTCAAAGGAATGCAGAGTGATTTGCCCTGCGACATCCGCTTTAGGCTCGGTCAATTGAATGCCGCATGATTCTAAAGTGACAAGTCTGCCAAACAAAGAGTTGAGACAAGATTCTAGGTTTGCTTTCCGTGGCTCTAATCCTTTGCTTCCTCCTTCAAGTCCCAGCGCAATACTCGCGGTGCGAACGGGTGTATTCTCTGCCCAGGCAACCGATGTGAATCGAAAAGTCAGGTCCAGCAGATCTCGCATTTTTTCGGGCGCTTTCCACATGAGGGGTGGAATATTGAGGCCTTGCTCGAACGTTTTATAGATTCGACCACACCATTGCTGCCAGAGTTCAGGGAAGCGAGGATGAAGCTTTGCCTCAAATTCTTTGACGGCGAGGAGTGATTGCGCATGGCGATCACTGGCTGGTCGGTGGCCAAAAGTTTCTTGAAGCCAAGGTTCAGCCTCAATTGGAATTTGCACTCTCAGGATCAAATACTCACGGAATTTGTGAGGTATGCTTTTGAGGCGATCTTGCTGGTCAAGTCGCTCCAAATCACGCTCCGCCGCACGCTGATCTTCGACCCTCTTGAGGCCCGCATCTTCTAGAAGTTCTGGCCAGGGAGTGGAGAACGGGTTCTTGGCTGGAGCCAGCCTGTCCCCCCGCGTGGCACGCCATTTCTCGAAAAGAGTCTGGAGCCAGGCGGGTGGCATGGTGAGTAATATAAAGAAAGATTACCCCGCCAGCGCCTGCAGCAGTTTGTCTTTGTTCCACGGCACCACCCAGTTTTCGATGTGGATATCGCGGCCCTGGCCGTCGCGTTTGCGGTCCACGCGGCACTCGATGACGGTGTCGGCGTGGTCGATCATGGTGCCGAGGCGGTCCATGGGGAAGGCGAGGAGGAGCTGGAGGCCGAAGTTGCTGGCGAGGGCCAGGCAGTCATCAATACGATCACCGCTGAGCTTGGAGAAGGCTTCATCCATAACCACCAAACCGAGGTTCCGTCGGCTGTCCTTGCGGCCCAGGTCATAGACGCGGTGGAAGGCGGCGAGCATGGAGACAAAGAACGGGGCCTGGTTTTCCCCGCCGCTCATTTTGCGAGCGTTGTTCTGGAGGGAAATGGCGGCCTCTTCGCTATGACCGCTGGGGATCATGAGCATGTCGTAACGATGATAAAAGCGGTAGTCCAGCAGGCGCTGCGCTTTGGCATCATCAGGGTTATCAATCGCGGCCATGAGCTCTTCTTTAGCCTTGGTGATTTCTTCCTGCTTCGAGGAGGCAAACAGTTCGTCAGAGGGGTTGAAGCCTTCGAGACCGTTCTCGATGATATTCCACATGGCGGACTGGGCGCGGTCGCGGATCTGGGAGATGCGGTAACGATAGCGGCCGATGTCTTGATCGAGGATCTTGCTCAGTTCCTTGATGGTTCGTGTGGCTTCATCAATCTTCTCTCGCAGCACATCCAGCACCTGGCTCTGCAGGCGCTCTTCCCACTCGCGGCGGCGCTCTTCGGCGATCTGGCGGTAGTGGCTGAGCTGATGCGATTCGAGATCGTTGCAGCGGGCATCGTAGCGGGCGTTGTCCTCCTCTTCGGCATCGAAGTCATGCCGGTATTCAGGGTGCGCCTCCGCCAGTTTACGGCGTTCATCATTGCGGTCACGGCGGGTGCGCTCGGCACGGTCGTGGGCGTATTGACGGCCATACTCGGACTGGTCTTTGCGCTTTTGCCAGGTGCCTCCGGCTTCCAGGGCCGCCTTCATCGCTGCCGCGATTTCATCTTGGGCCAGGCCGCGAGGCAGGCTGTTCAGACTCTCGTGCAGAGACAGGGTGGCGCTTTGGAATTCTTCCCGGCATAGGTCCAGTTGCTCCAGCATCTGCCGTTCATTCACGACGAAAGCGGTGACGGAGGTGCTGAGGCTGCCGATGCGCTGCTCCAGCCCGCGCAGGCGCATTTCCAGTTCATCCATTTCCTGGAGCTGGCGATCTTGTTCGGGTGTGGCCAGGAGTTGGATGGTTTCTTCCAATTGGCGTTCGTTGGCCTCCAGGCCAGGCAGCTGAGAGAGCTCGATGGCGGAGGCTTTCGGGGAGTCTTCGCCCAGGCGGTATTCCTGGCCGCGCTTCAGCCAGCTACGCACAGCATGCACCTCGCGGCGGAATTCGTTCATGAAGCCACGCACGCGTTCCAGACCTTCCTCACGCTCCTTGCGCATGCGGCGCAGGCCTTCCTCGCCCAGGGTCAGCTCCTTCTCCGCACTCAGGTGGCGGCGCACCCCGGGTTGTTTCAGCAAGCCTTCTTGCGTGATGGCGTGCTCATGCATCTTCAGCTTGGTGGAGCTGTTGACGGCGATGATTTGGCCTAACAAATGATTGATGAGGAGGCGGGCCGTGGGGTGCTTGGTCTCCAGCATTTCGGCCAGAGAGCCCTTTTCAGCTTTCGGTTTCAGCTCGCGCAGCTCTTCCGCATTGGCCAGCAGCTCGGTGCCACTGTTCTTCTGGAATTGTTCCCACGCTGCGAGGTAGCAGTCATCTTCCACCAGCACGGTCTGGCGGTGGGCACCCAGCACGGACTCTAAAAGCGGCCACCAGGCTTCAAACTCAGGCTTCACCTCCACCACGCGGGCAAAGAGTTCCGCCTTGTTACCACGGGCACGCAGACCATCCAGAAGTGGGGTGGCCTGAGTGCGACCTTCGCTAAGGCTCACGAGCTGGCGTTGCAGTTCATCCTCGGCTTTTTCCAGCTCCTCCACTTCTTCCAGTTTCGGGCGCAGCCAGTCTTCACCTAGACGGCTGATGCGGTCATACTCACGGGCCAGCCCTGGCAGGGCCTCCAGGCCGACATGGGCTTCCTCATTGCGGAGCTGGGGCAGCAGCTCCGCACGCTCCAGCTTGGCATTCAAACCGACACGCAGGCCGTGGCGCAGCCATTCATCCCAATGCAGCGCGCGCTCATTCAGCATCTCATGCGCAGTGCGTGAGGCGTGGCGCAGGCGCTCGATGCGGGGCATCAGGTCGGCCCGTTGACGGCGCAGGTCGTTGAGCTTGCGCAGGCTGTCATCGCGTCCGGCGACGAGCTTCACTTCATCATAACGAGCCTTGGCTTCGTCGCGCTCTTTGACGGCTGCCACCATGCTGGTTTTGTCCTCGGCATGGCGCTCGCGCAGCAGGCGCAGGTCACTATCGGCCCGATGGAATTTTTCTTCCGATTCGGCATGGTCCAGGGCAGCACGAAGGTGGCCAAAGAGGGCTTCTTCACGCCGGGCTTCGCTGAAGCTGAGGTGGTGCGTGCGGATGCGCTGGAGAAAGCCGAGCTGGTCCCCCAGGGTGTCCACACGGCGCTCTGCCTCACGCAGGGCATCCAGGCTGCGGCGTACTTCCTTCACCTCAGGCAGACCGGGTTCCAGGATGTTTTCGCGGATGAAACTTTCGAAGTTTTCCACTGGCTGGAAAGCGATGGCTCCCGGCAGGGTTTTGTTCATCTGGGTGCGATCAAAGAACAGGTGCTCACGGGCACCCATCTCGTCCAAATACGTATCCAGACGGCCAAAGTGTTCGCCCTGAAGGTCACGCTTCACACGCACGCGGAATTCATCCTCAGCCAGCATTTCCTGGCGGTCAGGTTTCGTGATGTCCGGCTCGCGAATCACATCCGCCCAATGCAAGCGCCCTGGAGTGTAAAACCAGACGTAACGGGCATCCGAAGTGGGGCCTTCATACTCCACCCGCACGCCCCAGGTTTCGCGGCGGGGCTCGGTGCTGCCTTCTTCCAGGGGCCACTCAAATTCCAGGGCCGCGATGGTCACCCCACTGGGGCGCAGGTAGCGCGGCTGGCCATCTTTGGTCTTGGTATTCGTATCGCACAGGCAGTAGCCGCGCAGATCACGATCCCGTCCCGTGGGGCGTTTGCCATCGCCCGTGGCCGCGCGGTTGAATCGGGTGCCTTTGCTGCCTAACAAAACGAATTGTACCAAGTCCAGCAGAGCAGACTTGCCCGTGCCGTTTTCACCACAGAGCAGGGCGAGGCCGTTGACATCAATGATGCGGCGAAAGCCATACCAGTTGATGGCGATGATGCGGCTGAGAGTGATGCGCTGAGGGCGATCCATGAGGGAGAGATTCGGGGGAAATTAAGGCTGAGGGGACTCTTCGAGCACGATGGCCGCAGCGGCCTGCTCGGGCTCGTATAGCTTGGCGCGTTCCAGCCAGGCTTCGATGCTGTCAAAGGGGATGCTGCGAGACAGGCTGGGCAGCACTTCGATCATGGCCTCACCGGGCCGGGTGCTATCCTCCGCCCGCTGAAAGCGGATGAGCTTTTTGCGGCGAAGTCGGGACAGCAGCTCCTCCAGCGCGGTGATGCCTGGGGGCTCGATGTGCTCAAAGAACACCCGCCATTTCACCCACAGGTCATTCGCGCTGATGATGACGGTTTCGCTGGCCTGCTCACTGCGGGATTCATCGTAGATGCGCCACAGGGCCAGGACCAGGAGGGTTTCATCCTTCGTGAAGGTGGCTAGGAGCTGGCACTCCTCAGGCACCGGGCGGGCCTGGATGAGCGGTGGCTCATGGTCAATGATCAGCTCCAGACCCAGCGGGGAAAGGTAGTCACGGATATGGTCTGGATACTGATCCCTAACCAAAAGGTAGGAATCGCGGCCGCTGCCTTCATCCCCCAGGATGACGCCGTAGCGCAGGAGGTCTGCGAGGACATCGCGGATGGGGGAGCGGTCGCGTTCAGGCACGTCGGCCCAGAAAGATGGCCAGGGGAGGGAACTCATGTGGGGCGGGCAAAGGCAAAACGTTCGACGCGCCAGCCAGCCTGGGCGTCACGAGGGATGTTTTCAGGTTCGAGGCTGTGATCGCGGCTGCTGCTGACGATGTGCCAGCGCTGCTCTTCCCCACTGGTGGCATCCATGCCGTGGTTGTAGGCCGCAGCGGCCATGAGGTCCAGCAGCTCATCCGGTGTCTCCAGGGTAAAGCCGTCCGTGGCGATGCCGGGGCCGTGCTGCCGGATCATGCGGGCGACCAGTCGCGCAGCGCGGTGAGGGGTGAGGGCAAATTTTTGCCGCTGGCGCAGGCGCTCCAGGTCAGCGGCCTCATCCTCAGCGGACAAGGTCTGGCCAAGCTCCAGTGCCACGGGCGAGCGGGACCGACGTGGACGGGCCAGCGAAGCGATACCGTAAAAGAAATCCACCTCGGGAGTGGCCAGGGCAAAGTCCGGCTCGATTCGCAGGTCGTTGAACTTGGCACCGCGATGGGCGGTATTGATCGCCTCGCAGTAGCGTTTGATCATGTCCGGGCGGCGACCGCGAAGCTCCGACTGGTAACGGTACCGCTGCACGGAAAGTCGATTGAAAGAGGCCACGCGGGCATCGATCGCCTCCGCCCGCAGGCGCAGGCCGGCGAGTTGGCGCTCCAGCCGCTGGATTTGGATGTTGGCCAGTTCCCAGGCTTCGTTTGGCTCCAGATTGCGGTATTCAGCGATGCCATCCGCCAGGTGTTGGATCACGAGGGGATCATCCGCCGCATCACGCACGCGGCTGCGGGCCCGTTGCAGGCGTGGCAGCAGGCCACCACCGCGCAAGACATCGTAACAGACCATGTGCTGGCCTTCATGAAAGTCGTGGTAAAACAGGCGCAGCGTCTCCGCGCCAGACTCCGTTTCCCGCTGCCGCCGCTCAAAGCTGTGCACCAGCTTTTCCACCCCGTGGAGCTGGAGGATGGCGCTTTCCATGCGCTGGAGGAGATCGTGGATCGTGCCGCGCATTTCCATGGCGGGGACGATGTAGGGATTCAGCACATCCCGCTGCTCTAGGGAGGTGCAGACGCCGCGCAGGGTATCGGCAAAGCTCTTCAGCTCTGCCACCTCATTTTCGGCGAGGTCGCGCAGGGTGCGCATCAGCGGGCGTAGGGAAGGGGAGATGACCACCCAGCGCTCATGGAGGCTGACGGCTTGCTCCTCGATCCAGCGCACTTGCAGCAGTTGATTGTACAGCTTGCCTGCCCGCGCGCGGATGTCTTGGAGACCCCCGCCTTCGTCTTCTTGGAGGGCCACCTGTGGGTTCTGGGAAAGCACCTCACGCAGGATGGCTAGGGCATCCGTTTGTGGTAGGCGGCCCGCTTCACCAGCCTCCTGAATCAGGCGATCCGCCCCGTCCACATACACCGGGGCCGAGGGGCGCACCAGCGGACGAAAGAAGTCCGCTGAAACACTGGCAAACAGGCGCTGGCTGAGTTGGTCGGCTGGCATGGGCTGCCCACCCTGACAGGACAAACCGGGACTGCAACTTTTGAGCGAGGCCACCTGTTCTTTTCCTCGCGCAGCCTTGATTTTACGCGGATCTGGCGTGCACGGCCCGTCTGTGAGACCTGGCAGATTTTTTCCCTGGGGCGAGGGTGGGATTGACAATCCATGCTCCGGCAGGTTTGGATGCACCCGCATGGATTCCAAAGGGCTTTTTCTGATCTTCAGCAGTGTGTCTGCAGAATTATTGATGGCCTTGTTCATGCACCTTTCTCTGCGTCGTTGGCGGAAGAGTCAGGGCGCGCACTGGACGGAGCGGGCGCGCTTGCTCTGGCAGGCACGGCGGGCTCAGTTTGGCGTGACCCTGGGGATCATGTTCACGATAGGGGCGGTCTGGGCGTTTAAGTTTCCAGAGGATGACGGGCGCTGGTGGCTGCTCCTCCCGGTGATAGGCCTGGTCCTGGGTGGGTACCCGGCAGCGCGCGAGATCGAGCCGCGATACACTTTCCGCGTTTGGCTCGTCCACACCGTCTGGACGCTCATCGTGCAGTTTGGTCTGGTGGGTATCTTTCTCGGGCTCATGTTCACCATGCCGAAGGTGCTAACGTGGCAAGACTGGGTGCGGGCAGTTTTGGGCATTGCTGCCATGGCCTTCATTGTTTCTGCCTTGTGGATGCCGGTGATGGCGCGGCTATGTCGATGCAAGCATCCAGAGGAAGCGCGGTTGGATCGGATCACCGAGGAAGCTACCGCCATCTCTGTCGTCAAGCCGCGCCATACCTGGCTTTCCGTCAGTCCCGTGGCCAATGCCGGAGCACTCGTTTACATCCAGGGCCTCGTGGTCACCACGCGCCTGATGGAGGTGCTGGACGATGACGAGGTGCGCGCCGTCATCCTGCATGAAATGGCGCATTTGCGTGAGCGGCTGATTGTGCAGGTGGCGCGACTAGCGGGAATGCTGTGCTGGACGATCCTGATTTTCTTCCATCCCGTTCATCATCATTTCGGTTCGCGCGGCCTGCTGGTTCTGTTTGGGGCCATGTATGGCTTGCAGCGCCTGTTCACCTGGTTTTCTCGTCGTCTGGAAAGGGTGGCCGATGAGGCGGCCATGCAGGGCGCGGCGGATTCTGCGATCTATGCTCATGCTTTGGAAAAGCTGTATCAAGTCAATCAAATGCCTGCGGTGATGCGTGGGCGGCAGCTCCATCCGCATCTGTATGACCGCATGCTCCAGGCCGGGGTCACGCCGGACTACCCGCGCCCCTTGCCGCCTGGGCTTATGGCTTGGCCGGGCTGGGTAGCTCTGCTGCTGCCGCTGGTACTGGGGGCGGGTTTTTACATCTACGCGCTGGGGCAGTGAGGACGACTTTTCCCTGGTACTTCCACGCTTAGGCATGGATGATCCCGCCTGAGCGGGTGGGCACGGCAAGAGACTCTCTCGCCGGGGCGTTTCTGCGCGTTACACTTTGTTAGAATCCCCCCTTCAACCACCCATGAAGACGCCTTTCCTTACCTTTGCCAGCTTGTCCCTTCTTGCGCTGGCCGTCCAGGCTGCCCCGCCGAAGAAAGAGGAGGGCATTGATCCCAACAAACCGGTCTCGTTTTACAAACACATCCGCCCCATCCTCCAGGCAAACTGCACGGGCTGCCACCAGCCAGCGAAGGCCAAGGGCGACTACGTGATGACCGACTTTGCCAAACTGCTGGCAGGTGGAGAAGAGGGCAACGCCATCGTCCCCGGCAAGCCAGAGGAATCGAACCTCCTCAAGGTCTCCACCCCCAATGCCGAAGGCAAGGTGGAGATGCCACCCAAGGGCGATCCCCTGCATGAAACCCAGGTCGCTCTCATCAAGCGCTGGGTCAGCGAGGGGGCCAAAGATGATACCCCAGCTTCCGCCATGGCGCACTATGACATGGAGCACCCGCCCGTGTATGTCACCGCCCCAGCCGTGACCTCCATGGAGTATTCGCCCGATGGCACCCTGCTCGCAGTGGCCGGTTACCACGAAGTGCTCATTCATAAGGCCGATGGCAGTGGCATTGTTACACGTTTGGTTGGGCTGGCGGAGCGCATTCAAAAGCTGGCCTGGTCGCCCGATGGCAGCAAGATCCTCGTTACTGGCGGTAGCCCAGCGCGCGAAGGGGAGATCCAGGTCTGGGATGTGGCGAAGAAGAAGCTGGAGCTGTCCAAGTCACTGACTTTCGACACTCTTTACGGCGCCAGTTGGTCGCCCGATGGCAAGTTCATCGCCGTCGGTTGTGCGGACAATGGCTTGCGCGCTTTTGAAGCAACCACAGGTAAAGAAACCCTCTTCATGGGTGGCCATAGTGACTGGGTGCTGGACACCGTGTGGAGCACGGATGGCAAGTTCATCGCCTCCTGCGGCCGTGACATGAGTGTGAAACTTACGGAGGTGGAAACGCAGCGTTTTGTGGACAACATCACCTCCATCACACCGGGCGCTCTCAAAGGCGGTGTGCAGGCCCTGGTGCGCCATCCTTTGCGCAATGAAATCCTCATCGGCGGCACCGATGGCATGCCGGCCATCTACCGCATGGAGCGCATCACCAAACGAGTCATCGGGGACAATGCCAACCTCATCCGCAAGTTTCCCCTCATGCAGGGCCGCATCTTCGGGGTGGACTTCGCGCCCGATGGCAAACGCATCGCCGCAGGGGCCTCGCATGAAGGCACCGGCCAGGTGAATATCTACGCCTCCGACTACGACAGCACCATGCCGGACGAGGTGAAGACCATCGTCGAAACCCGCAGCGGCGCTGGCAAGGCCCTGGAGGACTGGATCGTCAAAGACGTGAAGCTCATCGCCAGTGTGCCCATGCCCACCGGTGGCATCTTTACCGTCAGCTTCAGTCCCGATGGTCAAACCGTGGCGGCCGCCGGGCAGGATGGTCGCATCCGGCTCATCGAATCCGCCACGGGTAAGATCGCCAAGGAGTTTGTGAGCGTGCCATTGGTCGAGAACAAAGCCCTCGCGGCCAGTGAAGTCATTGCCGATGACAGCGTGCGTGCGACGGCGGTAAAGGATGACAAAGTGGAGACTCTGGTTCCCGGTCTTACCGTCGCCTCCATCGAGGTGCAGCCCACCACCATCAGCCTCAGCAAGCCCATGGAGTATGCCCAGCTTTTGGTCACGGCGACTCTGAGCAACGGCACGAAGGCCGATGTCACCCGCATGGCCAAATTGACCTTCCAAGGTGGCGAGGCAGCCAGCATCAATGAGCACGGTCTGCTGCGCCCTGGCAGCGATGGCAAAGGCGAAGTGAAGGTCGCCTTCATGGGCAAAAGTGCCACCGTGCCCGTGACGGTGACAGGCATGAATCTAGCGCTGAAACCGGACTACGTGCGCGATGTGATGCCCATCACCTCCAAGCTCGGTTGCAACATGGGCACCTGCCATGGGGCCAAGGATGGCAAGGCAGGCTTTAAGCTCAGCCTGCGCGGTTATGACCCCATTTATGACGTGCTCGCTTTTACCGATGAACTCGCCAGCCGTCGTGCCAATGTGGCTTCTCCAGATCATTCGCTGATGCTGCTGAAGGCCAGCGGTTCCGTCCCCCATGAAGGCGGGCAGTTGACCGTCCCGGGTGAACTTTATTATGAAACGCTGAAGGCCTGGATCAGCCAGGGAGCCAAGCTCGACCTTAAGACCCCACGGGTAACGAGCATCGAAGTGTTCCCCAAGAATCCCGTGCTGGAGCGCATCGGCAGCCGCCAGCAGATCCGCGTCATCGCCCGTTATGCCGATGGTTATGTCAAAGATGTCACCGCCGAAGCCTTTGTGGACAGCGGCAACATGGAAGTACTGGAAGCGGATAAAACCGGCCTCGTGACCAGCCTGCGCCGTGGGGAGGCCGCCATCCTCGCACGCTTTGAAGGGGCCTATGCCGCCACCACCGTCACCGTCATGGGAGATCGCACCGGCTTCGCCTGGAAGGAGCCTGAGAAGTGGACCAAGATTGATGAACTCGTGACCCGCAAGTGGGAGCGCATGAAGATCGAACCCAGCGGACTGTGCAGCGATGAAGACTTCCTACGCCGCATTCACATTGACCTCACCGGCCTGCCTCCAAAGGTGGAAGAAGTGCGCGCCTTTGTAGCAGATGCACGGGACAGCCGGACGAAGCGCAATGAGGTCATTGATAAGCTCATCGGCAATCCAGACTTTGTGGATCATTGGTCGAACAAATGGGCGGACATGCTGCAGGTGAACAGCAAATTTCTCGGCAACGAAGGCGTCAAGATTTTGCGAGATTGGATCAAGCAACAGGTCGCGGATAACACGCCATATGACCGCATGGCCTATCGCATCATCACGGCCACGGGTTCTACCAAGGACAATCCCGCTGCTGCTTATTACAAGACCGTTCGCACCCCGGAAGAACTGGTGGAAAACACCACGCACCTTTTCCTGGCCACTCGATTCAATTGCAACAAGTGCCACGACCATCCTTTTGAAAAATGGACCTGGGACCAATACTACCAGACCGCCGCTTTCTTTGCCCAAGTGGACATGAAGACCGATCCCGCAAGCGCTGGCAAGACCATCGGTGGTACCGCCGTGGAAGGAGCCAAACCTCTGTATGAAATCGTCGGTGACAAAACCATGGGCGAGATGAATCACCTGCGCACCAATGCCCCCGTCGCTCCTCAGGTGCCCTTTGACATGGAGTTGGTTAGCAAGACCGCCACCAGCCGCCGCGAGCAGTTTGCCACCTGGATGACTAGCCCGGAAAACGACTACTTCGCCATGAGTTACACCAATCGCATTTGGGGTTACCTCACCGGCACTGGAGTCATCGAGCCCCTGGACGACATCCGTGCAGGCAACCCGCCGAGCAATCCTGAGCTGCTCCAATATCTGACGAATGAGTTTGTGCAGAGCGGGTTCAATGTGCGTCACCTGATGAAGATCATCACCCAGAGCCGCACCTATCAACTTAGCCTCTCCACCAACAAATGGAACGAGGATGACAAGGTGAACTACAGCCATGCTAAAGCCCGCCGCCTGCCTGCCGAGGTGCTGTTTGACTCTGTCTTTGCGGTGACTGGCTCCATGCCCAACATCCCTGGCGTGCCCAAAGGCACACGGGCGGCTCAGCTCATTGACGGTCAAACGCAGTTGCCAGATGGCTTCCTAACCAACTTTGGTAAACCTGCGCGTGAGAGCGTGTGCGAGTGCGAGCGCAGCAACGAGGTGAATCTCGGCCCTGTCATGGCCCTGATGTCCGGCCCAACGGTGGGTGATGCGATCAGTGATCCGAACAACGCCATCGCCAAGCTCACGAATGAAGTGAAGGACGACGCCAAGCTGGTGGAAGAAATCTTCCTGCGCATTCTCAATCGCAAACCGACAGGTAAGGAGATCAATGCAGCCCTGGCCAGCATGGCGGGCATGGATGTGGAGCATAAACAACTCGCTGCTGAATGGCAGGCGAAAGAGGCGGAACAAAAGCCAGTGATCGCCAAGGCAGAAGCCGAGCGCCTGGCTCTGATTGCCGCGGCTAAGAAGGAACTGGAAGACTACCAGGTGAAGATGGCCCCTGAGGTGAAGAGGAAACAAGAGACCCGCCTCGCTGCGATCAAGAAAGCCGAAGAGGCTGTAAAGAAAGCGGCCGAGACCGCCCCGATGCTGCAGCCGCGCTGGGAGCAGTATGCCGACCTCACGACGGAATGGGTGCCGCTGGAACTCACTGTCATGCGTGCCGCAGGCGTGGAGAAACTGGAGGTCCAGCCCGATGGCTCCGTCTTCGCCACCGCCTTTCCAGAAAGTCGTTTAGCCGCGGGTAACTACCAACTCAGTGGCAAGACCCCGCTGGAAAACGTCACGGCCATCAAGCTGGAAATGCTGCCGGATGACCGCCTCCCTAACAATGGACCTGGCACCGCCCCAGATGGTAACTTTGTGCTCAGCGAATTTAATGTCAGTGCCACTGCATTGAGCCCCGCTGGCGGCCAGCGTGTGAAGGGCGGTGTGCCGCAGGAACTGCGCAATCCGAAAGCGGATTTTGAACAGGCGAACTTCGCGGTTACGGAAGCTCTGAAAAAGGGCAATCGGGACCGGGGCTGGGCCGTGTCTCCTGAAGGTGGTTTCCGCCATGAGGCGACCTTTGAGTTTGCCAAACCTGTGGCCTTCAAAGGCGGTTCGCAGTTCATCATCCAGATGAGCCAGCCCTTCCAAAATGGTCGCTACAATCTGGGGCGCTTCCGCCTGTGGGTGACCTCCAGCCCCGTGGTCCGTTTCGGCGTGGCGAAGGCGGTGGCCGATGCCATCAAAACGTCTGCGGCTAAACGCACCGCCGAGCAGAAGGCTGCGCTGGTGACTCACTTCCTCGATCAAGCGCGTGACTATCAAACCACGAAAAAAACCCTGGCCGCCGCCAAGAAGCCATTGCCAGTGGATGCTCAACTGGTTGCCCTGGAGGCCAAATACCAGAGCAGCCAGAGCCCCATCACGCTGGATCCTAAACTGGTGCAGCTCCGCCGTGATGCGGATCTCAGCTCCAAACAACTCGGCAACAAACGACTCACGGCCGCGCAGGACTTGGCCTGGGCGCTCATCAATTCACCGGCGTTTCTCTTCAACCACTGAGGCTACTTTGGGTTTTCCGCCGCGTTGCCTCAAACGTGGCGGAAACCTTGGTCCTCGGGCAAGCAGTACGACGATGGACCGGCTCGTTGTGAAACCGTTGAGGCAGTGTCTTCCTGGGGCTCGTCAGTCTCAGCCACCGTGATGGCGGACAGATCAGCGGTTGGTCACTGCCGGCGCAGTGAGTTTCCTGCGCTGAGCTTCCAGTTCGCGTCTTCTCGCGGCCAGGACGGCAATCTCTCGATCCAGTTTCTTTGCACGATCTCTCAGGCGGTGTTTGTGGGCCGCACTGCCAGGTTTCAGGTAAGAGTCAATGCCGATGAAAGGGGCGTTTTTGGCTTGTTCTAGCTTGCTAATCCGAGTGCTCAGGACCTGGAGATGCTGGCTGTAAAGTTTCACCTTCTCATTGTGCGACAAGGTGGGTTCGCCACTCGAAGGTTCCATGGAAATGTTGCTGTATTGAAAAGCGCCTTTGGGCGTCTCCCCATTGGAATTTTCAGGATCCAACGCTCCCGCAGCCAGTTCGGACTCGGGTTCGATGAGATCCAATCTGAAATAGTCTTTCAGGTGATCCGGCAGTTCCTGCGCGGGTATTTTCAAGATGCCACTGGGAGTGAGCACTGAAAGGGTAGTGTCATCAAAGTTCAAGATCTTGGCACTGCGGAGAACAGTACCATCGGGCAGTTCCAGGAATTCGAGGGTGGTGCCACGGGCAGAATTGCGGCGGGCCTCCACGATGTGCTGGTAGGTCTTCTTTTGGCTGTCGATTTCCTGCTCCAGTTCCTGCATCACAGTGGCCGCTTCGATGTAGGCCTGGTTGGTGTCGTAAATGCTCCGCTGAATATCGTAGTGTCGTTTCAGCAGTGAGAGATGTTGGTCACGGTCAGCCAGGGCATTTTTGGCGAGGGTAAGCTGTCGTCTGGCGCTTTCCATGGCCAGGGACGCCTCCGCCTGCTTATCTTGCAGGTAGAGGCCAAAGGAACCCAACACCACAGCCAGGCAAAAAATAACGGCGAGAATGCTGCTCATAATCAGGGCTGTGGCTGGAGGCTGTGTTGGCGTGAAGATTCTTCGCGCAGGATGTTCAAGTAAGCGCTGCGGCCCGCCATTTTGACCTTGGTTTCCACCAAGGCGGTCTCTACCTTTTGCAGGTAGGCGTTGAGCGTGTCGTAATAAGGATCGACACCGCCTGTGATTTTGGTGCCTTGATGAAGCTGGCTCTGGTAGTAGGCGATGTGCTGATCATAGATGGGGATCTGCTTTTCCACCTCCAGCCGCTCTTGGATCAGAACTTGAGTCTGGCCCTGCGTTTTGCTGATCTCAAAGCAGCCTGTGAGGAAGGGGGTGATGACCAGAAGCAGAAAGCCTTGCCAGGGGTAGTTAGAGGATGTTGGGGAGATCTTTTGCATACCGGGGGGGATTGCGGGCGATGGTGAAAAGCAGTCTGGGCCTTTGTTTAGCGGTAATGGAAACTCTTGCGCAAATTTTCAGGAAGCTCAGAAGGCTGTATTTTTTGGACCCCGCTGGGCAGGCTGACGGAGAGGCCGGATTCTTCCACCTTGATGATTTTCACTTGAGCAAGTTTTCTGCCATCGGTGAGAGTCAGTTCTGGGATCACCTTGCCTGCAAAGGCCTGACGGGCCCGGCTGACGATGTCGGATTTCTCCTTGGCTAGCTTGCTCAGGGTTTCTTTGAGGCTACTTTCTTTCTCCACGATGGCGTTCACTTCTGTCCGCTTGGCCTGCACTTTTTTCTGAAGGTCCAGCATCCGTGAATAGGCCTGCACCTCGGCCTGGCGGGTGGCCACGGTCTGTTCATAGATCGGCAGATTTTGGGTCATTTCAGCGATCTGTATCTTGGCCTGGGTATTCTGGTGATAAACATACCAGCCACCGCCGGCAGCGGCGAAGATGAGCAGGGCGAGAAAGTTTTTCATGGAAAGAGGATGGCTGAAAGGGCTGGCAAAATATCGGCAAGTCCCGTTTACTGGCTGCTGCGCAAGCTTTCGAGTTCCTGCTGCTGGGCTTTCAATGCGGCATCAGTCGCCTCATAATTTTTGATCACCTTAAGGAGTTCCTGCTCCTGAAGAGACAGTTCTTTGGCGAGTTTTTCCGCCTGCTGGTTTGCCGCCGCCGTGGAGGCAAGTCCTGGAGGCACCACCTGCCTGAGGGTCTGGATCTGTTGGTCCAGTTCGTTGTTCTGGCTTGTCAGGCTGGATATTTTGGCCTGAATCTCATTTCTCTCGGCTTGCGTTTGGGTGAACTGGAGGTCCTTGCAGCCGACCAGAATCGGGCACGCACACACACCAAGGATGCGTATAAAATGAAGGGCAACTTTCATGGCAGGTGTCTCAGGATTCTCAGGAATTTCTGAAAGGCTATCAGGAAGCTTAGGGTATGTCAATGAGCGAGACCTCTATGGTAGACCTCGGGTGGGCATACGTGTGCCAGGATTGTTTCCCTCCCCTTTCCGCAGGGCTTGCAATCCGCAGTATCGGCCCGTAAGTCCTCCCCTCGCGTTCCTCCCTGGCGTTTGTCCCCGACCTGTTTTCCCATGCCCGACTGGCTCTCCGTTATCTTGCTTGGCATCATCGAAGGTGTCACCGAGTTCCTACCCATCTCCTCTACGGGGCACCTCTTGATACCCCAGACCCTCGGTTGGTTACCCGCGAAGAGTGACCTCTTTAACGTGGTCATCCAGAGCGGTGCCGTGTTGGCTGTACTGGCCGTTTTCACCCAGCGGGTGAAGCAGTTGGCCTTCAGTCTCGGCAGCCCAGAGACGCGTGACTACTTGGCCAAGTTAGCCGCCGCCTTCCTCCTCACCGCTGCTGGTGGACTGATCATCAAAAAGCTGGACGTGGAGCTGCCGGAAACCGTGCCCCCCGTGGCCTGGGCCACCCTCATTGGTGGCATCATCATCCTGTGGCTGGAGCGCGTGTATCGGGGCAAAGCGGGCACCACGGAGATCACCTGGGTCGTCGTCGCCGCCGTGGCCGCCGCGCAGCTCCTCGCCGCTGTTTTTCCCGGCACTTCCCGCTCCGGTGCCAGCATCATGATGGCCATGGCCTTCGGCATCGCCCGGCCTGCTGCCACGGAGTTCTCCTTCCTGCTCGGCATTCCCACCCTCATGGCTGCGGGCGGGCTGAAAATCTTTTCCGAGATCAAAGATCACGGCGTGGGTGGCGAAGACTGGTCCATGGTGGCCCTAGGCACCCTCGTCAGTGCCCTGTCCGCCTTTGTCGTGGTGAAGTGGCTCATCCGTTTTGTCCAGAGCCACACCTTCAATAGCTTTGCCATCTACCGCATCGTCCTCGGTGCGGGATTGCTGATTTACGCGGCCACACTCAACCACTGAACCGCCCCCCTGAATGGTTGACTTTGCCAAAGGCTACTTTCGCCGCTCCATCTTCAAGACCTACCGCTTCTTCAAGCATCCCCGGAAGCTGAAGACCAGCCCCATCATGCGCTGGTTTGCCCGTCACTTTCTGGACAAGCGCGTGTGGAAGCCCACCCAGCACACCTTTGCCGGCGGCATGGCCGTGGGCCTCTTTGTCACCGTGCAGTTGCTGCCCATTCAGATGCCCACCGCAGCCATTCTCGCGGCCATCTTCCGGGTGAATATCCCCATCGCCATCGCCCTCTGCTGGCTCAGCAATCCTGCCACCCTGGCCCCCATCGGCCTGTTGGAAAACTGGATGGGCACCTGGATCATGCACAAGTTTGGCGATCCCACCGCTGCCGCCGCCGCCATCGTGGAAGAGCATGAGACGCTGGCTCGCGGCATCCAGTTTGCCAAGGCCATGTTCTTGGGGGGCGTCTTCCTGGGCGGTGCACTGGCACCCGTGGGTTACATCCTCTCTTACTTCATCTGGGGTGCGATTGATCAGTGGAACAAATTTCGCAAGCAGCCCGATCTGCCGCTGGAAAAAGGCCCGGAGATCTGAAGTCGCGGCAGCCTGCTCTTGCACAGCCCCGCACTCCGCGTCATCATCTCTCCATGCCTCGCAGCCGTCGTGTCCACTTTGACTGCCTCACCGCCATGCGCGCTCTGGGGGAGCCCACACGCTTCGCTTTGGTGCGCTCTTTGTTAGGCGGCCCCCGCTGCGTGAATGACCTGTGCGAGGAACTTTCCGCCACGCCCTACAATGCCTCCAAGCACCTCCGCGTGCTGCGCGAGGCCGGATTGATCGAAGTGGAAAAGCACAGCCAGCAGCGCGTCTATTCCCTGGCCGAGGCCTTCCGCGCCCGCATGAAACCCGGCACCCAGACGCTGGATCTCGGCTGCTGCCAGTTTCATCTGGACCAGTTTGAAGAAGCCTAAGCGCCGTCGCGTTCTCGGCAAAGGTCCCATTGGCAGCCCCGGTGCCCGCTCGTCATGAGGAGACTTTTTTGAAAGAAGCAGAAGCCGTTGCGGGTTTTATTTGCCACTTCGTGCAAGTAAAATGATCACCCCCCCGGTTTTCTTCCCTGTTCTCTTTGGCACCCCCCTGCGGTGACACTTGCGCACCTGCGTCCCTTGCTTCAAAAGAGCCCATGCCCACCAAAGCACGTTACATTATGATCGGCGGTTTCCTCGGAGCCGGAAAGACCACCACGGTGGGTCGCCTGGCGCGCCACCTCACGGACCAGGGGCTGCGCGTGGGCCTCATCACCAATGATCAAGCCGGCGGGCTGGTGGATACCAAACTCCTGCGCGGCCAAGGCTACGCCACCGAGGAGATCGCTGGGGGCTGCTTCTGCTGCCGATTTAACACGCTGGTGGACGCGGCTAACAAATTATCTGACCAATCCAAGCCCGATGTTTTCATCGCTGAGCCCGTGGGCAGTTGCACGGATCTCGTCGCCACCGTCACCTATCCCCTCCGCCGCATGTACGGGAATGCCTTCACCATCGCCCCCCTCAGTGTCCTGGTGGACCCCGTGCGGGCGCGCCGCGTCTTCGGCTTGGATGCAGGCGGCACCTTCTCCAGCAAGGTGGCGTACATTTTTAAAAAGCAGCTCGAAGAGGCCGATATCATCGTCATCAGCAAGAGCGACCTCATCGGCGAAACCGAGCGTGAGGAACTGCGCGCCGTGCTGGAGCGGGAGTTCCCCCTGGCTCGCATCGTCACCGCCTCACCCCGTGAAGAAACCGGGCTGGCAGATCTCTTTGCCCAGCTCATGACCGACGAGCAAGCGCGTCGAAATCCCATGGCTGTGGACTACGAAGTCTATGCCGATGGCGAAGCTCTGCTGGGCTGGCTGAATGCCACCGTCACCCTGAAAGCCACGGAGGAATTCGAGGCCAATGACTTCCTCCGCGCCCTCGCCACGGACGTGCAGCAGCGCCTGCAAAAAGACGGCACTGAGATCGCTCATTTCAAAATGACCTACAGCCCCGATGACGGCATCGCAGGGGAACTCGCCTCCATCAATCTGGTGCGCAGCGACTACATCCCCGAGCTCGGCATGGAACTGGATGAACCCAGCGAAGGCGGCCAACTCATCGTCAACCTCCGCGCCGAGGCAGACCCCGCCACCCTCATGCACGCCGTGCAAGCCGGCCTCACCGCCACCACCGCCCAGTTCGCCACCCTCACCGCCAAGCTCGACCACGAAGAACACTTCCGCCCCGGCAAACCCACCCCCACTCACCGGGACGGCCACGAATAGGCGCGGGTCAGGGGAAGTAGGCTTTCGCCCCTCCGAGGCGCTTCTTGGGTGTGGGCGTTTTGGCGGCGGCGTCCGCCATGGAGCGCACGCATCTTGCGTGCTGAGTTTCGCGTCTCGCGGAACTCCGTTCTTGAGCCGTCGCACGGCCTTTGCAGCGCTGTGCAAGGGGCCCGTCGTATCTTGCGCCCGCAGTTGGGCTTAGAGGGTCGCGGTTCGGACTCCGTGTATTGTAGTCCCGGCTTCAGCCGGTCTGGGAAAAGGGGGGACGGCGGCGGTAAGGTCTCCGTGGGCGCTGGGAAGGTTAGGCGAAAAGGATATTCGCGCTCCGTCTGCGGGCCTGCGGTGTCGGAGGAGGTGAGGGGCGGACGTCTAGGACCAAGCACGCTTCTCGCGCCCCTCCAGGGCGCGCTGACTTTGACGCGCTTTTGGTTATTCGACATCCGGGGGTTCTCGGTGCTGCGCACTTTCACCCCCGGCTACCGGCTTTCGCCCCTCCGGGGCGACGGGGAAGGAGGGGAAGGAGGGGAAGTAGGGGAAGGAGGGGAAGGTAGGGCGCATTGTCCCAATGCGCAGCGGGGTGGAAGCCAGGGGGCGGACGGAGATGGCTGGGTGTTGAGTGAACAAAGGGCGAAAAGACATCCTCCCTCGCCCCAGGAACTGGGGTTGCGAAGCCGCGCAGCGAAAGGGCCAGGGGTGAGGGGCGGTCGAGAGCTCTTAAACATCAAGTTCAGAAGCGTCGATCCAGGGTGAAGAGCACCCTTTTCCGAACGGACCCACCCCGCACGACACCTACCCCCACCGGCGAACTGATACCTTGCTGGAAATCTGGGGTAGAGAATAGTAACGCATGAAAGCCGCCCTGCTCCTTTGTCTCGCCATCGCCTCGTCTGCGTGGGGGCAGGGGACCACGCTGTATTCCATCGGCACGCCCACGGATGAGGAGCAGCTTTATCTGGAGATGATCAATCGCGGCCGGGCCAATCCCACGGCGGAGGGCCTGCGCCTGGCCACCACCACGGATGCGGCCGTGCGTGCTGCGCTCATAGGTTTTGAGGTGGATGTCCCGCTCATGCAGCAGGAATTTGCCGTCCTGCCCGTGCGCCCACCTTTGGCCATGAATGCCAAGCTCACCCAGATGGCGCGTGGGCACACGCAGGACATGCTGGACAATGCCTTTCAGGGCCACTTCAGCAGCAATGGAGACGACCTGGGAGATCGGGTGACCCTGGTGGGTTACCCCTTCACCTCGCTGGGGGAAAATGTGTTCTCCTTTTCGCAATCAGTCTTCCATGGCCACGCAGGTTTCCAGGTGGACTGGGGAGACGATGGCGATACCGATGGCATGCAGGACCCACGCGGCCACCGCGACAGCATCCATGGCGACTTCCGCGAAGTGGGGGTGGGCGTGCTGAGAGGAACGAAGAAAAATACCACCACTCAGCAGACGGTGGGCCCGCAGCTCGTCACGCAAAATTTCGGCAGTCAAATCAACAGCCTCGCCTACGTCACGGGCGTGGCCTTTTATGACCTGAATGGCAATGACTTCTATGATCTGGGCGAAGGCATCGGTGGCCTAACCGTGAATGTGACAGGCTCCAGTTTCCATGCCATCACCGCAGACTCGGGTGGCTACGCCGTCCCTGTGCCCACGGCGAATGCCAACCGCACCGTCACCTTTTCCGGCCTCGGGGCCAATGCCACGGCGCAGACAAACCTCGTCGGCGGCGCCAATGTGAAGGTGGACTTCAAGCCCGCCCTTGTCTCGCCGCTCCCCACGGGGTCGGTCACGCCGCTGGTGGGCACAGCGGCAGGTTACACCTTCCCCGCTGTCACCGGGGCCACCGCGTATCAGTGGGAGGCCCTCGCTGCCCAGTCCGCCACGAATGATGGCGCGGAGACTTTGACCCGTGTCACCCAGACCACCAGTGGCACCTACAGTCCGCGCTCCACCACCGTGAAGCACGCGGGCACGGCTGCCTATCGCCTCACTCATCCCGAAACGGCCTACACAGCGGAGCGTCTCACTTATCCAGAGACCTTTCTGGTGCAAGCTGGCGGCCAGATGACCTTCCGCAGCCGCCTCCGCTTCGCCACGGAAAACCAGGTGGCCAAAGTACAGGTCACCACCGATGGCGGCATCAACTGGGTGGATGTTTACTCCCAACCTGGGGCCACCCCCAGCGGCCAGAGCAGCGTCCCCGGGGAGGCTGCTTTCCAGCTTCGCACCGTTTCCCTTGCCGCTTTTGTGGGAAAGCACATTCAGCTCCGCTTCAACTATGAGGTGCTGGGCGGAGATTTTTTCCCCGGCACGGATGCCGCCCTCGGCTGGTATGTGGATGAGGTGGCCTTCAGCCAAGTGCTGGATGCCTCCAGTGGCGTGGTGACGGCGGTCACTCCAGGGCAGACAGGCTTTCAGTTCACCCCACCCGCGACGGGGCGTTATTTACTTGCGGTTAGGCCGCTCATCTCCGGTCGCCCATGGCCCTTCAGTCCTCCGCTGGAGGTGAATGCGCAGCTCCCTCCCGTGGACATCACTCTCCTGCTGCCTTCTCAGCCTGCCTTCGTTCCCGGTGCGGCCAGCCTGACTTTCCAAACCGCGGGCGTCGGGACCAGTGCCGTGCAGACCCTGGTGATCCAAAACTCCGGCACGGGAGATCTCACCAGTCTGGCGTTGGAAGTCACCGGCACGCACGCGGAGGATTTCACCGTCGGCAGTCTCGCTAGCACCACCCTCGCCGCAGGCGCAGAGATGCAGGTGCCTCTCACCTTTGCTCCCCAGGCCACGGGCGCACGCACCGCCACGCTGCGGGTCCTCAGCAATGACCCAGATGAAAGCCCCTTCCTCATCAGCCTCAGTGGCCAAGGTTCCAATGCCTTGAGCATCACCGTTCCACCCCGCAGCCAGGTGGTGAAGGCAGGCACCACCACGACCCTCAGCGTCACCGCAGGGCCAGACGTGCAGAGTTATCTCTGGCGGAAAAACAACAGCCCCTTGCCGGGTGCCGCCGGGTCCAGCCTCATCTTCGCCACCACCCAGTTGACCGATGCTGGCACCTACTCCGTGCGTGTCACCGGTGGGCAGCCCGTCACCTCGCAGGATAGCCTTCCGGCCCATCTCGCCGTGGTGGAAGACATCGAAAAAACCTTGGCCCTTCAGGAAGCAAAAGCCGTCACTCTCACCGCCAAGGCCACTGGGCCTAACATTCAGTACGAATGGAAAAAAGTCGGCGGCCCCACCTTGGAGGAGGGCCCCAACGTCATCGGCAAGCTCACCAAAACCTTGACCCTCAAAGGCCTCGTCACCGCCCAGAGCGGCACCTACGTGTGCGAGGTGAAAACCGGCGACAGCACCGCCACGGCGGGGGCCACCACCCACCTGCGCATTTACCACGATGTCCCCATCGTCGCCCCGGTGCAAAATCTGGATGTCGGCATCGTCGGTGGATCTTTCTACCATCTCATTCGCACCAGTGATTTGGTGCAAAAGACCCCCATCTCCTACGCCGCGAAAAATTTGCCCCCGGGCCTGAAGGTCAATGCCAAGACGGGCGAAATCACCGGCATTCCCACCAAGCCCGGCACCTATGAAGAAGTCCTCCTCATCGCCAGCAATGCCGTCGGCCCAGGACAAAGCCGCCAAACCATCGTCATCGAGCCCTACCCCACCGGGCTCGCGGGGGCCTACGTCGGTTTGGCCGAGCGTCATGCTGTGATCAATCAAAGGTTAGGCCATCGGCTAGACCTCACCATCACCAGCCTTGGCCAGTTCAGCGGCAGCCTCACTCAGGGCAGCCTGAAGATGCCCTTCAAAGGCGCGCTGGATCTCGTCTCTGGCGCTGCCGCTCTGCCGTCCGGCCAGGTGCAGATCCAGCCCCCCGGCAAGCCCCTGCCGCCTCTCCTCACGCTGACGTTTGAGGTGGACTTTGCGAATCACCGCCTCACCCAGGCCAGCGTGGCCGCCTCAGGCCAGCAGGTGCCCCTCACCGCCTGGCATCAGAAATGGAATGCCAAAGGCCCTGCCGCCTCCGCCTTCCAGGGCCTGCATACCTTTGGCCTGCGCCTGGCAGATGACAGTGGTCTAACGAATGATGCGGACGTGCCGCAGGGCTGGGGTTACGGCTCCTTGACCCCCTTGACAGATGGCAAGCTCATCGCCGCAGGTCGCACGGCAGATGGTGAAAAATTCACCTGCGCTTCCGTGTTGGGACCCCTCGGTGAGGTGTTGATTTATCAGGCCCTCTACACCACTCCCGTGAAAGGCAGTTTGTTAGGCCTGCTGACACTGAACCCTGAGATCCTCAATAACCCAGACGACAATACCGTCACCGGCGCCCTCACCTGGACACGTCCGGCCAGCACACTCGCCTCCGCCCGCCTCTACAAGACTGGCTTTGGCCTCCCTGGCACTCCCGTGGTAGATCCCGTGCCACTGCAGGCTGTGGGTGCCCGGCATGTCCCGCCTGTGGGGCCCACCGACGTGATCTTAAACCTCCAGGCCGGTGTGCAAAATGGCCGTGTGGAATTCGACTTTGCCGATATCGAAACCACCTCAGACCAGCCAGACCAGGTCCTGAACATCGCCCTGAAAAGCAAGATCACCTCCTTTGCTCCTGCCAGCAATCCCGCCGCCACACGCCTTTCCGCCGTCGTCACCTCAGGTCTGCTCAGTGGCAGCTTCACCCTCACGGATGCGCCCAGCGCCGGGGCGAAGGAAATCAAACGCACCGTCACCCTCCAGGGCCTGCTCATCCGGGATGGCGTGAATTATCGCGGTGTCGGCTACTTCCTCCTGCCAGCCCTGCCCAGTCCCGGTGGCCCAGCGGCCACGCCCATTCTTTCCGGCAGCCTGTTGCTGCGGCCTCAGTGAGGGCGTGACGCATCTGGTGCTTGCACAGGTGGCCTCCCTTCGTCAGGATGCGCCATTAAATGGCCGTCCTCCTGCGACATGCCCGTCTCCTTTACCTGCTCGCCCTGTTTCAATTGCTGGGCGGGCCTTTGGTGTTGGGCGGCTTGATGATGGTCACCCGCCTCATGGCAGACCGGGAGATGACACTCGCCCAGAGTGTCACTCACACGCT
>NZ_BAABIA010000002.1:600000-828014 GCF_039542385.1 Prosthecobacter algae | reverse complement strand
TCCCATTCCGAACACGGAAGTGAAACGCTGTTGCGCCGATGATAGTTGGGCGATAGGCCCTGCGAAAGTAGGTCGCCGCCAGTTTATACCCCCCTCCTTCAGCAATGAAAGAGGGGGGTTTTTTTTGACACTCTTTAATTGCAGACTCAACAGATATACTTTATCGGGATTTAACCATGTCTCCTGAAGAACTTCAATCCATCAACCAACGCCTCCAGAGCGCCAGCCCTCTGGAAATCATCCGTTGGGCCATCGATCAGGCTCCGGAATCCGCGATCGTGACGACGAATTTTCGTCCTTACGAGGCGGTTATTCTTCATTTGGCCACTCAGGTGCAGCCAGAAATCCCGGCTTTGTGGATCGACCATGGGACCAACCTTCCCGAGACCTACATCTTCGCTGAAAAAACTCGCGAAAAACTCAGCCTCAATCTGAAGCCTTACCTGCCGAAAATGACCGCTGCCCATTGGCTGGCGCTCAATGGTGGTCAGGTGCCGATGCCGGATGAAGTGGAGCGCGTGGAATCCTTCAGCCGAATCATGAAATTGGAGCCTTTCGAACGCGGCATGCACGAGCTGGCCCCGAAAGTCTGGATCACAGCCCTGCGCAAAGAACAAAACCCCCAGCGCGCAGCCACCCTGCAGCCCGTCATGTGGGATGCCAAATTCCAATGCCTGAAGATCAATCCGATCCTCGAATGGACCCCCGTGGAAATGGATGCCTATCTCGCTGAGCACGATCTGCCAAACGAGCGCACCTATTACGATCCGGCCAAAGGCGACGAAAAACACGAGTGCGGCCTGCACGCCAAACTGGTCACCGACAAACAGTAACTTTCACCCCGACTCACTCCCGAGCGAATGTCCTCCATCACGCATCTTCAGTTCCTCGAAAGCGAAGCGATCTTCATCCTTCGCGAAACCGCCGCCCAGTTCCAAAAACCTGCCCTGCTATTTTCGGGCGGCAAAGACTCCATTGTCATGGCCTGGCTGGCCCGCAAAGCCTTCTACCCGGCCAAGCTGCCCTTCTCGCTTCTGCATGTGGATACGGGCCACAACTTCCCAGAAGCCATGACATACCGTGACTGGTTCGTGGAAGAAATCGGCGCCAAGCTTGTCGTCGGCAGCGTCCAAAAAAGCATTGATGAAGGCCGCTCCCAGGAAGAAAAAGGCATCAACGCCAGCCGTAACAAACTACAGACGGTGACCCTTCTCGACACCATTGAAGAGAACCAGTTCGATGCCTGCCTCGGCGGTGGCCGCCGCGATGAAGAGAAGGCCCGCGCCAAGGAGCGTTTCTTCAGCCATCGCGATGAGTTCGGCCAGTGGGATCCCAAGAATCAGCGCCCTGAGCTCTGGAACATCTTCAACGGTCGCAAACATTTCGGAGAGCACTTCCGCGTGTTCCCGCTCAGCAACTGGACGGAGATGGACATCTGGCAGTACATCCGCCAGGAAAACATCCCGCTGCCAAGCCTCTACTTCAGCCACAAGCGCAAAATCATCGAGCGCCATGGTCAGCTTCTCGATACCGAAACAGGCTTCATCCCGCTTCTCGATGAAGAAAAACCACGAGTGAAGGAGATGGTCATCCGCTTCCGCACCGTGGGTGATGCCACCTGCACTGGCGCAGTAGAAAGCACCGCCAGCACCATTGATGACATCGTCGCCGAAGTCGCCGCCGCACGCCAGACCGAGCGCGGCACCCGTGCCGATGACAAGCGTTCCGAAACCGCCATGGAAGACCGCAAAAAGGAAGGTTACTTTTGATCTCCTGCGAGAACCGCGCCCCTAAACTTATACTTTTCTGACTCCATGGACGTCCTCGTCAACCCCACTGAATCCTCTCTTCTCCGCTTCACCACCGCCGGTTCGGTGGATGATGGCAAAAGCACCCTGATTGGTCGCTTGCTTTACGATTCCAAATCCATCTTCGAGGACCAGCTCCTTGCGGTGGAAGAATCTTCCAAGCGTCGTGGCGATGCCCACGTGAACCTGGCGCTTTTGACCGATGGTCTGCGCGCCGAACGCGAGCAGGGGATCACCATTGATGTGGCCTACCGTTACTTTGCCACACCCAAGCGCAAGTTCATCATCGCCGATACTCCTGGCCACATTCAATACACGCGCAACATGGTCACTGGCGCTTCGACGGCCGACCTCGCGATCATCCTCATTGATGCCCGTCTGGGTGTGATCGAGCAGACCATGCGCCACACCTATCTGGCCAGCCTGCTGCGCATCGGCCACATCGTTCTGGCTGTGAACAAAATGGACCTCGTGGATTTCGACCAGAAGGTCTATGACAAAATCGTGGCCGACTACATGGCCTTCGCCGGCGGTTTGGAAAACCTGCCACAGATCTGCCCCATCCCGATGAGCGCCCTGAATGGTGACAACGTGGTGGACCGCTCCGCCAGCACTCCATGGTACACGGGGCCAAGCCTGCTCGAGCATCTCGAGACCGTCAAAGTCTTCGCCGAAACCGCGGAAGATGCCGCCCGTTTTCCGGTGCAGTGGGTCATCCGTCCGATCTCGGACAAGGAAGATCCCAAGCTGGGGAACCTGCATGACTACCGTGGCTTTGCTGGCCGTGTAGCTAGCGGCACATTCAAGCTGGGTGACGAAGTGCTCGTCTATCCGTCTGAGATGAAGTCCCGCATCACCGGCATTCACACCTTTGAAGGCCCGCAGACGGAGGCCATCCCTCAGCTCAGCTACAGCATCACCGTCTCCGACGAGATTGATACCAGCCGTGGTGGCATGATCGTGAAGGCCGATGAACCTGCCGAGACTAACCAGGAGTTCGACGCCATGATCTGCTGGTTTGCCGACAAAAAGACGCTGAAAGCCCGCAGTCGTTTTCACCTTCGTCATACGACCAATGAAGTGCGCGCCGTCGTCACGGACGTGCTTTACAAGGTGAACATCAGCACCCTGGAAAAATCCCAGGAGAGCAAAGAATTCAGCCTCAATGACATCGGCAGCATTCGCTTGCGTGTCTCGGCTCCGATATTCTTTGATTCCTATTCGAAGAACCGCACCACCGGCAGTTTTGTGCTCGTGGACGAGCAGACGAATAACACTGTGGCTGCCGGCATGATCTTGCGCCCTGTGGCCGATGCCCAGGACGAAGACGCCGAGGTGGCGATCTAAGCGGTCCTAATAGATTGAAGACAGGCGCGGGAACATCCCGCGCCTGTTTTATTTTCATCGCGGCTGACTCTTGCCAGTTTGCCTAACCATAGATTTGGTTTGGAGGACTGTGTTAGGACGAGCGGAACACGGACGAGACTTACCCAGGCTTAATTGCCCACCGTGGCCACGGTCGTAAACATCACGGCATGCTTGTCGTATACGGTCTTGGCACCGACAATGTCGGCCAGATATTGGATGGCATCCGTCAGCGGAAGGTTGCGCAGATTGAGCGACAGAGTTTTGGAGGCTAGCGCTGGATCCTTGATGATGATGTTGGGAATCACCTTTCCGTCGGAGGCTGTTTTGGAAAGCACGCGCAGACCCTCCACCGCCTCCTCCAGAGTGACTTCCGTAAATTCGATTTTGGTCAGCAGCACCCCTTCATAGGTCTTCTTCACTGAAACGGTTCCCGGCTTCTTTTGGGCACGGATCTGAGCGAGCAATGCCTTGGTTTCGAAGTGTTTCGGATTTCGCTGTTCTACCTGCACCAGCAGTTGGTAGGCGGTCTCGACGTCTCCCTTGTAGTAGGCCGCCCGGCCCATCTGGAAGATCTGGTTCACGTCATCAGCCGCAAAGGCGGCCCCAGAACATGCAGCCATCATAGTGACGACCGCCAAACGAACTCCGACACGATGCAGTAGTGCTTTCATAGGAGGGGGGGGGGAAGGTTAATTCCGAAAATGATTTCACCAGAAACGCCAGAGAATGACAAGTCGGATTTCATTTTGGCCTAATCAATGGTTCTCCAAAGCGCATGGGGTGCGTACTTCATGGAAGTTGTCCCATGACGCGTTCTCATTTTGCTCGGTTATTGTGTTGTCTGCCTTTCAGTTCTTGCCGTCTCTTGCCGCCTAGGGCTTCACGGCCTGTGAAGAAACTTGTGTTTGAACCGGTGACTGGAGCGGCCAAAGAGTGGGTGGTGATGCTGCCCGGACGATACAGTTCGCCGATGGAATTTGATCGCGAGGGGTTGGTCGCACAGATTCAAAAAAAGCGGCCGGAAGCACGGATCGTGGTGCCAGATTTGCATCTGGGATATTATATGAATCGCGCGGTGGAGATATGCCTGTGGGAGGAGATTTTATCCCCTGCTTACAAGGAAGGAATGCAGGTAACGATGGTGGGAGTGTCAATGGGGGGACTGGGCGCTTTGATCGCTGTACTTAAGTATCCCCATGCAGTTCAAGAGGTGCTTCTCTTGGCTCCGTATCTGGGGGACCCAGCCCTGATGGAGGAGATTTCGAAGGCCGGGGGGCTAGCATTCTGGAGAGCTGGGAATGTTGAAGCCGTGGATAAAGACTCGTCTATGAGATTGCTCTGGGCTCGACTGAAGGAGACTTGGCTAACCGCCTCTGGGCCTGAGATCCCCGTAGCTTTGGCCTGTGGGTTACGGGATCGTCATCGAGTGTCGAATGAACTCTTTGCCCGGAGCTTTCTGACGCGTGAAAACTACCATGAGGTGGCAGGAGGTCACGACTGGGCAGCTTGGCGCTTGGGCCTGGAAGCGATGTTGAAGTGACCTGCTTGCACGCTGGCGTGGCCCCCTCTATGGATGGCCTTTCATGGCAAAAATCAGGATCAAGAACATCGGCAAAGTGGTCGCGCTGCTCATGCGCGGCATTGGGGCGACCCTGCGCTTTGAGGTGGAGGACCGGGCCGGCGCCTTCAATACCTCACGCACAGGATGGATCTGGGCCTTTTGGCATAACCGAATGTTTGTCATCCCTTATGTGCACGAACTCTGGTTTGCCCACATTCCTGGTGCTATCTTGAGCAGCCCCAGCGGCGATGGCCAGATCATTGCCGATGCCTGCGCCGCCTTCGGTTTTGAGGCCGCCCGTGGCTCCAGTTCCAAACCACAAAAGGGCTTGGCTGCGCTGATCATGATGGCCGAAAAGGTGAAGGAAGGGCGCGACATCGGCATCACTCCAGATGGCCCGCGCGGGCCTGTCTATCAATTGCAGCCCGGCATCATCAAGCTGGGCCAGCTCACCGGCGGCACCATTGTGCCCGTGCGTGTGGAGTACAGCCATGCCATCCGGTTCAAAACCTGGGACCAGTTTCTTCTGCCGCTGCCTTTTTCCAAAGTCCGCGTCATTTTCGAGCCTACAATGACCGTGCCGCGCAAGATGGCGGAGGAAGAGTTCGAGGCTGAACGCCTCAAGCTGGAACTGGCCATGGGCAGGGGCTGACGGTCACTACAGCCGAGGTCAGCCTAACCAATGATCAGGCGATGGAATCTGCTGCCAGGGCCGCATTCCCGATGATGCCGGATTCATTGCTGAAGCGGGCTGGCAGGATCTGCAGCCGCTCCCAGACGACGGTGCTGAGCATGGACTGCACCTTGCGCTTCAGCGGATCAAAGATCAGATCGCCCGCCTGCGCTACACCACCACCGATCACGAAGGCATCTGGGTTCAGCAGCCAAGCGATGCTGGAGAGGGAAGTGCCCAGCCAGTCCGCGATTTCATCCCAGATCTGGCGGGCGATGTCATCACCCGCCTTGGCGGCATCGGCGATGTTTTTTGGCGTGCACTCTTCCACGGTCTTCTTCACGTGGGCTTCGGCATAGCGCTGCACGGCGTGCTCGGCGATCTCCTTATTGCCCGTGTATTTTTCCAAAGCGCCCAGGTTGCCGTAATGGCCTGAGCGGCCATCGCATTCGATGCTCATCTGGCCGATCTCCCCGGCCGCGCAGCCGCTGCCACGGTAAAGCTGGCCATTCAAAATGAGGCCACCGCCGATGCCGGTGCCCATGGTCAGGGCCACCACATTCTTCAGCCCTCGGGCTGCGCCATAGCGGAACTCCGCGTAGGCCATCGCATTCGCATCATTTTCCACCACCACCGGCAGGCCCGTCTTTTCACCCAGGATAGCTTTCAGCGGTACATGCTTCCAGCCAGGAACATTGGTCAGGATATGGACAAACCCGTGGTCAAAGTCCACCAGCCCAGGCACACCCACGCCAATAGCGGCGATGTCGGGGTAGGTCTCGCGCAGCTTGGCCACACGGCTGGCCATCTCACCGATGAGTGCGGCAGGGCCGGCAAAATTGGCGGTGGGGATGGGGGCATCCGTGGCCAGCAATTCGCCGCCCCGGCAGACGCCGAGTTTGACCGAGGTGCCGCCGAAATCAATGCCAACCGAGGTGATAGAACTTTCAGACATGGGTGAGGGCGCGGAGATTGCCCACCAAACGCAGCCCATGCAAGGTCAAATCCGGGTCCACGGCGATGTCGCATTCCATTCCGGCGGTGATCCATTCCGCATCGCCCCCGGTGGCGACGATGTGCAGGGGGCCCACAGGCAGCTCCTTTCGCACGGCTTCCAGGATGCCCTTGATCATGCCCCGGTAGCCGATGGCGGCCCCGGCCTGGATGGCGCCGACGGTGGATTGGCCAATGGCGGTCTCCGGCTCTTGCAGTTCCACCTGGGGCAGCAGGGCGGTGCGCTCGTGCAGGTAGTCCGTCATCAGGCGCAGCCCCGGTGCGATAACGCCACCCAAGTAGTGGCGGTCTTCTGAAAGGATGTCGAAGGTCACCGCCGTGCCAAAATCAATCACTACCCCTGGAGCCCCATGCAGGTGGGCCAGGGCCACCGTATTGGCCAGGCGGTCTGGGCCGATGCTTTCCGGCTTGGGGTAGCGGATGCCGATGCCCATGGGGGTGTCATGCCGCAGCACCAGCAGGCCGGGGAAGGCCGCCTGAAAGGCCGGGATAGCCGCTGGGACCACACTGCACAGGATCACCTGCATAAAGTCCCACCCTGCGGCAGCCTGGCGTGCCAGATCTGGCGTCACCTCCCTTGTGGGGAGGTCTCGCCGGTCCAAAATGGCATCCCGGGTAGCCAGGCCCAGCTTGGTGCGGCCATTGCCCACATCAATCAGGAGATAATCGGCGGTCATCGGGCTGGTTATGGCCCTGGAGAGGCGCGCGGGCAAGCAAGATGGAAAAACTGGTTGCGAAAAAACCAAAAGCATCCAATATGCCCGCCCCTCGCCCCGTTCGCCTGTCATGGGAACTGGTTGGAGAGATCAAATTCGCCCCGCACATTATGAGCAACATCATCGACAAAATTGACTCTGAACAACTCAAGAAGGAAGTCGCTTCCTTCAAGGTGGGTGACAGTGTGAAAATCCACACCCGAGTCATCGAAGGTGACAAGGAGCGTATTCAGATCTTCGCGGGCATCATCATCTCCCACAAGGGCTCCGGTCTGAACGAAGCGTTCACCGTGCGCAAGATCTCCTACGGCGAAGGTGTGGAGCGTGTGTTCCCCGTCCACAGCCCCAAGGTCGCCAAGATCGAAGTGGTCAAGTCCGGCAAAGTCCGTCGCGCCCGCCTTCACTACCTCCGCGGTCGTAAGGGCAAGCAGGCCATGACTGTCAAGGAGCAGGCTTACAACAGCAACGAAGCTTAATCCGCTTCCTGGCCCGCTAAGAGGCCATTCAATTCTCTCAAACACCTCAGCAAAATCTGCTGGGGTGTTTTTGTTTGTTAGGGAAAGAGGCAGCGCATCATTGGCTGGCTAGGGCGGCGAACAGATGCTGCATCTCTTCCGCCAATGAAGCGCCTGTCGTCAGTGTCTGGCCCACTTCCGCCTCCACGCGCTCGGGGTACCGTTTGTGCAGGCGGTGCGCCTGCACGCGGATGGCCGTCTCACTGAGGCCAAGCTGGCCTGCGGTTAGGAGCTGGTCGTCATGATCCGCATTCTCGGCGAGCCAAGGCTTCAATCCTTCAAAGACCCGCCCCCGCTCGCTGGCGGGGCGGTGTCCAGTGCTCCGGCCATAAGGCAGCGCGGGCACAGGCCTTGGGAGGCATTGTCAGGCAGTTCAAGAGCGCAGGCAGGGCAGGAAGGTGAGGCTGTGTTCATGGCGTCTTCCTGTCCTGAGAGATTGCCAGCGAATGTTACATGACTGAGCACGAAAATCCTTCCGAGGACGAGTCGCCAGCCAGCCGATCCGACAAAAACCGCGTAGCCGTTGGTGCAGAGGAGCTGAGAGTGGGCTTGGAGAATGGATGGGATGAATTATGAATTCGTCTGTGAAGCGAAAGCTAATCAAAGGGACCTCATTCCACCACTGCGGACGATGGTTTGTCGAGATCCAATCCGGGTTCGTGTTAGCCAGCGACGTGAATTTTTGCCTGCAAAGTACTCCAGAGCTTTAGCTCACCTGATCCGCTGCTGGGACACCTTCCGAGCTAAAGCTCTGGAGTACTTTTTGGGAAGCGGTCCTACCGCTTCGCCTCATAGTACCGAAACTCGAGCGCGTCGGTTTCTTCGAGGACTTCTTTGAGGTCAAACAAGTGCTCAAAGGCAGGGAGGAAGGTGTCGCCTTCGTGGGCTTCTTTGACGAGGGTCAGGTAGAGGCCGTCGCACTGGGGCAGGAGTTCGGCATAGACTTGGGCTCCGCCGATGACAAAGAGGGTTTCAGCCTCGGGGCAGACGCTGAGCAGCTCGGCCACATCGCGGATCACGGTGAGGCCTTCGCGGGGCTGCATCGTGCGGCTGAGCACGATGTTTTGACGGCCAGGCAGCGGGCGGCCGATGGATTCATAGGTGGTGCGGCCCATGAGGATGGGATGGCCCAGGGTGGTCCGTTTGAAGAATTTCAGATCTTCCGGGAAATGCCAGGGCAGGGTGCCGGCGCGACCGATGACGCGGTTGCTGGCCATGGCGACGATGGCGATGAGGCGGGGGGCGGCGGACATCACGGGGCTTTCACTCCTGGCAGTTTCACCTTGGCCACGTAGATGCTCGTTTTGCCTTCGTGGCTGGAGTAGTAGCTCACGTAGAGGTGGCCCTCATGCCAGCACAGGCCGGGGTAGCTGCAGTCGCCGCCGCTGGGTAGCTCCAGCAATGGGGCGAGGCTGGTGGGCGTCATGGTGTAGAGCACCATGTGCGGGCCGGGAGTTTTGCCAAAACCGCGTGAGCCGGCGACGAGGCTGCCATCGGGCAGCTCAATGAAATTCGGGCCGCCCAGCGGCACGGGAAGCTGGGTCCAGGTCCATTCACGATACGGGGCTTTGGCCACGCCGATGGCACCTTTGCGGTCGCCGGATTCACGGCGCACCAGGGTCACAGCGCTGCCGTCTTTGAGAAAGCGCATCGTCGCTTCATTCGGCTGGCCTGGCACCTGCATGATGGAGGAAAGCTGCCACACGCTGCCGTCAGTGCTGGTGTAGGATTTCAGCGACCACTCAGGCTCAAACTTGGGGCCGCCGGTGGTCGGGTAGCAGTTGTAGGCCACGCCGTAGAATTTCTTGTCGGTGGGATTCACGGTGCTGCGCCACAGCCAGTCGCCCTCGGCCAGCAGCTTTTGCGGAGGCGTCCACACCTTGCCATCAATGGAGGTGGAGTAGCGCGGGCGGCGGCCTTTGAGCTCACTGCCCTCATAGATGGAGCCGCCACAGAGCAGGTACAGTCGCTTGCCATCCGGGGTGATCTCCAGCTTCGGATCGCGCAGGTCCACGCCTTTTTCGGCAATGGTGGCGTAGTCCACCCAATTTTCCCCGGTGGCGGAGATGATGATGCGGATGACGCCATCGCCCCCGACATGGCCATCCCCCTCGCGGAAGCAGCAGAAGAACAGGTTCTTAAAGCGGATGAGGTCCGTGAAGGCCTGATGCGGGGCCTTGTCCCAGACCTTTTGTACGGAAACAATCTCCGCCAGGGGAGCCTGCGCGGCAGCACCAAGAGCGAGGACAAGGGAAAGCAAGGGAGCGAGGACGAACTTCATGATCGTCTCTACGTGTAACCGCCTGCCAGTCCTTCGGGCAAATGAAAAAGGCGGCATCGTGAAGCACGATGCCGCCTTAGAAGGATAAGTTGGTGACTTACTGAGCGTTGGCCCAGTCAATCGCTGCCCGGCAGATTTCCCAGAAGCTACCGCTTTCCAGGCTAGCGCCGCCGACGAGGGCACCGTCCACGTCTTTCTGGCTGATCAGCTCGGCCATGTTGTTGGGCTTCACGCTGCCACCGTATTGGATGCGCAGTTTCTGGGCGGTGTCTTCGCCGAACATGTCGGTGAGGACGCTGCGGGTGAAGGCATGAGCATCCTGGGCCTGCTGAGGGCTGGCGGTGCGTCCGGTGCCGATGGCCCAGACGGGCTCATAAGCGATGACGCAGTCCAGCACGCGGCGGGCACCGACTTCGGCCAGGGATTCGCGGAGCTGGCTTTCGAGCACTTTCTCGATGAGGCCGCCGTCGCGTTCTTCCAGGGTTTCACCGATGCAAAGGATGGGGTGCAGGCGGGCTTCCAGGGCGGCGAGGACCTTGGCATTGATGGTGGCGTTGGTCTCACCAAAGATGCTGCGGCGCTCGCTGTGGCCGAGGATGACGTGTCGGCAGCCACATTCCTTGACCATGCGGGCATTGATCTCACCGGTGTAGGCACCGCCGGCGTGCTGGCTCATGTTCTGGGCAGCCAGTTCCACGACCTCTTCGCGGGCGTTCATGAGCACTTCCTGGGCCTTGGTCAAGCTGACGAAGGGAGGGGCGACGACGATCTGCACGGGGCACTTTTCAGGCACCAGACGGGAGAAGGAACGGAGGAAATCGTCCGTTTCCTGGGGCGTCATGTGCATCTTCCAGTTGGCAGCGATGATGGGCTTGCGGAAGTAAATCATAGGGATGTTGAGAGGGGGAGTTTGCGGGGGTTGAGCGATGGCTGAGCCATGGTTTCATGAAGAAACAACCGCTCAGCCACGGGCAAGGCTTACTTTTCCTGGAGGCAGGCCACGCCGGGGAGGATTTTGCCTTCGAGGAGCTCCAGGGAGGCACCGCCGCCGGTGGAGATGAAGGTCATCTTGTCAGCCAGCTTGGCCTTCTTCACGGCCTTCACGCTGTCGCCACCGCCGATGATGGTCTTGGCGCTGGTGTTTTCCGCGATGGCGGCTGCCACGTCGAAGCTGCCCTTGGAGGACTCCTTGATTTCGAACACGCCCATGGGGCCGTTCCAGATGACGGTCTTCGCCTTGGCGATTTCTTCAGAGAAAAGCTTCACGGACTCAGGGCCGATGTCCACGCCTTCCCAGCCGTCCGGGATGTTTTCGTTCACGCCGGTGTACTTCGTGGTGCCCAGTTTCTTGGCGTCGAAGTCGAAAGCGTCGGTAATCATGGCGTCCACCGGGATCAGCAGCTTCACGCCACGCTCCTTGGCCTTGTCAATGGCGGCCTGGGCGATTGGCTCCCACTCGGCTTTGTAAAGGCTTTTGCCGATGGTGATGCCCTGGACGAGCTTGCGGAAGGTGTAGGCCATGCCGCCGCCGATGATGATGGTATCGGCCTTTTCCAGCAGGCGATTGATCACGCCGATTTTGTCGCTGACTTTGGCCCCACCGAGGATGACCACGAAGGGACGCTCCGGGTTTTCCAGTTCGTCATGCAGGTAGGTCAGCTCTTTTTCCATGAGCAGACCGGAAACGGCGGGGAGGTAATCGGCCACGCCAGCGGTGGAGCTATGGGCGCGGTGGGCAGAACCGAAGGCGTCGTTGACGAAGATTTCGGCCAGATCCGCCAGGCCCTTGGCCAGCTCGGCATCGTTCTTTTCTTCACCAGCGTGGAAGCGGGTATTTTCTAGCAGCAGCACGCCGCCGGCTGGCAGCGCCAGGGCTTTGGCCTTGGCGGTCTCGCCGATGGTTTCGTCGGAAAACTCAACTTTCGTGCCCAGCAGTTCGCTCAGGGCTGGGGCCACTGGGGCGAGGGACTGCTTCGGATCACGCTGGCCTTTCGGGCGGCCCAGGTGGCTGCAAAGGATCACCTTCGCACCTTTTTCGATGAGGTACTTCAGCGTCGGCAGCGTTTCCTGGATGCGGGTCGCATCGGTGATGACCATCGCGCCGTCTTTTTCGTCGAGAGGCACGTTGAAGTCCACACGGACGAGGACGCGTTTGTTGCTCAGTTCGATGTCACGGATGGTCTTTTTGGGCATGATTCAGGAGGGTAAATGAAGTCCGCCAGGGACGGCGGGGGAGATGTCTAGCACAGAGCGAGCACTGCGCCTGTGAAAAATTCAGCAGGACCCGAGCCAGAGTCATTCTTCTTGAGAGGCTGCGGTTGATCCGGGCAAAATGCCCAATAGGACCCGGCAGGCTATTTCCGCCGCCGTCTCATCACCAGGCCAAACAGACCCAAGCCCAGCAGCAGCGCGCGGCTGGGCTCAGGCACCAGAGTGATGGGTGTCTGGCTGCCATTGGCCAAGCCTGCGATTTCCCCGGACGTGAGGGCCCCGTCAAACAGGGCCATCTCGTCCAAAAAGCCGATGAAATTGCGGTCTGGAGTGGCGCTGCCTTGGCCGCCAAAAAAGAAAGTGTTATTCGTCCCCAGGGTGAAGGTGCTGTCCGTGCCGATGAGCACGCCATCCGCATACAGGCTCAGCGTCCCCATGCCATCATTCAGGCCGGAGGCGCTGAAGGTCACTGCCAGATGATGCCAGGCATTCAGGTTCATCTTGCCGGCAGCCGTTAGGTCCACATCGGGGAGCGGATAGTGCTGAAATGACAGGTTGGTGTTGTTCGCCGTGGCCCATGCGTAAAGCTCATTTTCGCCACCGAAACCATCGCCCGCACCGATATGGAAAAGAGTGTCGTTGGTCGCGACCGACTGGCGGTTGTAAAACATCGCGGCCGACCAGCTCTGGTTATTGAAATTGTAGCTGAAGCCCCCTGCTGGCGTCACCGAGTAACGTCCGCTCTGGTTGCTGCCGTTCGCCGTCAGGGATGCATAGGCTCCACTGCTGCCGTTGGCCGGAGTCGTCGTCAGGATCACCGGCGTGGTGGCAGATCCGTTGGCATCATAGATCGCATTGCGTCCATTGCCGCTCAGGTCCACCAGATCATTGCCCGAAGCCGTGCCATCGTAGTACACGAGCAGGCTGGCTGCCGGGGCCTGAAGGGCACCGAAAGACAGGATAGCGAGAAGCGGGGGGAGGATCTTGCCAAGCATCACCTTTTCCCATACGATTGTGTCTCCGCTGAGTCAACCTGAGGGACACCGCATCCTAGGCTAAAGCTTTTGCTCAGGGGGCAGGCGCAGCTTGTTCGGGCAGGGTTTTCAGCAAGTCTACCACCTCGCCCGTAGGCAAGGGAGCGCTCATTTCCTTGTAGTTCCAGACTCCTGCCTCCCGCTGCGCACGGGTGTGGATACGTATGCTGCCTTTGGGCCCGGAAATAGGGATGGAGACATCGGCACTGCCGGAGTCATTCATGGTGCTCACACCGCCGGTGAGAATCCAGCCCATCTTCATCGGCTCCCCCAGCGCCTGCTGCAGGGCAGGGGACTTCTGGGCGCGCCGCATCGTCTCCACGCAGGGTTCAGATCCGCGTAGAAACAGCATCACCAAGCCCAAAACCGCCACAATGAAAAACACCAGGGCTGCCACCACCATCAGGCAACCTCCGCAGCCCACCGCCACGCCCTTGCTGATGGCCGCATTGTTCTCACGGCGAATGTTGGTAGGATCGCCAAAGGGCGGCGGCTCAGGATTCATGCGGTTCCAGGGAAAGACAAAAAGTAGGATTTGAAAAGCAAAAAGCTGGGTCTGCACTCGGCTCTCGGAGGGTAGCTCACCTCCTCCTGTAATGACCCACGATGGCGGCGATCCAGGGTGCAGAAGGCATAACGCTCTTAAAGTCGGGCCCTGGTATGCCTTCAGGGTAGTTCGCAGCCCTTTGTTTACTGCGCATGCTCATTCCTGCCCCTCCATTCAGGAAATAAATTGTCAGCTTTGCGGATGCGCAAATCAGGTGAATTGACTTATCAAATATGAGAAATGACTTTATTTGAATGATGAAATAACTTTGGGTAAATGAGCAGTTAGGCTATAAATTTGCTCAAGGTAGTACCCTCACTCTCAATGAAGAAGCTGACTCTTTTGGCATGGGCTGCGCTTGGCGCACTGATCACTCCGGTGGCTTGGGCTGCTGACAGCACTCCTCCGTCGTTGAACATCTCCCATGCGTGGGTGGAAAAAGAGGGGGCGACGGTGCACTTCAAGATGCTGCTGGATCCTTTGGACGACGTAGGATTCACGCCGCTGGCGGGCATCCAGTTTCGCAGCAAGCTGAACAGCACCGCTCCCTTGCCAGACAGCACACCGTGGAACACGTATCCTTGGCAGCGAGGGCAGGCATTCGATGTGGCTTTCAAATGCACATCCGTGATTTTTGAGATCCGGGCGATTGACGCAGCGGGCAATGTCTCGCCGCTGCAAAGGAGGACTTTTGCCTCCCCCTTTCCCTTCAGCACGGCCCCGAATTTGGAACCGAAGCTGGGCGGCATCATTCCTTTCACAGGGGCCGGGATGGACTGCGCGGGGCTGTTTGGCGACCGGTTTGATGACGAAGGGTTCGGAGATGATATCCTTCAGATTGACCGCATCACGGGCTTGGTGTCGGTGAGGCGGCAGGGAGTGGGTGGCATCTTTACGGTGGACAGCTTTTCACTGGGCACGAGCAACATCCGTGACTCTGCCGTGGCAGATCTGAACGCCGATGGCCAGCCGGACTTGGTCGTGGTGGCAGGAGATGCGCTGAAAGTCTATTTAAACGGAGGTGTGGTGGGCGGGCATCTGACCTTCCAGGAAACCACCCCCGCAGGCATGGCGACCACGGGCATCAGCACGGTCCTGCAATGCGCGGTGGGTGATCTCACGAATGAAGGCAAACCGGAGATCGTGGTGGCAGGCACAGGGGATAACGGAGTGGGAGGGACGGAACTGAGGCTGGGCGTGATTTTGAACAACTCCATGTTTAACCTGGGTGCATCCAATCATGCCAAACTGTCCGCCACGACGGTCGCGGGACCGATGGGGATCGGAGATGCAACGGGCGACGGCTGGGCGGATGTGATCATGGCGGATGGGACCAACCGGGAACTGGTGCTGATTCAGAACAGCGGCATAGGATCGCTGGTGGGGGATGCAGATGGGGAAGAAAGCCAACGGCCGAAGAGGACCGACACAGGGTTTGCCTTGGGTACCCTGCCAGTGGAGTCGCTGGCGGTGGGCGATGTGACGGGAGACGGTCGTGCGGATGCGGTGGTCACCATGCACTTCTTTGGCAGCACGAACGGACAGGACCCGAACGACACGCGGGACCACCAGCTCTGGCAGCTTTTTCAAGGGCGGGGCGCGGTGCCGCTCTGGGCGCACAACATGCAACGCGTGGGAAGAGGGCCGGTGGGGGCATCCGCCACAACCTTTACGTCGCATGTAATTCTGCAGGACCTGACCGGGGACCGTTTTCCGGAGATCCTCATGACCAGCAAATTTGAAGACACGGTGACCCAGATGCCTGCGGGGGTGCGCGCGATCCGATTGATCCCGAAGCTGGATGCGCAAAATTTCATGGGAGTGCTGGAGTTCAACCAGACAGGACTGGCCACGGGCTCCACCAACCCGCATCGGCTGGGAACGGGCCGTTTCAGCGGCAACAGCAAGCGTGACATTCTGCTGGCCAACGGAGGCACGCCTCCTTTGCAGTGGGTCTTTAACACCTACACGGAGCTGTCCAAGCCCATGGATCTGGCAGGCGGGGTCTCCACCGACGCAGACGAAGGCGGCACGGCAGGGGCGAACGGAACGCTGAGCTACTTTGAATACCCGGGCGGCCAGATCAGATACTCCCTGACCTACGTGAACAACACTGAGGCGGCACTGAGCGGGGTCACGGTGGAGAGTGCCCTGCCGGCGGATTTCACGCTGGAAGGCAGCGATGCGGGGAGCACGGTATCCGGAGCTGGCGCAGCGCGAGTCATCCGATGGACGACGGACATCCCTGCGGGATCTTCGGGCATTAAAAATTTCACGGTCAGGCTGGCAACGACCGCGAAGGTGGGGGCCAATCTGGCTCCCAAAATTGCGCTGAAACAAGGCACAAAGGCGCTGGTCACCGGCACCATGCCGTCAGTGAAGGTGTGGGCGGTGAATTTCTTTGTAATGCCGACCAGCCCTGGCCAGCCGTGGACTTTCACGTACAAGCCGGACAGTGTGCCGTCAGGGGCGGTGGTGACGCTTCAGTCGAGTACCAACGGCAGCGACTGGCTGGCGCTGGGGACACAGAACGGGCTCATGACGGCTGTGTCGGACACCAATCCGCCCCAGTTTACCAGGACCGCCGTGGTGCTTGCAGGGCCCCGTGTTTTCCGCGCGATGAGCTGGTCTCCCGACACGGGCTACAAATTCTCTACTACCTTCAACAACCTGCTGCCACCTACGACGCTGACGAAGATCTCCACCAAGTCACCGCCGAAGTCCGGCCAGACATGGACCTTCATCGCCAACCAGGCAGGCACAGCTGAAAACCTGAGCGTGCGTTTCCAGTCCACCCTGACCCCGTACGTTGAAGGCTCCTGGACGGACCTGCCCATCTACAGCCCGGCAGTCCGCAAAGGCGCGGTCTGGACGGTGGAAACCGTCAACGTGCCCGACGGAAACCGTTATTTCCGGGCCATCTCGGCCGCCCCAGGCTGGGTGGACAGCATGTCGGCACCTTTCGGCTCCATCCCGGTCACCGCGTCCGCCCTCTCCATCGCGCCCTTCACCCGCTGGCACATGGACTTTGTGGACCCGGCCAAGGAAGGCAAACCGACCACGCTGTATGCCACCGTCCCAGCCGTGAAGGGCATCCAGGTCCGCTTTCAGACGAAATATCAAAACGAAGATGAGAGCAAGTGGACCGACCTGCCCACAGGTGCCCTGAGCCAGGCTGGCAACAACTGGACCCTGAAAAACACCACCCTGCCCGCAGGTGTGCGTGACTTCCGCGCCATCGCCCGGGCGCCCGGATACTATGAGCAGACCACTGAGGTGTATTCCTTTGAAGTGCTGCCTCCGCCACTGCCGCAGATGGCCACCTACTTTGGCGGTTTTGTTTCCCCCACCAACGGCTCCCTGGTGAAGGTGGGCACCAGCGCTGTGGCGCTGACGCTCTTTGACTTCAACGGCGTGCAGCGGGTGTATCTGGAGACAGGAGCCAGCGCCTCCGGCCCCTTCAAAGCGATCAAAAACAGCGACCTCACCCAGGTGGGCGACACGGTGACCTACACGACCAACCTTGCGTTCAGCGGGACGGGCGTGCTCTACATCCGCGCTGCTGTGGTGGACGGGTACGACCCTTCTGCCACCGCCTATTCACCCGCCGTGATGGTGAACATCGGCCAGGGCGGAGGCACCCAGGCGCCAGCATTCACCGCCTTCTCCCCGACCTTCACCCAGTCCACGCTCAAGACCCGTGGCTCCGTGAAAATCAAGCTGAAGATCGGCGATGACAAGCAGGTGCACCGTGCCACGCTGCATCGCTCGGATGCGGGCGGCAACCTCCTTAGCAAAGTGGGCGAGATGGTCCGCGCCGGCGCTGGAAATCCGGCGGACTTCAGCCTGACGGATGCCAGCCTGGACGATGGCAACTATTACTACCGCGTGGTTGCCTCGGACTACGACGGGCAGGAGGTCATCAGCAGCATCTTTGGCCCTTACACGATTGTCACGCCCCAGCCACCGCCACCACCTGCGAACATCAACGTCGCGGTTTCCAGCCGGTTTGCCGGGCCTTCGGTTCCGAAGGGCAAATACAACTATGATTACCTAGCCTACCCGACAGCCACCAAGCTACAGTTTGATTTCAGCAGTCTGCCAGCCGGGCAAAAGACTTTCCATATCTATCGCGTCAAGGACGCGGACGGAACCTCCAGCTTCCTGACCCGGAACCAGTCTGTGTGGACCTCCGTGACCACGAAGGTCTCGGGCACCCAGGAGTTTCCCCGGCCGTTTTGGACCATTGACGCCAAGAACCCTTATGCCGGTGAGGGCACCTACCGCATCGTGGTTTCCCAAAACGGCAGCGAACTGACGGAAGGTGCCGGCGTGCGGGAGTTCACCATCGGCCATGCCTGGAACCTGCCCAACACCTTTACCGATCTGGACTACGGTCTCTATTGGTTCAAAACCGTGGATGACGGGCTGCGCTGCCGCGACAATCAGGACGACGAGTACTTTGACCGCTCCAAGCCCACCGTGATCTATGTACACGGCTGGCAGCCGGGCGAGGCCAAGCTGCGCCGCCGTGAAAGCTGGTACCGCCAGGATGCCCAGAAAGACAGTGTCATGCATGACTGCTGCAAGATATGGAAGGACAAGGGGTACAACGTGGGCATCTTTCACTGGAACCAGTTTGGCGATCTGGACGGCACGCCGCACGGAACCATTTTCTCCCAGGCCAACATCTACTACATCGCCACGGAGGAAGGGTTGCCTGACAGCCATTCGATGATCCACGCCCTCAGTGCGAAGAAGGGGGAAAGCAGCCGCGTTTATGAACCGGATGACACAGGGAGCCTGATCGAAGGCAAGACCGTGGTGGACCTGTTCCTGGATGACCTCAGACGCTGCATGGCCGGCTACTCCACCGTGAACCGTGAGTTCCGCATGATCGGCCACTCCCTGGGCACGCAGGTGACAGGTAGAACCTGCAAACTTCTGCTCGACTATCCCCAGTGGAACGTCCCGGTGCCCACCCGCGTCGCTCTGCTGGAACTGGCGCAGGTGGGCGTGAACAACATGAATGTGCCCGGCCTGCAGACTCAATGGATCCGGGATCTGGTGGACTCTAACAAAGTCGCGCTGGAATGCTACCAGAGCACAAATCTGCAAACCTTGTTAGGTGCGACTGCCGCCTTTGTCGGAGACATTCATGACATGGGCGCGTATGCGCGTTTCATCCCGGACTACCTGGGGGATCTGAACGTGCTGAAGAGCGCCACCAAGAGCCACAACGAAATCGTGCGCTGGTACATGGAGTCCGTGAAGGGACCTGAATTTCCGTGCTGGTCTTACTTGGGTCCCTATCGTTCCCAGTATCATGGAACTGCGCTCTCTGCCGCCACGCCAAGATGGCGTGTCAAGGAGCTGATGGGGGGAGACACCTGGTATCACCAGAGCGAAGGCATGGACACGCCCTACGTCTTGGATGATGTGTTCAAGCCCCAGAGCCGATGATGGGAGCAATAGCCAATGGATCTCTGTGCAGGGACTACGTGCATCTAACAGCGCTGCGATCAAGCGCTGTTAGATGCCCATGAGGAGCTGGCATACTCAAAGAAAGAGGAGGGTCTCACTTCGCTGAGATGATTTGCATGCTTCCCAGTTTTCGGATGCATAAAAATCCACGCGCGAGGCATTTTGTTTCGAGGAATCAGGGTTGCCAAGCGACTGATAATGAGGATGATTGGCAGCCCATGAGTATTGGTCAAGCTGCGGCTGATTCCTTCATTCGTGGCTCGGTGAGCAGGTCTGGTCCTGAACTTATTCTGGCCACGAAACCCTATGCCGTGGACAGCACTGCCAGGAGCTGGTGGTATATTCTTTCCACGACGGTGCTGCTGGCCGCTGCTGTAGCCGGCACCCTGCTCGCGCCGCATCCGCTGTTGAAGCTGGGTGCCAGTGTTTTGTCTGGGCTGCTGCTGCTGCGCATGTTCGTCATCTATCATGATCAGCAGCACCATGCCATCCTGCCGAAGTCGAAGGCGGCGGAGGGGTTCATGTGGGTTTTTGGCATCCTGTCGCTGAGCCCGAGCAGCATCTGGCGTGCCTCGCACAATCATCACCACAATCACAATTCGAAGATCAAAGGCTCCCACATCGGCTCCTTTCCCATCATGACGCGGGAGCACTTTGAGAAGGCCCGCAAGCCTGCGCGCTGGCTCTATCTTTTCATGCGGCATCCGCTGACGATCCTGTTTGGCTACCTCACGGTTTTCCTGCACGGCATGTGCCTCCGCCCTTTTGCCATGAAGCCGCGGGAGCACTGGGATTGTTTTATCTCCCTTTTGGTCCATGCGTGCATCGCTGGCTTCCTGATCCGTTTTGCGGGCTGGCAGGCTTGGTTGCTCACGCAGATCCTCCCGCACTTCATCGCCAGCGCCATCGGCTCATACTTCTTTTATGCACAGCATAATTTCCCGGACGTGGCCTTCTACGACAAGTCTGGCTGGACTTATGACCGCGCGGCGCTGGAGTCCAGCAGCTACCTGAAGATGGGGCCGGTGATGGCGTGGTTCTCGGCAAACATCGGCTATCACCACATTCATCATCTGAATGCGCGCATTCCCTTTTACCGTCTCCCTGAGGTGCTCCAGGCCATCCCCGAACTGCGGAATCCAAAAGTCACGACGCTGAACCCCCTCGAGATCTACCGCTGTCTGCGTCTGAAGGTCTGGGATGTGAAACAGCAGAAGATGGTGGCTCTGAATGACCCGGAGCTGGGGTAACCGAATGTCCGGAGGATGTTCTTCACACCGCCGTTGATTCCTCCACCGCGCGTGGTGGTTGGCGGTTTTTGGTTTTCCAGCGGTCATGCACCCAGAACCAGTTGGCAGGATCGCGGCGCACGCCCGCTTCCAACGCGGCGTTGATGTCGCGCATCAGATCTTCGACGCCTCGCCGCTTGCCGTTTTCCTCCATGCGAAGGGGCTCGCCAACTTCCAAAACCCACTGGCCCAGGCCGACGCGGTAACAGATCGGCACAAAGATGACGCACTTGTAGCGCATCGCGAGGATGACGGGCGCGCGTGTGGTCCACGCGTAGTAACCGAGGAACGGCAGCTCAATACCGCCGCTGCGATCCGCCTGATCACTGGCCAAAATGAGTAGCTTGCCCCCCTCCGCCATCGCGCGCTTCAGATCATCTGCACCGGTGCGGCGATCCACCAGAATGTTACCCGAGACGGTGCGCATCCGGTAAACAAGCTGATCCAGCTTCGGCGGGCGGATACCGCGATACGTGGCCACTGCCTGATACCCGGGAATCAACGCGGACATTCGGTTGGCCAGCTCGAAATTGCCGAAGTGGCCGCCAGTGAATACGCGGTTCACCAGCCGCCCCTCCGCGTCCACAGCTCGTACCGCTTCGGCACCTTTGACGGAAAAGACTTTGAGCAATTCGGCATCGTTCATGACCATGCTTTTCATCGCGCAGCCATAGACTTCGCCGAGCCTGCGGAAATTTTCTTTGGCGATGGCGCGAATTTCCGTCGGGGACTTTTCGTGGCCAAAGCACATCGTCAGATTCTTCAACGCCACCCGGCGATGGCGTGCATCCAGCCAGAAAGCCAGCGCGCCCCCACAGCGGCCCATGCGCGCCACCCAGCGGATCGGCAAGGCCTGAATGAAGGCCAGGAAGGTGCGAGCGAGGAGGTAGAGAAAATGTTCCATTATGAGGCGACCGAGGCCACAGTGGCTGTAACCGTGCGGCTCGCACAGGTCAATCGTCCCATTCATTCGTGGGCGAGCTGCCGTGAGAGCGGACTTTCCCGGCTGTCCTGGGGGAACTGCGGTAACCCTCCATGGTGAAAATCTTTTCGGCGGGTCATGCGCCGCCCGGAAAAGGCGGGAATCGGATTTTCTGATGAACGCCATTCGCCATGACGATTGGCCGGATGCGTGGAATCGTGGATGAGTGGTGGCGGGTCCCAACCGGCCTGCCTGCTGTCCCTGCCAGACACCCTTTCATCCCACTCTTCTACCGCCATGGAACTTTATCAACTCCGCACCTTTCTTGCCGTCGCCGATGAAGGAAACCTCACCCGTGCGGCGGAAAAGATGTTCACCAGCCAGCCGGCCGTCACCGCCCAGGTGCGGGCGCTGGAGGGCGAGCTGGGCATCCGACTTTTTGACCGCAGTCCCAAGGGCATGCGGCTCACCCAGGGAGGTGAGGCTCTGCGCGACCAGGCCCGGCTCATCGTGGATGCCGCCCGGGATTTCAAGCATAGTGCGGAACACCTGCGCGGCACGGTGACGGGGGAAATGGTGCTGGGCATCAACAACCGGCCCGAGTTTCTGCGCCTGATGGATGTGCTGAAAGACCTCACGGAGGCCCACCCAGACCTGCGGTATGAGCTGGTGGATGGCAGCAGCGGCGTCATCCTCCAGGGGCTGGAGGAGGGCACGGTGGCCATCGGCTTTTTCGAAGGCCAGCATGAGACTCCCAAGCTTACCGTTCATCCTCTGGATGTCATTGAGCTGTGCCTCGCCTGCCCGCAGGCCTGGGCGGAGGAGTTGGCCTCGCCGGACTGGAACCTCCTGCAAAAGAAACCGTGGATCTTTGCCTCGCCGATGTGCAGTTACTTCCGCGCTATCCAGAACATCTGCGAGCAGCAGGGGCTGGACATCACTCCCCGTTTCCGAGTGAACGAGTGCGTGACCGTGCTGAATCTGGTGGCGGAAGGCCTGGGCATGACCCTCACGGCCAAGCATCTGATCAACGTGCCACCTTTCAAAGGCCGGATACTCGCCCTGCCGCATTTCCGCGCCGTGGTGACTCTGAACATCGCCTACCTCACCGAGCGGGAAAACGACCCCACCATCATCGCCGTGCGGGATGCCGTGCTGCGCGCCTGGAACAAGGAGCTGCCCGTCACCGGCACGCGCAGCGGCATCTCCCTGCCATCCCGGAGGATCACCGGATGAATGCCAAAACTTTCCCAGCTCCCCTGGGCTACACCGTCATGAGATCTGTCCCCGACCGCCTCGCCAGCCGACGTCTGCGGCTGGCCGAGGGGCAGCTCTTCGCCCGCGACCTCGCCCCCGGTGAGGTCATTGAGGTGACCCTGAGCCGTGGTGCCCTCTGGCTGACTCTGGAAGGCGACCCGACGGACCACGTTCTTCAGGCAGGGCATCGCGCGTCTTTCGTCGGCGGAGGAAAACTCGTCCTGGAATCTCTGGCGGGGACTGCAGAATTCAGTTGGGAGGCCGCCTAGTAGGAGCCTGGAAGATGGGCGCTAGCCGCAGGGGCGATGGGCGTTATTCTTTGCGTGTCGTGAATTTGCAACGTGAGCTGCACGCTGAATATGCCCGCTACTGCCCTCGGCTTCATGTTCCAGGCCGACATCTTTGAGACAGTGCTCCGCAAGGTATTGGGCCGCTTACACGCCCTCTCCCCGAGGAGCGTCTTATTGACGCGGAAGAAAGTAGCCGGTGATGCTGGCCTTATCACGCACACAAATTTGGATGTGATCCAGCCTGCGGATACCTGCTGTCGGATAAAGTGCCTCTCCTTCGGTAAAGAAAGCGCGCACGGTGTTAAAACGAGGCTGACTCTCATTGTCACTGAACTGGTGCAGAGATTCGAAAACTGCACAGTCCAGCTTCCTCAGGCTCATCTCTCTGCCTGCATTGATCGGAGGATCTTTTTCGATTTCAGCAAACAATTGAAGCATTCGATCATGGGCATCTTTAACCAAATCAAGGTATTCAACTTGGATGAGATCTAGGCAATGGCCCAGGTCAATCACAGCACCTAGGACACCGGGATTTTTGATTCGATTTTGTGGACGCTTTGATTTGGATTGTTCCGTGGCCCAACGAAGGGCTCTTTCGTAACCATCTTCCCAAAAATATAAACCGTGGCCTAGCCAATCATAATCGTTTTGGCTCGGCCTAAGCTCGTCTTTACCAGCGGCAATTTTGCCCGCGGTTTCGGCATCGCAACCGTGATACCCAAGGATGTAGCGGCTCCACGGCATTGCCCAATATCAGCGATAGGATTTGGCTAGCTTGCCTTTCTTCGTCAAAATGCCTGCGCTGACCAAAAAAGCTTTAGCTGTTTTTTTGGATTTCGACGCATCATTGAAAGCCGCCTGAAGCGCTTTGCGCTCATCCTGCACCACGATTGAGATATTCGTGCTGCTATCTGCAATGGGGCTGATTGCTTTCGCCATGACCAAATAATAAGCCTAAATGGCCCAACGGGCGAATGGAAAAATTAGCCGCACTCTCTTGCTTCCACTCACTAAAAACCCCTGGAAGGACGCAGTGCCTTCCAGGGGTTTTAATCAGGTCTAAGATGTTAGACCTACTTCATCGGATGCTGCTTCAGCAGCTCTTCGGTCGTGTAGAACTGCACGCGGCCCACATTGGCATCGCGGATGGCTTTGACCTGGGCGGGCTGGATAGGGTCGGCTTTATTGCCGAAGCTGTTGCGCACAAAGGTGAGCACGGCAGCCATTTCATCGTCCTTCAGCATCCCGGCAAAGGGAGTCATCGGCACCTGGCCATCGTACTTTTTACCATTGATTTCAAGCGGGCCCATGAGGCCATACATGGCCAGTTTGATGAGGCGATCCGAGTCGCCTGTCACCCAGGGGCTTTTCTCCAGGGAGGGGAATGCGGGGTCTAGTCCTTTACCGCTGGGCTGGTGGCAGGTCACGCAGTGGCCTTCGCGGAAGTACACTTTCTGGCCCGCCAGATACTGGGCTTTACCTTCGGCACTGAGGTGCGCAGGGGCAGCCAGTTCAGGATGATCGGCCACTTCTTTTTCCGCCACGCCAGCGAGGCGGTCGGTCGCGGTTTTGGCGGCGTTTTGGCTCCACACATCCAGGGGCTTGGCCGCACCGATGGCGACGATCTTTTTCGCCGCTGCGATGTCTGGCAGCCACGAGGCGGCCACGATGGCCTCCAGGCGCACACGACCATGCTCATCTGCGGCTGCTTTTTCCAGCAGCGCGGCGTGATCGGCAATGCGGTGGTGATTGTACCGGAGCACACGCACCGCAGCAGCGCGGGCGTGGAAGTCTTTGGCATTCAAAAGCTGGCGAAGCAGACTTTCATCCGCTTCGTTCATTCCCCAGGTGGTCCACAGAGCCTCCAGCACATGGTGCTCATACTGGGCATCGTTTTTATCCAAAGCAGCCACCCAGGTTTTCACAGCCGGCAGCACTTCACTGGTCGGATGGTTACGCAGCTCACGACGGGTGCGGTAGCGGGTGCGCAGCTCAGGCTCTTTCAGGTTATTGAGCAGGGCGGTCACGCTGGCACCTTCCACCGGCACGGGCTTCACCAGCGGACGGCTAGGATAAGTGATGCGGTAGATGCGGCCATGCACGTGGTCGCGCAGGGGATCACGGGCATTGTGCTGCATGTGGCCGACGAGGACATTGTGCCAGTCGATGACATACAAAGAACCATCTGGAGCGAACTCGAGATCCACGGGGCGGAAATTGCCATCCGTGCTCTTCAGCAGGTCATGGCGGAAGGTGGTCTTCCAACCTGTGCTGTCATCCACGATTTGATGCTGCTTGATGCCCAGGAAGCCGATGGCGTTGCAAAGGATGAGGTCTCCCTGCACTTCATCGGGGAAATGGCGGGAAGAGACGACTTCCAGACCGGAGGTGGGGCGCACTTTTTGCCCTTCAGGCACCAGGTCCGGAGTGGAGGGCGTCTTGCTGCCAAAGGTGGGTTTCACCGAGACGGGCAGCATCCAGTTCATGCTGGTGCCGGAGGTGTGCAGGAAGAAATCCTGGCCCCAGGCATCAAACACCGCGCCCCAGGGATTCGGGATGCTGAGCTGCGCGGTACGCTCCAGGTGACCACGCTGCGGGCTGTAGCGGAAGAAGCCGCCATCCACACAGCGGACGGGGCCATAAGGAGTCTCCACATTGGAGTGCAGGAAGACGCCCTCGCACAGGATGAAAGCACCGCTGGGATCCGCCGTGTACGCGCTGATGGCGTGGTGCGTATCATGCGTGTCAAAGCCGCCCAGGATGATCTCCGTGCTGTCGGCCTTGTCATCGCCATTCGTGTCGCGAATCAATACCAGGTTAGGCTCCTGCGAGACATAGACACCTTCCGGCGCAAATTCAAAACCGATGGGCAGGTGCAGCTTATCGGCGAACACGGTTTCCTTGTCGGCTTTGCCATCGCCATTGGTGTCTTCATAGATGAGGATCTTGTCATCTGGCAGCGCATCGCCGGGGCGATAGTGCGGGTAGGTGGGCATCGTGGCCACCCAGAGACGACCTTTGTCATCAAAGGAAAGCTGCATCGGGTTCGCCAGATTTGGGAACTCCTTCTCGCTGGCAAAAAGCTCCACCTTGTAACCTTCCGGCACGGTCAGGGACTTCACCGCCTCTTCGCCATACAGATACTTCGTGCTGCCGTTTTTCACGCTCGGCTGGTAGTTCGTCGGCACCTCGGGCAGCTTGTGGGTCTTGCTGTCATCTACGGCCAGATCGGCTTTTTTCGCCGCTGCCACTTCATGGATCAGAGTATCCCGCAGGGCAGCCATCTCACGGGTCTTTTTCACTTCGTCCGGGTAGTTCTGCGGACCGAAGGGATTGTAACGCTGGCCATGCGTATGCACGCCGTTGACCAGGTTGTAGTCATTGTTCCAAAACCAATCTTTCTGCTTCACGGCCTCATGCACCAGCGCCGGATCGGCTTTGGAAACGCGGGACTGCTGCCCGTAAAGACCCGTGGCTAGAATCTCGGCGATCTGCTGGTAACCTGCATCCGTGGGTACAAAACCACCCGTGTTGAAGGGCACCTTCGCCTTCGCATACAGGGCTTTGGTTGGAGAGAAAAGATCAATGAAGGTGAGGCCATTCTTCTTCGCCACGGTTTCCACCGCTGCCGAATAGAGGATCAGATTGGCGTTCTCCTTTTCGCCATTCGGCAAATCACGAGTGGCGGACTGGTTTTCAAAAGCGATGGGGGAGACCAGCACCACGCGCGGGGCGGCCTTGCCATTGTAGGCCTTGCTCAGGGTGTGCTTCACCCAGGCATCGAGTTCAGCTTCGAAGTTGCCCACCTTGCTCGGGCCGTCGAAGGATTCATTGTAGCCAAAGAAGGCCACGATGGTATCCGCCTGCAAATGAGTCAGCCACTGGTCCGGTGTGGAGAAGAAACCTTTGCCATGATGCACCTGCTTGTCTGGGTGGAACTTTTCAGCCCCAGGGAAAGCCCACTGTGAAACGCGGGAAGGATGTGGGCGGAAGCCTGGGGTATCCCCCACATGGCCCATGTTGCGGAAAAACAGCTCCTCGCTGGGGTAGCGCAGGTGCAGCTCAGTCTCGATCCGGCTGTAATAGACATCGCGCTCGGCTAGACCATTGCCGATGAGCACGATGCGCTCACCCTGGGCTGGTGGGGCCACCTTTTGCGCTCGGGCAGCGGTGGCTGCTACTGGCTCTGCCGAAGGCGCATGGGGAGGAATTTCGGCTGCAGCCGCAGGTTTTTTCTCTTCCTTCTTCTTCGGCTGTGCTTTGGCCAGGCCCGTGGCGGGACTCTTGCCCAGCGCATAGTCGGCAGGCTTGCGGTTCAGCTTCTTGTAATGGTCACCGCTGTTGTTGCCATAAAAAGTCGGCTCAAAGGCATCCACGTAGGCCACATCCGCCTTTTCAGGCACCTTGGCACCCACCAGATGATAGGCCGCATTCACCACCAGACGGCGCAGATCTTCATCGGCGAAATCCACGGAGGCCCCCAGCGTGGTGCAGAAGGCCTGCCCCTTGGCCGTGCCATTCGGTGCCGTGTACTCGCGAAGCCAGGCCAGCGGCATCATGGGGCTGTTTTTTGGCCCAGAGATCGCCTTCGAGGTCGGCTCCATCGTCTCCGTCACCGCGCCACGCAGCAGGATCTTCGCGGCCTTTTCATCCAGATTGGCAATGCCATACACATCCGTCGTCGCAAAGATTTCACCCACGCCGCGCAGCACTTCATTCGAGCTGTTCGCGGCCTCCACGATGCCACGGGTGCCTTCGACCTTGTGTTTGCCGTGATGATTGACCCACTTTTCCCCGAGGATCTTCAGGCCAAATTCGCCCCATTTAAAGTCACCCGTCTTCGCACTGCCGGTGAAAGCATGCGTCGCTGTCCGGAAGCCGATCACCGGCTTGCCCGAATTCAGGAAAGCCTCAAAAGGCGCGAGTTGGTCATCTGGCAACTGACGAAAGCGAGTGCCGATGATCAGCAAATCCGCCGAAGCCAGGGCCTCTGTGCCAGGCAGGTTTTTCTGGAAGTTCGGGTCAATGTAGCCCCCGTCCGGATTGATCGAAAACAGCACCGTGCAGTCAAAGCCGTGCTTCTGACTGAGGATCTTCGCCAGCATGGGGCAAGTCTCCTCCGTGCGATACTCTTCATCCCCGGCAACCAGGACAATCTTTTTGCCATTCGCGGTTCCCGGCTTGGCCGGCAGATGCAGCCAATCCGCGCCGAGCGCGGTGGAGGCGATGAATACAAAGGTAAGAAGGGTGGACTTCATGATCGGAAATCAGGCAGGGACGGATATACCGCACCAGCCCGGAAAACCGGACAAAGTTTTTTACAAGTCGGTGATTTTGTTGGGCCACTAAGCCCCGATGTTGCGAAGCGTCCCGGAGTGCGGCGGCAGAGAAGCCGGAGCCGTGAGGCTTCGGCGACGCCGCTTTCGAGCGCACCCCAATGTCCCGCAAGCTCTGCTGGTGTATTGCCTTTAGGCGAATCTGGAAAGACTCGACCCACCTCTCTCAGCGCCCTCAAGCAAGGCAGGAGCGAAGCATCCAGGCCATCTTTTCGTGTTCCTCCAGCAGACCGACCAGAAAGTCATTGCTGCCGTCATCGCCCAGTTCTTCGCATCGCGGGGCGTCTTCACGGATCTGGCGGATGACCTGTTCGTGATCCTGTAGCAGCAGCTTGAGGAATTCGGCCGAGCTTTTCAGCTCTCCTTTCCCCTCTTTCAGACGGGTGGCCGCCAGAAGCTCCTTCATGGAGCCCAGCGCCGGATTGGCCAAGGAACGGATGCGTTCGGCGATGTCATCAATGAAACCCTCCAGCTTGCCGTACTGCTCCTCAAAGAAGACATGCATGGCATGGAAGTCAGGGCCCACGACATTCCAATGGGCGTTGCGGGTCTTGGTGTAGAGTACAAACTCATCTGCCAGGAGCTTGGCCAGAAGGGTGGAAACCTCTTTGCGGTTCTTGTCTGAAATGCCGATGTTGGTTTTCATAAGACTAATGACTGAAGCAGCGAATTCCTAAAGCAGAAAACGCCCACTAAGAGTACGATTTCGCCTTGGATAGTGGATGCCTGGTGGGAGACCCCTAGTTTTCCAACTCATGAGCTCAAGGTTTGGAACCGATGACCTGAACTGGAGCCGAGAGTCGGATTTGAACCGACGACCTGATGATTACAAATTGTTTTATTGAATGTTTGCTCCTGATCCCTTATGTTATCTGGTGAGCACGAAGAAACAAGCATCCACAAGGGATAAACGACCAAAGAAGGACATCAGTTCGGATCAAAACAGCACAGGTAAGATCTCAAAAACTGCACAGAAAATGCACAGCTATCCCAAGGGGGATGTGCGGCATTGGCAGGAGCGAGTGAGGAAGGTGGATTCTCCTGATTACAGCGTTCAGATAGCCCATCAGGGACAGCGGCATCGATTCCCGCTTGGTTCCCCCATCAAGGAAGCCGCCGCCAAAAAGGCACTGAACATTTATCAAATGCTTCGTAGCAACGGCTGGGAGGAAGCACTGTTAAAATTCAAGCCAGCGTCGGCGTCACCAGTTAAGGGGGCGACAGTGGGCGATCTGTTGTCAGCGGTGACGGAGTTGTCAAATGTGAGAGTAACGACGTTGCGGAGCTATGTCGCCACATTCAGACGCATCGTAGCCGACGTGGAAGGGATTGAAGCCACAGCTGGCCGCTTTGCTCGCTGCGGCGACAGTCGTAGCACGTGGCTCACCAACGTGGATGCCGTGGCGCTGGCAAAGCTCACTCCTGATCGGATTGAGGCTTGGAAGCTCCGCTACGTCAGCAGCCGGGCAGGCAGAGATGAAACCAAAGCGCGCTCTGCTCGCAACAGTGCAAATTCGCTCATCCGCATGGGGAAGGGCCTTTTTGCAAAACGTCTTTTGCGTCTGGTCACCAATCGTGTTGTGCTGCCTTCCCCACTCCCCTTTGACGGAGTGGACCTCTTCCCACGCCAGTCAATGCGCTACGTCTCAACCATGAATGTCGAATCTCTCCTCTCTGTTGCACGCAACGAGCTGGCAATTGAAGACCCCGAAGCATTCAAGGCATTTTTGCTAGGCCTATTTGCTGGGCTGCGGCGGAACGAAGCAGACAAGCTTCGTTGGGAATCAGTGGACCTCGACGCAGGTTTGATCCGAGTAGAATCTCAAAGCGATTTTGCGCCGAAGGCCGAAACTAGTTTGGGTGAAGTGCCGATAGATGCTGAAGTGACGGAGGTCTTAAAGAAGCTTAGAGCGAGCGACCCAAGCGCCATTTATGTCATGGCTGCCGATCCCCCCAAACGGAAATTCAAAGTGCCGCGACCTGTACAGACGACCGAGGCAGCGGAACCTACGTGGAGTAAATACAGGGCGAATCAAAGCTTCACACGCCTCGTCACATGGTTGCGCAAACACGGCGTCAAGGCCCGCACACCTCTGCACACGTTGAGGAAAGAAGCTGGCTCACAGATCGCCGCAAAAGACGGGCTGTTGGATGCTTCCCGGTTCTTGCGCCATGCCGACGTTGCCATCACGGCGCAACACTATGTGGCCCAAAAGAAACGCGTTACGGTCGGCCTCGGATCATTACTCGCCACCAATACTGACAATCACCAACACTTGACTAAGCCACGCCTGAAATCACAAAAGCCGAAGTCGAGTAGAAAGTCAGGTAAGCGAGGGATTTGATGCTTTGATTGAAAAATTGAAATCAATGATGACAAAATTCCTACCCAGAGAAAAACAATTTATAAAACACAAAATAATTTTCACTGCCAGTGGCCCTTCTCTCACTGGAAGCAGATTTATGTACAAAATTTCCACGACTCTCTCATTGAAATTTTATACCTGACCGTAGCGATGGCTTTAGCGGAGACGCGTGGGACAAGCCCCTCAATTTTGTAGCAATTGGCGTACTTTGATCGCTTCCCCTCGGCCCGCTTCAACACGTGCTTTACCCTGTAGAACTTGGCGACAGCCTTCACGCGAATCTGTCGTGCTCGGGTGAGTTCTTCATGGGCGAATAAGCACTACAGCCCGAGTGCTAGGTAAAGCACTCAAAAAAGCTTGACACAACATTTTTGTTGTGTTGCTTATAAGCACGCCCAATGATTCCGCCTCACGATCAATTCGGACTGTTGCCCCCAGGGCTGCACTGGACAGCTGACCCTAACGAGTTGGCCAAACGATTCGCAGTCGGAGCAAGACGACGTCGACTTTTCGACGGCTTCATTGAAGGTGCGTATTTGCTCCGATTGGCAGGCTGCCGATTTGTGTATCTGGATGGTAGTTTCGTAACAACTAAAGAATTACCGGAAGATTTTGACGCCTGCTGGGACCCATTAGGGGTACAACTTGAAAAGCTTGATCCAGTGTTTTTTGACTTCAATAATTTCAGGCAAGCTCAAAAAGCAAGATTTGGGGGAGAGTTTTTTCCGAGTGGAGCTCAAGCCGAAGGACCAGCACGAACTTTCTTCGAATTTTTTCAAATTAATAAAGATACCGGTGCTCCAAAAGGACTAGTGGCATTCAAACTTTCTTCACTCCAATGATCAAGAACGAAAGACAGTACCGCATATCAAAGAGCCAGTTGGATCGGTTCGTTGAAAGAATAAGTGAAATTGGCACTAGCGAAAATGCCTTCGCAGAGATTCACCGAGCTGCACATCAATCTGAAATTGATATACTTAGCCTCCAGATTTCAGAGTATGAAGCCTTAGTGAGGGGGGATATATCAGTATTTTCTGTTTCGTCACTAGATGATCTTCCTTCATCGCTAATTAAAGCCCGCATCGCCAGAGGCAAGACTCAAAAAGAACTGGCCGCAATATTGGGTTTGAAAGAGCAACAAGTGCAAAGATGGGAGGCAGATAACTATGAAGCGGCGAGCTTGGCAACTCTGAAATCTGTCGCTACAGCACTTAATGTTGGGGTAGCCAGCGATCTGATTGTAATGAAATCAGCAAGCGATATGCCGAGATTGTTCCATCGTTTGGCGGCTTGTGGATTTGATAAGGCAATGCTAGCCAGAATACTTCCAGCTAATTCTTACACTGCGCTAATATCTGGCTTGGGTTCGGGCGAGGCCATTTGGAATGCCTTGGTAGAACTTAGCTCAGTATTTGGTATACCAATTCGACGGCTACTCGATGCTGACTCATCGCTTCCATTTGTATTTGGCTCAAGGGTTCGATATAAATTGCGCACCAACGCAGACAGCGAGAAAGTCGATGCATTTACAGTTTACGCTCATTATGTCGCTGCGCTTGCGTGTAAAGCTTGTGAACACGTACCGATGATCGCTATTCCGCAAGAGTGGTCGAGTTTCAGAGATGCCATACTAGCAGATTTTGGCAAAATAAGCCTTCAGTCAGTTTTGGATTACACTTGGAATTGCGGGATTATTGTCATTCCTATTTGCTATAGCGGTGCATTTCATGGAGCTGTTTGGAAAATAGGTGGAAGACATGTAATAGTAGTCAAACAAACCACTAGCCAAACTGCTCGATGGTTATTTGATTTGCTTCATGAAATAGGACACGTAGTTAACAACCACGTCTCTGAAACATCAGCGGTGATCGAAATTGAACCCATTGGTCAAAAAGAGTCGGATACTGATGATGATGAAACTGTAGCAAATGAATGGGCAGAAGATGTTCTTTTTGATGGTGATAGCGGCAGAATCGAGAAAGCCGTGGTCAAAGCGGCCAGCGGTAATGTTAAGATGATGAAAGCCGCTATAGAGAAGGTTGCAGATACTTTCGAAATGGACGTAGGCGTACTTGCCAATCACATGGCCTGGAGGCTTGCGGATCAACAGATTAATTGGTGGGGAGCGGCCGAGAATCTTCAAAAAAGTCTGGTAGCCCCAGATGAGATCGTCAGAAAGGGTTTGCTCACTCATGTAAATCTTGCCGTACTAAATGAGTTTGATCGTGATATGTTTATTCGTGCAATAGAAAAACAATAAGGGGAGGCAACGTCTATGCCTAAAAAAAGAGAAAAGCTGGATATTAAATGTACGGACTTCAAGTGTGCTGAAGACGAACATTGCTTCAGTCCCAAGAAACCACCGAAAGAAAGGCGCCACTCACCCAGCATTTGCACGAATTGTGGAGCATCTCCAATTGAGTGGGACTTACTCCATAAACGAGATATTAACAACATCAGTATACTGGTTAGTAGCCTGAAAAAAGAGCACATACGCGCATACTTTTGGAGGAATGACATATCGTGGGTATCAAAACGTCGCCCCCTCATGATAGGTCGCCAGCGACTGGAAAAAAAAGTTCGTTTGCGGCTTAAAAAATCCATAGGCTTAGGACATCACTTTCGTGAAGGACAGCAAACTCCCTTGCTGCGAGACGATGATCCTATTCATTACGCACAACATGCAACAGCAACCTGTTGTAGGAAATGTGTCTTTTATTGGCATGGTATCCCCGAGGAACGGGATCTCCTGCAAGCTGAACTGGATTACCTTGAAAAGGTGATTTGGGCATATCTAAATGTTAAATTACCAGATCTGCTCAATGAAGAAAACCGGGTTCAATCTGAACTGGATTTGTCATTATGAATTTTAACAGTATAGACACATTACAGTACTCGTCTAAGTTAAGGACCAAGGCAATACGGCTGGATACTAAAGAGTTGCTTGTGGCAAAGTTAAGCGGCACAAGTCAAGAAACAGATATTACCGATCCAACCAATTGTGGAGGAGTCGGACGAATCAGGCATTTTCGTCGTTGGACTGCTTTCGGTTGGCCTGAAAATTCTTTGCCTATTGATCCCGCCAATCATAAGCTTGGAATAGATTCAGGAGATGTTGCCTTAGCTCAAGTCTTTCAGAACGCTGCATGTAACTGGCGATGCTGGTATTGCTATGTGCCATTCGATCTGCTCAAAGCGGATGAGCAAAAAGGCCTTTGGTTGACTGCCGATGAATTAGTAGATAGATATCGGGCGCACGAGCATCCACCGGCTATTATAGACCTTTCGGGAGGACAACCCGACCTTACGCCTGAATGGATTCCTTGGACCATGGATGCTTTGGAAAAAGGTGGATTGTCAGAAAAAACATTCCTTTGGTCCGACGACAATTTGAGTACGGACTTTTTCTGGACAAAGCTTAGCACGTCTGAAATTGACCGAGTGGTATCTTACCGTAATTACGCTAAAGTTGGCTGTTTTAAAGGCTTCGATTCGTCGTCATTTTCTTTTAATACACGTGCTGCCCCCGCTTTATTCGATCAACAATTCTCTATCTTTAAAAGAATTGTTTCCCTCGGTATAGATGTCTATGGATATGCAACCTTCACAGCCCCTGACAATAAAGCAATTGATGCTAAAATGACTGAGTTCGTAGATCGATTACAGGCAATTTCTCCGCTGCTGCCATTAAGAGTCGTGCCCCTTTGTGTGTCAGCTTTTCGACCTGCTCAAGACGAAATGAGAATTAACGCGGTCCATCAAAAATCGATGGAAATTCAACAGGAAGCCATTAAATGTTGGAATTTGGAGATCGAATCGCGATTTTCACTTCATCAACGAAATCTCCCAATTTATGAAGTGGCGATTTGATAGTCAGGTCCTGTGTGAATCAGATCCAATATTCGTCCGTCGTCTAGATGAATGTGTTCGAAGTTTTTGGACTGGGGATCATGAAAATTGGGAATCTTTTCTCAGGAGACTTCCAGGATACTACCCACTAGATGTCTGGCAGTCTCTCTCTCGCTTGAATCTTGAGAGTGGCGTCCTGGGAATAGCCGGAGCAAGTGTTGCTAGGCAGATATTCCCGGAACCCTTCCCAAACTCTCTAGAGCACCCCCTTGACTATGAATGGAGGTTTACCCAAGAGAGTATTCGCGATATCCTTGATTTTCTAACTCAGGAGATTGCTGGTTTCAAACAGCCGTCCGTTGCGTGCCTTGGTTGCCCCAGCATTGTGGTGGCAGGTGACGAAATAAGGCCATCGTGGAGCTGGTCATTGCTAGATCGTCGAGCCGATCTATTAAAATCTCAGATTAATTCCGCCCACCTCATGGCGTGTGATCTTACTAAACCCATCTCTACGCATCCGCTGGTGGATATTGCCGTGGTAGATCCCCCTTGGTATAACCATCTAACAAAACACTTCATGGTTAAGGCTCAATCAATAGTGAAACCTGGCGGGCTGATATTATTGAGTTTTCCGTTAGAAGGCACTCGATCCAGTGCTAGTAAAGAGTTGGCAGAACTGTTAAATTGGTGCAAGGAAGGCGGTTTAGAATTGAATCCATCGAATAAAATTCAACTACATTATAAAACTCCATTTTTTGAAAGCACTAGCCTCAAAGCCGCAGGGTTTAGTGCACGTATTCCCGCCTGGCGGAGCGCCGAAGTACTTATATTCCGAAATCGAGTATCCGATGACTGTCGGCTTACCTATAATGATGATACGCCTCGACTATTCACTACTGAGTGGAATGAATTCATTATCCAAGGTATAAAGTTTTCAGTTAAGAACTCTGGACGTAAAAAAGACGGTAAGCAAGGATGTTCAGGGGGCGCGTTTCTTTCTCCTGTTTGGCGAGAGGCTATTCTGCCGTCTGTTAGTACAAACTTTGTAGGGCGGGCCAGGGCTAATTTAGTGACTTCAGGAAATCGTTTTTTCGAATGCAGCGACCCATATTTGTTAGCAGAAATGTTGTTGGCGGGCCAGAATCGTGATGGCGGAATAAACATATCAACCAACGCTGGCGGTGAAAGAAACGCTCGTGAATTGAATTCAGTTCTACAAAGCGAAATCAATGATCGGACAACCTATTTGAAGGAAATGTATGATTGAAGGCCGGAATTCAGCTCTTAACAAACTAAAGGCTGCGCTTGCAGATGATAAGCAGTGGGCGGATATTCTGGACTCGGTTGATGAACTCATTAAAATCCACCTGGCAGTTTTTGTTGAACCCTATTTTACATTTATTTCAGAGGGGAAAAAGTCTATTGAGACCAGGTTTTCAAAGAATCGCATTGCTCCTTTTGAATGCATAGAAAAGGGGGATATCATTCTTTTGAAAAGATCTGGCGCAGGAATAGCCGGTGTGTGTGTTGTCGATCGAGTTTGGTTTTATCATTTATTGCCGGGTTCATTAGATCAAATCAGGGAGCAGTTTGGCAGGGGAATCTGTCCTTCGAACTCTGATTTTTGGGATGAGCGGCTGAGTGCGTCGTATTGTTCGCTTATATGGATCACATCATTCCGATCTTTCGAAGATATTCCATTCAAGAAATCAGATCGAAGGGGATGGGTAATATTGAAATGATGGAACAAAGCCATGAAGTCAAAAAATAATTTGGTCGTTTTTGCTGGTCACACTGGGTCAGGTAAAACTAGTATTTCCAAGCCGTTCGCCTTGTCGCAGGGCCTTAAGTGGACGAGCTTCGGGAACGTTGTTCGTTTTGAAGCTGCAAGACTTGGTATGTCTACCGAGGATAAACGAGTTCTTCAGACTATAGGTCAAAAAATGGTAGAAAATGAACCAGAACACTTTTGCGATTTGGTCTTTGAGTCGTTGGGCGCAGATTCCAATAGTATCGGTGTTCTTGACGGTCTACGCCACAAGCTGATTCTTGATCTTTTGCTTGATCGCGTGGGGGACAAATATCTAAAGTTGGCCTATGTCGATGTTGATAATATCATTAGACACCAGCGACTCTTTGACAGCCGTGGGTGGCTTAAAGAACAGTGTGAAGAATACGACGCTGATGTCACCGAAATTGAATTAATTTCGTTTATTCGTCCTAATGCTGACGTGATTATCTATAATTCTGGTTCTTTAAGTGAATCCCTAGCGCAGGTTGATATATGGGCGCTAAATTTTAAATAAATTAGGTCCTCTTTTCTGGGGTGGTCTGCCAACATGTTGGATCTGCTGCCCTTGTTTGTCCGAAGTTAGTTGGCCAACTATCGAGGCGACCATTGAAGACAATCATCAGAGCTAGACCAGCCACGACTGAAGAACCAATGCGACAAAGTTTCTAGCCAGCGACTCTAATCTTAAAAGACGAATAATTTTCATTGCTGGCGTGCTTTTCACTTATGGCCAACGGATCTGCACCAAGAATTTCCACGACTTTTCTGACTGAAAGATTGAAGGCACATAAAATACCGATCCATTTTTTGCCCCGCTCATGCTTTATCGCCTTGAACTTATGAATGGCACAAATGGTTTGGATGCCTTCAGCATGGACGGATGTTCTCCATGCATCCTGAAAAGGAGTGTGCGATTCATACAATTATCGGAAAGACGAGGCAAACCTTTCGCATCCTGCTTGATCTTCCCTTTTTGGCGATGATGCGTTTGATGCATGTTCAAATGAAACGCCTCTGGCAAATTCTCGCACTCATCCTTCTGGCCCTCATGGTGCCTGCGTCGATGTGTTGTCTGGTGCCATCAGCGGGAATTTGATGAGCCTCGGGGCCATCGACTTTGGCCTGATCATTGATGGCGCTGTGGTGATGGTCGAAAACATCGTCCACCATCTAGGCGAGCGGCAGCACGCGCTTGGTCGCAGGCTCACCGTCAGCGAGCGCACTGAAGAAGTGCTCAAGTCCGCCAAGAAGGTTGCCAATCCAATGTTCTTCGGTGTGCTGATCATCACGATCGTTTATGTGCCCATCCTCGCACTGCAAGGCATTGAAGGGAAATGTTCAAGCCCATGGCGCTCGTTGTCATGTTAGCTCTCGGTGGTTCGCTTGTGCTCGCGGTGACCTTGATGCCGGTGCTGTGTTCGTATTTGCTCGGCGGAAAGATTCAGGAAAAAGACAACTGGCTCGTCACTTTCACCAAGCGGCTTTACACACCGTTGCTAAACTTTGGCCTTCGCTTCCGCCTGCTTGTCGTGCTGCCTATGCTCGTCCTGTTCGGTTCCTCGCTCTGGGTGTTCTCACGGCTTGGTTCCGAGTTCATTCCGCAACTTGATGAGGGAGACTTCGCCTTTCAGCTTATCCGCAGCAGCAGTGCCGGGCTTTCCTCTTCGCTTGATTTGTAGAAACAGAGCGAGGCCGTCATTCGCCGTGAATTCCCAGAAGTTAAAGAAATCTTCTCCCGTATCGGCACGGCTGAGATCGCGACGGACCCGATGAACCCGAACGTCGCCGATACCTACCTCATGCTCAATCCGCGTGACCAGTGGCGGAAAGAGAATGGCACAATCATCAGCAAAGAACGCCTCGGTGAACTCATGCGAAAGGCATTGCTCGATCAGGTGCCCGGCCAAAACATCCTAGTTACCCAGCCTATCCAGATGCGCTTCAATGAGATCATGGCAGGAGCCCGCGCCGACCCTGTATGCAAAGTCTTTGGAGACTGTTACGATGAACTCGAACGTCTCGCCGGCGAAGTCCGCACTGCCATTGCCAGCATTTGTGGCGGAGGCGAGACGGAGTTCGACAGCATTGGCAAAAACCCCATGATTGAGATCCAGCCGGATCGCAAAGCCATGTGCAAGTTCAACGTCCATGCGGACGAATTGAACCGCCTTGTGGAAACCGCACTCGCCGGAAAAGAGGTCGGTACGTTCATTGAAGGAAATCGCCGTAGCTCCATCGTCGTCCGTCTGGCTGAAGACCGCCGAACAGATCTCGAAGGCATGAAACGCCTCGCTTTGCGTACCGAGGATGGCGGCATGCTGGCGCTCGGCCCGGTTGCCAAGATCGTGCTGGTGCCCCAACCTGTTCAGATCGCCCGTGAAGATACACAGCGCCGTGTCAGCATCCTGATCAGCGTGAGAGGGCGCGATACCGAGGGTTTTGTGGAGGAGGCCACAAACTTCATTCGCGAGACGGTCACATTCCCCGATGGCTATTACTTCGAGTTTGGCGGCCAGTTTAAGAACCTGCAAAAGGCCAAAGCACGGCTGCTGATTGTCGTGCCTCTCGCGCTCGCCTTGATCTATGTTCTCATTTTCCTGAGCTTTGGTTCATTGAGGCAGGCCACGCTTATCTTCATGTGTGTGCCTCTCGCCGTCACTGGTGGTATCTTCGCCCTGCACCTCCGAGCAATGCCTTTCACCATCAGCGCAGCGGTGGGATTCATTGCACTCAGCGGCATCGCCGTTCTGAATGGCATCATGCTCATCAGCTTCATTAACCAATTGCGTGGTGAAGGTCGCGAGCTGCGCGAGGCCGTGGTCGAAGGAACCCTCACCCGTCTGCGGCCCAAACTCATAACCGCCCTTGTCGCCAGCCTCGGTTTCCTGCCCATGGCGCTCGCCACCGGAGCCGGAGCCGAAGTGCAACGGCCCATCGCCACCGTCGTCATTGGTGGCATCCTCACCTCGACTTTCCTCACCCTGCTCGTCGTCCCTGTGCTCTACGACTGGATCGAACGAAAAACCAAACCCAGAATCAACGCCCTATAAAAACACTGCTAAATATCCTCCTCATCGCCGCCCTTTCAACCACTGCGGTTTTTGCTGATGCAAAAGTCAAAGCAGATCCCCGCAAGGGCCTTCTCCTTGAACTCGGCGATAAGCACGCCGAATTCTTGGTTGAGAAGAACCGTACCATCAGCATTGCTGTCTATGACGCCGCGCTGAAATCCCAGCCTGGCTGCCCCACTGAACTTACGGGTTGCGACCACCATCTAAAATGTTCAAATTTAATTTCTGGATGAGGCATTTTTATTCGTGCCCATTCGTGAAAAAACGATGGAATAAATTTGCCGTCAACATATCTTAGTGAAGTGAAGTCCTTTCTGAAACGCCTTTTCCCAGCCCTCGCCATCTTGGCCATGGCTTGCGCTCAGGTATTCGGATTGGAACGTGGTTTTGTTTGTGAATGTACTGGTGAACAGTATGTCACAACTTGGGATCACTGTGACGGCCCGCACAGCATCGGTTGTCGCGATCAAGTGTCCAACGCGGCTTCTCACAGCAAGACAGATCATTCGAGTGAGGGTACTCGGGAACATGTTCCATATAAGGAAGATGTGAAGGCCAATGCAGGCTCAAATCTGCATGTGGCCGTGCCTCAGCCTGTGATGACCGTCATGGAGCTGTTTGAGCAGTTTAACCTTGACGCATATGTTTTGGACCCAAGGTTAGCCTCCCTTCCACCGTTTTGGGAAACAACAGATCCCATACATGGTTGGCCGCACGTGCTATCGCGTGTGATCGTGCTGCGAGTTTGATTGTTTGAGAGCCTATTTAATGCCTGTCATCCACGATTGATGACCCGGGCTTATATCGCTTAACCGCCATTCGGCATGGGATGTCCATGCCCTGGCCCTCAAACTTTCCAGCAATGAAATATTCTTTAGCTCTTCTAATACTGTGCTCATACGCCAGCAATGCATCGGCGTTAACTGTCTCTTTTAACGATGTTGCCCCGCGTGTTCGGGGCCATCACCCATCACTCAAAGCCGCCCGAATGGCCGTGGAGGAGGCTCGTGGACGGCGGCTAGGCGCTGGCCGACTCTCAAATCCTTCCATGGGCGTTGAGTTTCAAAATGAAAGTCGTGTCAGCCCAAGATCCACAACTTTTTCCATTGATCAATCCTTCCCCATCACCCGCAGGCTGAGCTTGGAGAAAAGGCTCACGACCCAGCTAGTCGGAGCCGCCGAACTGGAGGTGCGCGATGTCGAACGCAAGCTCATCGCTGAGGCACAGACCCTAGTCGTACAATTGATCTCTTTGAACCAGCAGCGAGAGCTGCGAAAGAAGCAAACGGAGCTTGCCACAAAGCTGTCTGAGTTCGTCAAAAGCCGAGCTAATGCAGGTGAGCTTTCGCTCTTGGATGCTGCTCAGGCTCAGGTAGATGCCCAACGGTTGCTGGTCGAGGCACGGCGGTTACAAAACGAAAGTGTGAGTCTGCTAGGCACCCTCAAACCCATGTTAGGGCTGTCCCCCTCAGATTCCCTCACGATATCTGGAGACGTTCTTGCCATCACGATTCCTGGCTACGTCACGGGCTGGACGCAGCGGGCAGACTACCAGCTTGCCCAAACGAGGATCGCTGCTGCACAGACTGACACAGCTCTTGCAAAAGCGCGCAAGTATCAGGACATCAGTGCAGGCTTTTTCGCAGCGCGTGAACAGCAGGACGTCAGTTCCAGACAGACTGAGAGAACCGGATTTGTTGGTTTTCGCATCTCTCTACCATTGCCATTCTGGAATCGCAATCAGGGAGAGATCGCAGAAAAGACAGCCAGTGCAGAGCGTGCCCGTTTAGAAAGTGAAGCGCTGGGTCAAATGATCGTTAGCGAGGCGGATACCGCACGGAAGGAAATGGTGGCAAATGCAGATCTGGCCAAGGAGACCCGCGACAGGTTGCTTCCAATGGTCATAGAGCAAACCGCTAAACTCGAAAAGGCCTATGAAAGCGGACAGGCGGACTTGCTCACCATCCTTCGCGCCCGTGAGCAACGTCTTCAACTTGAAGCTGCCGCTTTGGACTCAGTCCGAGACTTCCACCTCGCACGCATCCGGTATGAAGCTGCGGTAGGCAAGCATGCTCCCGCAGCTTCAGCAACATCCGGCAAATAGTCGGTCAGTCACTTCACATTTTCTTATTTATGAAACCATCTTTGTCAGTATTCCTATTTTCCTTTTTGGCGGTCTCTGGCCTCGCCTATTCCGCAGCAGATCCCAAGCGCACCGCAAACACCGTCGTGCTGGATGAAACTGGGGTGAAAAATCTTCGGATTGAAACCGTCGAAGTAGAAGAAACCGACTTCGAGCAGACCATTTTTTCACTAGGTCGCATTGAAGCCATTCCCGCTAAAATTGCTGCTGTCAGCAGTCGCATCTCAGGGCGTGTGGTGGAGTTGAAAGTTGCACCTGGGGACATAGTCAAGAAAGACGATGAAGTCGCCAAGATCGAAAGCCGTCAGCCCGGTGATCCACCCCCGGTTGTCGCTTTGAAGGCACCCCTAGCCGGTTTGGTCACACGTGTGGAAAAACGATTGGGAGATCCTTTGGAGCCTGAGTCTTCACTTCTTGAGATCACTGATCTAAGCGAGGTATTTGCTGTAGCACGTGTGCCAGAGCACCAGGCTGGGCGCATGAAAGAAGGTACGGTTGCGCATATAAAGGTCGCCTCCTTGCCAAATGAGAAATTCGATGGCGAACTGCTGCGCTTTGGCACGAGCGCAGATAAGGCCAGCGGCACGATTGATGCCATCTTCCGCCTGACCAATCCGGGCGGACTGTTGCGTGCTGACATGCGTGCGGAGTTTTCCATCGTCCTGAGTAAGCGCAGTGAGGTAGTCAGCGTCCCACGTGCCGCCTTACAAGGTGAGGCCAGCAATCGCTTTGTCTATGTGAAGGACTTTGATCTTGCAAATGCCTTCGTCAAAACTCAGGTGCAAGTCGGTGAGATGAATGACCGCTTTGTAGAGATCACCCAGGGTCTCCTTCCTGCGGATGAGGTCGTGACACGCGGCGCATATTCTCTATCCTTTGCCGGAGCCAGCAGTGTGTCTCTCAAGGAGGCTCTAGATGCAGCTCACGGGCATGAGCACGCTGCGGATGGGGGGGAACTGACGCCCGAGAAAAAGGCTGAATTGGCAGCCAAGAATGCTGGCGCTGGTGACAATCACGGACATGACGAGGGCGGAGCCAGTCCCCTGTGGATGTATGCATCCATCGTGCTGCTGGTTCTGCTTCTGATTTCCATCTTCGCCAAAAAGAGTGGCCCCGGTTCTGCCGAAGAGGAAGAAACCGCGGTGAAGTCTAACAAGAAGGAGGTTCACTAGCCATGTTGAACAAAATGATTCATTGGTCGCTCTCCAATCGGGCGGTCATCATCGGTCTGTCTGTCGTCCTTATGGTCATGGGGTGGCGCACGGGTTCAAAACTGCCGGTTGAAGTTTTACCGGATTTGACCAAGCCCACTGTCATCATCCTCACCGAAGCACCAGGCCTTGCGCCAGAAGAAGTGGAGATGCGTGTCACACAACCTTTGGAAAGCGCTCTAATGGGAGTTGCTGGACTGACACGCTTGCGTTCTAATTCGGATGTTGCCCTCTCTCTGGTTTATGCCGAGTTTGGTTGGGATACGGACATCTATAAGGCACGTATGCTTGTTCAGGAACGCCTCCAAGGCGTGCGTGAACAGTTGCCTGAAAACGTTCAGCCTTTCATGACGCCCGTGGCTTCATTGATGGGTGAAATCCTACTCGTCGGCGTACGCTCGACTATCAAAGAAGGCGAGCCGGGATACGTCCCGCCTAGCGAGGTGCGTTCTCTGGCTGACTGGACGATTAAACGGCGACTTCAAAGTATCTCAGGGATTGCCGAAATCCTCAACATGGGAGGCGGTGTCAAGCAGATCGAGATCCAGCCCGACCCATTCAAGATGCAGGCTAACAATGTCAGTTTTGATGAGCTGGAACAATCCGCGACTGAAGCTGCGAACACTACTACCGGAGGCTTTTTGAATTCCGGGCCTACGGAGATCATGGTGCGGAATCTTGCGATGACGGTCCAGCTGAATGACATTTCGCGCACGATCATCAAGAAGATCAATGACCGACCGATTTCCATCGGGGACGTAGCCAATGTAGCGTGGGGGATAGAGCCGATGCGTGGCGATGCAACTGTAAGTCAGTCTCCAGAAAAATCGCCGACCTATGGGGTCATTATGTCAATCACCAAATCTCCAGGGTTTGACACCCGCAAGCTGACTGAAGAGATCAAAATGGCCCTAGATGAGCTTCAATCGACCTATCCGAAAGGAATGGAGACGACCTTGCTCTTTCAGCAGAAGGACTTCATCGATCATGCCATTGGCAACCTTAGTGAGGCGATTCGCGATGGAGCGATCATGGTGACGGTTGTGTTGTTCCTATTCCTGCTAAATTTCCGCACCACCTTCATCACCCTAATGGCCATGCCGCTATCGTTTGGAATCACGCTTCTGGTGTTCCAATGGTTCGGCATCAGCGTCAATTCAATGACCCTAGGCGGACTAGCCGTGGCTATCGGCATGGTTGTGGATGACGCGATTGTGGATGTGGAAAACGTGTTCCGCCGGTTGCGCGAGAACGCCGCTCTGCCAACACCTCACCCGCGTCTGAAAGTGATCGCCAAAGCCTCCGGCGAAGTTCGAAATTCGATCCTTTACGCGACGGTGCTCATCATCCTCGTCTTCCTGCCTTTGCTTGGCTTGAACGGCGTGGAGGGCAAGCTATTCGCTCCTATTGCCATCGCCACGATCATTTCAATGATCGCTTCTTTCATCGTTTCACTAACCGCCATTCCGGTGCTGTGCTCGTTTCTGCTGAATCCCAAAGAAGGTCACGAGCACAAGGACGGTTTCATCACCCGAAATCTGAAGTGGCTGTTGGAGCGAACCCTGTTGCGTTTCGCTCTGAGCCAACCGGTGATTGTCCTCGCCATTGCCATGGTTTTGCTTGTGGGTGCGTTCTCTTTGTATCCGAAGATGAATAAGGACTTCCTGCCTAAATTCCAGGAAGAGACCGCTCTTGTTGCGGCCACGACAGCTCCTGGCACGTCGCTGGATGAGATGAACAAAATCTCGGACGTGATCGAGCAGCAAATCCTATCCGTGCCAGAAGTGCGGAAGGTCGGTCGTCGTCTGGGTCGTGCTGAACGTGGGGACCATGTGGTGCCGGTCTCTACAGCCGAGTTCGATGTCGATTTCCGTGAAGCAGAGGGCGCGGCCAAGGGCGAAGGTCGCGGCCGAAAAGCGATCCTGGATGACATCACAAAAAAGATCAAAACCGTCCCTGGCGTCTTTGCTGTGGTCAGTGGCCCGCTTGCGGACCGCATCGGTCACATGCTAAGCGGTGTCTCCGCACCTGTGGCTGTGAAAGTTTTTGGCCCTGACCTCGAAAAACTCCGTCAAATCGGCATTGAGATTCAAACCGTCTCAAAGAGCATTCCCGGTTTTGAGGATACTAAGCTTGATCAGACATCCTACATTCCTCAGCTGAGAATCGAAGCCGATCGTGACAGAGCTCAGGCTTATGGCATCGCACCAGGAAAGCTTAACGAACAACTGTCTGCTCTCATTGGCGGCAAGGAGGTTGCTGAGCTGCGTGACGGTCAACGCGCCGTGAATCTCGTCATGCGCCTTCCCATCGAGTGGCGTGATTCGCCGGAAAAGATTGCCGAACTTCCAGTCGAAACGGGTGAAGGGCAGCGGATTCCCCTGTCGCTTGTGGCTGATGTGCGAGAAGCCAAAGGGCCTAACGTTATCTTCCGGGAAAATAGCCAGCGTCGTTTTGCTTTAGGCATCAAGCCGAGTGTGCGCGATGTCTCGAACCTCGTAGTGCGATTGAAGAAGGAGGTGGCTGAAAAGGTCAAGCTGCCAGAAGGCTACTTCATCACCTTTGAAGGTGAGTTCCAGGCGCAGGAGGAGGCCACACAACGTATCGTTGTTTTCTCCTCGGTTGTCTTTGTGGCCGTCTTTTTGATGCTATTCGGTTACTTCCGTAGTGCGTCCCTGGCCCTTCAGGTTCTGGTGAACATACCGCTCGCGCTCATGGGCGGATTGGCCTTCACCTATCTGAAGTTGAACAACATCAGCATTGCCACGCTCGTCGGCTTTATTGCAGTCGGTGGGGTCGCCGCCCGCAATGGCATCATGATGATCTCTCATTACCTGCATCTCATGCAGCATGAGGGGGAAGGCTTTACCAAAAAGATGGTTATCCGAGGGACCTTGGAACGACTCGTTCCTGTGCTCATGACTGCGCTCAGTGCGGGTATTGGACTGATCCCACTGGTATTGGCGGCCGATCAACCGGGCAAAGAAATTTTGCACCCGGTGGCTGTCGTCATTGTCGGCGGCCTCATCTCATCAACCTTCCTCGATATGGCAATCACGCCTGCGATGTTTTGGCTGCTCGGCCGCAAAGCCGCGGCCAAAGCCATCGAGCTAGACGCCGCTGCCTCTCACTAAACCATTTCCAACGCAGAGGGAGCTTCAGGGCTTCACGCTGCCGAGGCAAAACGAACCAAACGAAAGACAATCGAACCCATGAAAACCAAATTATTCACAGCCTTGCTTACCCTGGCTCTCGCCTTCTCAGTCAATGCCGCTGATAAACATGACCACGAACATGAAGGCAAAGCTGGCCCAACCGGTGGCAAGCTCATCACGGAAGTCGAACCACATGTTGAGTTCTTTGTGAACAAAGACAAGAAGGTCGAAATTCGTTTCATTGATGATGACATGAAAGTCGTCGCCCCAGGCGAACAGGTCATCAGTGTCACCCTCGGTGATCGCAACTCTCCTACCAAACTTACCTTTGCTAAGGATGGAGACAAGTTGATCTCTGACAAGGCCATCCCCGAGGGCAGCGACCTTCCAACAGTGGTGCAGATCAAAGCCAAGGCTGGTGAGAAGGCCGTGACTGAGAAGTTCAATCTGAACCTCAACGACTGCCCCACCTGCAAGAACAAGGAATACGCCTGCACCTGTGCGCACGGTGAAGAGGAGAAAAAGTAACCTCACACGCCTGCGTCATGCCACAGCGCCGTCCCACCGTGAGGGCGGCGCTGCTGGCTGGGGGCACACACAGTCATGCAACACTCGATTCTCTTTCTCTTTGTCGCTCTCCTTGTGAGCTTCTGGCTTCCTTCGACCGCCGAAGCCAGACACCCGCGAGGCAGCACGATGACTGGCGTTGTCCAGAGCGTCGATCATGCCTCCCGCTGGATCACTTTTGCCCGCGCTGATGGCGCATCCAGACGATTCGTTTATGGGAAACTCGCCAGGTTTTGGCATGGCACGTCGGACTCATTACCTTCTTCTCTGAATCCCGGCATGAACGTCCAACTCAATCTACACAACCCTCTTTTCGGCCCGGACTACGCCACGCAGATCGTGCTGCTAGCGGCACTGCAAAAGTGACTCTCCTTTGTCATGAACGACGAACCACCATCCAAGCTCACGCCGCTATCCAAAGCAGCGATCTATCTTGCCGGAGCAGCACTGGTCGTGTTCCTCGCCGGACTGATAACGGGCGGCATCGGCTCGCACCGTCCCGGCGAGGAGACAGGAGACTTTATCGCCCTCGTGCTCTGCCGCATCCTCAGCCCGCTGCTTGTCTTAAGCGCATGGCTGGCGGGATTCGCCGCCGTGCTCCGCCGCCCCTCAGGGCCAGTGTGGAGCGCCGTCTTGGTCATGGTGTGCATCCTGATCTTTATCGTGCTGATCTGCCTCAGCGCATGGCGCGGCACCGCTGCTTTTCACCTCAACCCATTCTTGTCATGAACCATTTTCGCTTCATCAAAAACATCTCGCTTGCTCTGGTTGCAGCATTGTTCGGCATCACCACCACTCTTCAGGCTCAAAACACAAGTTCCGTTCGAGTTTCCGCCACCTTGAAAACGGAGCATGACGATCCCAAGGGAAGCATTACCGAGGTGGTGAAGAAAAACCTCGAAATCGAAGTGTACGGCAGCGCCGCAGTTCAGGGTGAGGTTAAAATCACCTGCACTTTTTTCTCGGATGATCTGGCCACCAAAAAGATCACCGCCATGAAGCTAGATAACCTCAGGGCCACCTTAGTTGCAGGCAAGAGCACTCCCCTGAAGTCACCTGTCGTGACCTTTAGTTTCACGCCTGAACATTCCGAGCAGTCCGGCACGGGTAACCGCGCCAGATACAAGCGCGTCGATGCCGTCGGCAAGCGCTACCACGGATGGGCCGTGCAGGTTTACAGTGCTGACCGCCTCGTGGGCGAGGTCTACAGCCTGCCCGCGCTCAAGACCCTCATGAACCGTGATCGCTGATGCTACGACTCACCCGCCATCTCCGCTTTCTTACCGTGCTGCTTGCCTGCTTATCAGTCGGGCTGCACTGGAGCGCTGTACAGGTGGTGGGCTGGGTGGGCATGGCGGTGGAGTTTTCCCGCACACGCCCTGTCGCAGACGCGCTGGAAATGACTTTCGACGGAAAGCATCCGTGCGACCTGTGCAAACTGGTTCAGAACCACGGACCGCTTTCAGAGGACGATCCTCAAAGCCGCCCGGAGTCCAAATCGGAACTCAAACTTCTCGTTGCTTCCATTTGGGAGCAACCGCTCTTCTCTGTGAAGCCACCAGCAGAGATCGCCGCATTTCCTGATGAGCCTAGACGGGCCTCACTGGCAAGGGAACGTCCACCTGTGCCGCCGCCTCGATACGATCATCGCCTCTCTTGACCTTTGAATGTGCCCCCCACGGTCGGGGGCTGGCTCCGCGCTTGTCCGCTGCGGGCCGTTTTTATTTCCATCCGCTCACCGGGCCGTCGGTGCGGCGACCTTTCTTATTCATTCATGAAACACAGTCTTTTTTCTCTCTCAATCATTGCCACCATCTTCACCGCTACCACCGCCCGCGCCGACCACGGCCCCGGCACCTCCGGCAGCGGCTTCACCACGCTCACGGCTGAAACCTTGAAGCCCGGCCAGTTCTCCAGCTCCTTCCAGTTCGACTGGACGGAGTTCGATGGACTCGGCGGGGACATCGAGGGCGTCGATCTACTCGACCGCTCGTTTCTCACCACGTTAAACATCGCTTATGGCGTGGCGGAGAACTTTCAGCTCGGCCTCACCTACGGCTACTATGCCGCCGAGGGGAACCGCGAGCTGGAAGGTGGTGACATCGTGACCTTTGATCCCGATGGCTTCACCGACCTCTGGCTCACGGGCAAGTATCGCTTCTACCAAGGCCCAGCGGGGCAGCTCGCACTCATCGGAGGAGTGAAAGCACCCACGGGTGATTCAAGCCTCACCAACACCGAAGGCGAGCGCGTGGAGCCCTCCGCCACTGCTGGCACCGGTGCCTGGGATGGCCTCGCAGGACTGGCTTACACCGTGCCGCTCAGCGCGGCACTCACGCTGGATGCCAGTGCGCTCTACACCTTCCGTGGTGAGCGCTACGACTACCGGCTTGGTGATCGTCTCGACCTCGGCACCTCGCTTGCCTGGCGCGTGTGTGGTGATGCCAAGACCTTCCCCCAGGTCAGTCTCGTGGCTGAGGCCACATTGCGCCATATCGCCAAGAGCGAGGAAGAAGGTGAGAAGGATGCCAACACGGGCGGCACCGTATTGTTCCTTTCACCCGGCGTAAAAGTATCCTTCACAGAGAAGATCGCCGGGAGCATCGGTATTCAGCTCCCGGTGCTGCAAGACCTCAATGGCCGTCAGGTCGAGACACAGTTCCGTCTCATCACTGGCGTCTCCATCGCCTTCTGAAGCATGAGCCGAGCATCCTTCATGATCCTCGCTGCGGCGCACATCCTGATCTTAGGGTGTGCGCCCTTGCCGCCCATCCCGCCCGCAGACGCGCCCGTGCAGCAGTGCCTCGTCTGCCGTCATAAGCGCGACTTCTCCTGCCTAAGCGTGCCCGCTGTCCCCAGCACACCGCACACTCAACACGCGGGCCGCACCTACTGGTTCTGTGGCGAAAGCTGCCGCTGCGAGTTCGAGAAGCGGCCTGCTTCTTTTGTGCCCAAGTCTTGATTCCACCAAATGTGAAAACAACACGCATCCAGCAACCAACAAAAAGCCCATCGGAGATCCCGCTCCGATGGGCTGTGCTGATGAGTTCACCAAGTCCTCAACACTCCTTGCTAGTGGCGACCACCATGACCGCCAAAGTCAAAATGAAATCCTGGAACGCTGATGTGTCCCCGGTTGCTGCTGCCGTGATGGCTGGAGCCACCATGACCAGAGCTGTGTCCACCGCCATGACTGGAACTCGGCCTGTGAGGCTGGTAGCTACCGTGCCGGGAGTTGTGGCTACTGCCATGCCCGGAGCCGTGATGACTGGAGCTGCCACCGTGGCCGGAACTGTGCCCGCCGCGGCTGGAGCCATGACTGGAACCGTGTCCGCTCCCATGGCCGGAACGGCTGGAATGATGATCTCCCGCCTGCACAGCGGCAGAGGTGAAGACAGCAAAGCTGGCAGTGACTGCCAAAAGGGTAATGAGCTTTTTCATGGTGCGTTGTTTTTTGATTTGAGTCGTTGCCGCCAAAAACGCGGCACATCAGTCGGACGCAGCGCCAGTGAGGCTATTCAGCGGCATACCATTTTTTAACCATTTAATTTATGAGCAAAGAAGACACACACTCCCCTGAATCCAAATCTCACGGCTCCTGCGAACATGGGCATGATGACACTCATCTGCCCCGCAATGCACTCGTCATCGCATCGGGGGCGCTGCTCGGGAGTGGGATGCTGTTGCAATGGCTGAAGCTAGGCCCCATGCTGCTGCATACGAGCTGCTTTGCATTCGCCACACTGGCTGGGGGTCTGCTTGTCTTTCCTGCCGCCTTCAAAGCGCTGAAAAAAATACGGCTCGATATGAACGTGCTCATGACTGTGGCCGTGACGGGCGCATGGCTCGTGGGAGAAGGGGCTGAAGGAGCGGCTGTGGTCTTTCTCTTTGCTCTGTCTGAATTGCTCGAGTCCTGGAGTGTGGGTCGTGCGCGACGTGCCATCGCCTCCCTGCTGAAACTCACGCCGCAGACCACGCTCGTGCGCGATGCCGATGGTGTTACCCAAGAAATGCCCGTGGCAGAAGTCGTCGTGGGAGCGGAGATCAGCGTGCGTAGCGGCAGCAGTGTTCCTTTAGATGGCGAGGTCATCACCGGTGAGTCTGCCGTGAATCAAGCGCCCATCACTGGCGAGTCCGTGCCAGTGGAAAAAAAGCCCGGTGATCCTGTGTTTGCGGGCACCATCAACGGCGAAGGCTCCCTCACCGTGCGTGTCACCAAAGCGGCAAGCGACAGCACTCTCGCCCGCATCATCAAGCTCGTGGAGGAAGCCGAAGAACAAAAGGCACCCACACAGCGCTTTGTGGACAAGTTTGCTGCCATCTATACACCCGCGACTTTTATAGTGGCCTTGTTAGTGGCCCTGCTGCCGCCATTGTTCATGGGTGGCGCTTGGTCCGAGTGGACTTACCGTGCACTCGTGCTGCTCGTCATTGCATGTCCCTGCGCTCTCGTCATCGCCACACCGGTGTCGATTGTATCCGGTCTCACCGCGCTCGCACGACGTGGCGTTCTCATCAAAGGCGGTGCTTATTTGGAAGCCGTGGGCAAGTTGCGTGCTCTCGCCGTGGACAAGACCGGCACCATCACGCAAGGCCGCCCCCAGATCACCCGCGTCATTCCCATTGGCGATATAGCAGAGGAAGATGTACTGCGTCGTGCCGCTGCCATTGATGTTCATTCCGAGCACCCGCTGGCGAAAGCCGTCGTCGTTGCTGCACAGGCCAAGGGTATCACCTGGATCGAGTCTTCTCAGTATAAATCCGTTACGGGTCGAGGAGCCACCGCCATTATTGACGGTCACCCACACTTCATAGGCAATCACAAAATGGCGCATGAGCTGGGGCTATGCAGTCCAGAGATCGAGGCCCGCCTAACTGAGATCGAAAACAAAGGCCAGTCGCTAGCCATCCTCGGCCACGCTCCGCATGAAGGCTGTAATGGCAAAGTGCTGGGTATTCTCAGCATAGGTGACACCATCCGGCCAGAAGCCGCCAATGCCCTCGCCCTGCTACATGGAGCGGGCATCGAAAAAGTTGTCATGCTCAGCGGCGACAATCAGCGCACCGTCGATGCCATCGCACGTCTTGCAGGCATTGACGAAGCCTATGGCGACCTCATGCCTGAGCAAAAGATCGAGCACATACGCCGCCTCATGACCGAGCATCACTACGTCGGCATGATTGGCGACGGAGTGAATGACGCTCCCGCGCTGGCCCTTGCAAGCGTCGGCATCGCCATGGGAGCCATCGGCAGCGACACAGCAATCGAAACCGCCGACATGGCCCTCATGAAAGACGACCTTACCCGCGTGGCCGAAGCCATCGCACTAGGCCGCCGGACCCTGAGCATCATTCAGTTCAACGTCACCTTCGCCCTTGTCGTAAAGGCCATCTTTCTCATCCTCGCCTTCACCGGTCACACCAGCCTGTGGCTTGCTATCCTGGCAGATACTGGCGCGACATTGCTCGTCATCATGAATGCCCTCCGGCTTCTTGGCGCTGCAAGAACTACCAAGTCGTAAGTACATGAGCAAACGCCCCAACAACAAGAAAGACCTCGCACCCTCCGCCAAGTTCACACTAAGTGAAAAGGCCTTTTTTATTGGCTTTATACTCCTGCTTTTTGGTGTCCCTGCGTTCTTCATACATCGCCGCGCCATTCACGATCAAACTGCGTCCATTTCAAAGACAGTGCTGAAATGGAAGAACACCTATCACATCAACGACGAGCAGGTGGAGCGTATCAAACAGATCGAACTCCAGTTCCATGGCAACGGCAGTCCATTAAGCAGCAAACCCACCCGCACGAGAAAAGAAAAGTACCTCCATCATCAGGAAATCAGTTCCCTGATGGCACCTGAAGATGGCGCTCAATTCATGAAGGCGATGGAAAAGAACGGTGACAGGCATTGAGCGGCTCTATCAATGGCCAGGCCGCCAGTTGTCTTGTTGTCCGTCACACCAGCAACAGCTGTAGTCGCGTCATTGACAACCTTAGTGAATGCTCATTATCAAACTTGTGACAAGCGTTAAGCAGCGGATTTGCTGATTAAATCAGCAACGTCCTCTGAGCGATAGCGGATAAGTCTTGGGCCGAGATAAATTGGGGTCAACAAACCTCGCCCCTGTAGTCGCTTTACCGTCATATTTGATACACACATAATACGGGAAACGTCTTTTCTAGATAATAAGAGCGACTCTATGACATTTTGATTTTTATTGTTAAGTTTATTTGAACTCATGCTAACTAATTAAGTTAACTCAACAGCCATTGCCGTTCAAGATGTATTTGCTAGTTAATGAAGAAATTGCATTCTCATTGAACTAGAATAATTACAAATGATCTTCCCTGTTCGACACGAGATAATGGAATACATAATGAAAAAATTTGTGAGGGTCTGACTTTATATGACGACCAAGTTTATATCAGTGCCTTAACGGCCCGGACATCCAGATTCATATTGATGATTAAGGAGAACCTAAATAAGCGAATAAGTTATGCTGAAAGCGCAGGAGACAAGTCATATTCTGGTGATTCAGATATTAGTTCTTCAAGGTCAATAATTTGGAGCAACCATTGTTCACTCTTTTGTAATGCGCGTAATTTATCGTTAATTTTGTCCCTTTTAGCTGCATACTTTGGATCGACCAGTCCATTGCGTAATCTCACTTGGTTCTTGCGATTTTGCACTAAATCGTCTTTAAGTTGACTCAACGATGTTGTGTCAGGCACAGACTGCCGTTGGTCCTTGAGGAGTTGTTGCAATCTCTCCATTGAGGTGGCACGGACAGATTGAGTTGCAGCTCGTTCTATTGATTGTTGTTCAATGGTTTCCTTTTCAGCCCCCCCCTTTGCTGTAACATGAAATTGTTCCGATTCTGTTACATGCTCTGGTAATTCCAATTGTTCGGATGATTCCACATCACCGGTGTAGTTTTTGTCAAAGGTGGCTGTATAAACCCCGCATTCCAATACCGTTTTATTCATCACCTGCTCGACTTCTGACTTGTGTAGAGGATCACATAACAGGGCATCATAGATATACAAAACGTAAATCCCCTTTGCATTCAACTTTTTAATACATTGTGTCATGATTTCGACTTCTTTGGCGAACAGCCTCTGACAAGTGATCTTATAGCCCTTAGCCGACTTTTCTTTCAGGATTCGATTCAGCATTTCTGGTGCATGGGTAGCATAGAACTCATAAATTTTGTTCAATTTCTTGGAATATTTCATGTCATTCGGGTGTTTATTGAAAAAGGTTAAGTGCAGAGTTTTGAATTTTTTCAACTCCACCTCATTCGTTATGTCAATGTCACAGTATTCTGCGAGCCGCTTATGAGTTATGTATTTAATGTCTCCGTCATAGACACCGATGGCGATGTTCGGATGGGCACAAGTGAAATCACATTCCACTGCTATTCGTCCATTGATGGTAACTTGGCTTCTGATCCACGAGTTTAATAAATTAAAGGTGTCGGTGACGCGATACCCTCCCCTTATCCCTTGCGTCGACGGGATCATGTAACCATTCTGGGTAAGATGTCGAAATCTCTTTATGCCATCTTCGATAAATGAAAATTCGTTTAATTGTTCTTTTGAATATCGGCTTTTATTGCGATGACATATTTTATATATTTTTCCCTTTTTGCTCGTTTTTCCTTCATCTGCAAGCTTTCTGCCAAGAGTTTTTAAATCTGCCACATCAGGTAGTCCAACCATGGGATAAACATTTAACAGATTATTAATGATAATATTTCCCTGGCTCCTCTTCATCCTTCTGTGCCTGTGTTCAATACATATCGAAAGCACATGTTTGGTCTCAAGTTTAGAGCTGACAAGATATTGGCCACACCGCTTGGCACTATAAGTATCTGCATACCAATAGCATTTGGGTTTTTCACCCACTACAAAATCGTCATCGCATTCAATGATCGGACCTTTTTTGGGTGTACCGATTCGTAGGGCTTCAATGATGCGAGGATACTTGCATTTAAATATTTCATCAAGTTGTCACTGTGTAACCCAACTTTGGTTATATCGTCGCTAAAATAGGTGGGGTTGAGTAATGAGGCGAAATAAAGACACAATTCTTTAGCTATAGTAATGTCTTTATTAATCGCCTTTAAGAATTCAATTGGTATGTGCTCCACTGCATCTGGTAGCTTCGACGGAACTGAAATGCGCATTGACTCCGGAGATTTGATTAGACGCATATGTGCGAGTTGTGATGTTTTACTTTTATCCATAAATTTTATATTTAACATGGTGCTCTTTGAAGTAATAATACAAACGAGCTTACGCTGTGTGTCGATGTGACGCAGGTGGGGGGCCGGGTAGTTTGGTTATATATTTTATTATCTATTGAGTTGCCAGGCTGTATTAAACTATTCTCCCTTTTTCCCCCCCTTCCTCCCCTCCCTCCCTCCCTCCCTCCTCATTGGTCTATATCCTAATGAAGGTAAACATCCTACCACCCGCGTAAAATAAGTGCCGCAATAGCTGCGCAAATTAGTGCGTATAATTCTGGCAGCCATCTAGCACTGGCAGAAGTGTTGTCAGAGATGACAGAAGCGTGGAAGGAATAGGGGGTGGCCCGCCATGCGTTCGAATAACTCGGCGGGGCAAGCATTGATCTCCTGATCGAGATGAATACCATCATGCCACTTTTCATTTGACCACCGCCGCCCTATAAAGGCTGGCAATCAAGTCCTCTCGTTGTGAGTGACTTCAGGGCAAACAATCGCTAACCGTACTTTTCAATATACAAGATACACTTGACAAGCGCAAGAAATTTTATCCTTGTTGGTAACAAACAAATCATTCCGAATAAATCATTCCGAATAAATCATTCCGAATAAATCATTCCGAATAAATCATTCCGAATAAATCATTCCGAATAAATCATTCCGAATAAATCATTCCGAATAAATCATTCCGAATAAACTGCGATGAAGGTGCCGTCCCCTACTTGGCCATCCTGAAGCCCCGCTCTACTGACCTTGTGCATGCATTCCCAGGAGGGGGTACCTCATGCTTTTAACACTATCGGTCAAGCAGGGGACAAGTACATGATCACCTGCATTGACACCGCAGGCCACTCCTTTACTCAGACTCGACGCGCCTAGACACCCAAAAGCAAGTTCGTCAAGATGCTCCTATTGCCGAGGAGATCCTGGAACGTCACCTATGTCGAAAGAGCGGCGGCGCGGACATCAGCACTTTGACACGCAGCCAGAGCGACCAATACGCCAATGACAAGCCACGCGCCGTCGTGAGTGACCTGGAAGGAGAGCCAAGAATGGAAGCTCTGGAACCATATACTTTGGTCAAGTCGCCCAAAATGGACAGCCGTGCTCCACCCAGCGCTACGTCTGCCGCCAGAGCGGTAAGGACGTAGTCCTGGCGGGAGAACTGCGCCGGTTTGCCACCATGTATTCGCGTGCGGGCTAGCGCATGGCGCACAAGCAATGGCGGCAGGGAGGCAAGCCAATCTCAATCGCTTGCTGAGGCTCTGGAGGCAGGAAGGCCTGCGGTGCAGCGCAAGAAGCACAAAAAACGCCGTCTGGGCAGCACATAGGCAGGCAGCCAGCGCCAGCGTGCCACGCAGATCAACGAGGTGTGGTGCTACGACTTGGTCTTTACCACCCCGGGGGGGGCTCAAATGGCTGCCCATTTGCGACGAGTTCACCTGTGAAAGCATAGCATTGGCAGGGAAGCGCAGGATGGAGGCCGCTGATAAGAAGCTGCGCGCCGAAAAAAGAGAATGCTGGGTAATTGCCGAAAGTACGATCAGCCAATAGATGGCAGAAGGCAGCGCAGGAGACTTTTAACCATCGGTTTAGCGGGGAAGGCAATGCTAGGTTCTGACATGCCCCACCTTGGTCTCAAGCCAAATGGAGATAACTACTCCGCATGGCACACGCGTTGATGCTACGGCAATTATTTAATCAAATTAATGTCGCCACATGCAAGCTCGCAGCCTCGAGGTCAACATTTGAACTCCTCTTTCAAAGGACATTTTGTCCAAGTCCTTTACCTGTCCATCGGAGGTAATGAACAATCCTGATGTGGGATGGTAAAGCGCCCCCTTGCGTCCTGTCAGGACTCCATCGGGCCCCTTCAGCAAAGGGTGGTCTGAACTCAGCTTTGCTATGGCCGTTTTAAGTTTAGCGAGATTACTATCTAGTCGATCTTGGTTGTTTGGAGTTTTGGTTTTTCGATTCACAGACACAATCTATACTAACGCAGTATGACATGCAAGCAAATTTATCAAAAAAGTTAAATGCCGCATGGAATGACAAACTATTTCAAACAAGAATCTTTATGCCGATAAACTTATTCAGCAATTCATTGAAGCGCCGGCGTTCAGCGGTGGACGAAATTTTCATTCTGAATAAACTATTGTCGTCTATTCGCTAACTAATTGCTATTGACAATGGCAAATTGAGGTGGTAAGTTAAAGGCCTCCGGGGCGAAAAAAAGCAAAAATAAAATGGATCCTATATATTCAATTTGAGAATTATAGGATATATCCAAATTGTACATGTCATCTATACATTGCAAATATTATTCAATATTACGGAAATAAAGAGAATATTATAAATGGATTGATCAGTGCCTCTCCTCCCATATTATTTGGCCCAGAAGTACCCAATTTCGTTACAAAATATACCCCTAAAATCCTCAATTTAGAGGGGTTCCTTCAACTTTTTCGATTTTGATTTAGTTACTAAGGTTGGTGTGTCTTAAAATTTCTATGCTGTAGGGAATTTCCAGTCTCTTTTTACATATTTGATGTCTCAGACATTTCCACGGTCCATCACTGTCAATGTACAGCTGTTTCTCAAAGATTCTGATCGCTGTCCATTTTCTGACTTCCAATTTTCTGCTGCCTTATTCTGGACGATGGTTGGTCATGGAAGTCGAGACATTGGCTTCTTATTAGACATTGCTGACGATGCTCAGTTAATCGGCGATACCCTGATTCTGAATAAGCCTGAAGATGTCCCCTCTCAGGTGCAGGCATTTGGCATTCGCTGCCCATTGCCATCGGAAGTCAGGGAACGGGATTCCGTATGGACATTTGAATTTCTAAAATATGGCGGCTGGGATACTTTAGCGGTCAATTCTATTCCCGTCGCGGTCCTCGGTTCCGATGTTTGTCCGCCCGGCCCTCTACCACCCGGTGACGGGCCTATAGCAGTGTCCTGGTGCGCCTACAGAGGCCTTGAGGGGTTCGTGCCCACATCTCGTATTAAACGGCTTCAGATCCAGGCTCTGAAGCCATTGACAGCCATGGTGTTGGAAGCTGTTTCACATTTGTCAGACCTTCAATATTTAGAATTTGTGGCAACCTCTGCGGAGGAACTTTCCGTGACTATGTTTCCACTGTCATTGACACATCTCGCGGTCAGTCTGCCAGTTGGTGTTGAGGGTCTGAATTCCTTTCGTCACCTGAGCAATCTTAAGGTCCTCCATATAATGCAGTGCAAGTCACTGCGAAATGTCAAAGTCTTGGGCAAACTTCTAAAAATTGAGGATCTTAAACTTCAGGGGGCAACAACTCTCACTGACATTACTGAGATCGGTGATATGAAATCACTCCGCGTACTTGATCTTTCAGGAGCCATGGTTCTAAGAGATCTCTGTCCGCTCGCTCGCCTTCAACGCTTGCACAGCGTGAACCTGATGCATTGTGACATGGTCACAGATATCTCGCCTCTAGCGGCCCATGAAGGGCTAAAGCGGCTCGATTTAAGCGGCTGTGGCAAGCTCAGGAATCTCGGTCCCTTAAATGTGCTGATCGACACGGACGTTACTCTTCAGACTGGTGGGGGTTTGGAATCATCCGTGACAACTTCATATGTAATGTGTCAGTCCCTATCTGACATTTCCTCGGAGTGAAGGGATAATCGATCCAGATAATCTGTGTGATTGACATGCAGACTGTCGCAATCTTTAGAAGCCCCTACTTTATTGATTCAATGACAAACATTTTCGTTTCGTCAATACTGACTGAATAACCGTGGGAATACCCAAAGTATTTTGTCTCAAAATTTGTCTGGCGAGTAAACCCGTCCCTGATCTCGACAAGCTCACCTTCCAAATCAGGCAGATCATACTTGGAATGCATAAAACTGGCAAATTCCTTATTGGACATAGATCCTGCTCCAAAGAAAACCTGTGCCGCCATAGGACTGATCAAGACTTTGTTAATGATCCCATCCTTGTCAGCATAGATGATGGGAGCCTTTAAAGTTTTTAGTTCGATAGTACCTCCAATGAATCCGTCATCGCCAGCTAGTGCTCCAAACAAAAGGGCCGCTGATTTGTCTTTTGAATTCTGTACTGCATTCTGAAAACCATGAAGCACACCCATTTTCTGAAGCGCCTTCAAACCTTGTGCCGTGGTGCATATGATGGCAGAATTGTCGGGAGCTCTCCTCATCTCCATTTCTTCGCCCTGTAATTCAGATCTATATTTATTATTGAAGGCATCGCGGATTTCGAAGATGTGATCACCAAGTTGAATATCCATAATCTTCGGCCCCTTGATATTTGGGTTCACAGGTTCTTGTGCTTTTACCTTTATAGATGCCTGCTCGGGAGTGTCTATATTTTCCATTCTTGCTTCCCCAAGATCATGCCTGACAAGCATCCCTGTTCCAAATTCTTCAATTACTGCCGAGAAGTACACCACTTTATTTTCATGAAACGAACTGACATCTTCTGACTGAAATGTGACGTTTGCATGGTTCCAGGTGTCTAACATGACGGTGATTGTTCGGCTTGATTTCACATCCGTCACATTCCCTTTGAAAAGGTACCTCTTGCCTAGATGCTCACGCTCATACTGTTCCTTTTGAAGGGTGGTCCCTTCAGATGCATTAGCAATAATGGCATTCCCGTCATTCGCCTGCCTCTTGGCTTCATTTGCTTTTTGTTCTTCTGTCAAAGGAGCTTTAGTATTTGAAGAGTCAGAATCTCCAAACATAGCCCCCAGGATCACTAGTCCGAAAATTACTACTAATACTAGTCCGAAAATATGCGTACAACCGAACTTTTCCTCTGTCTTGGATTCAATCGCAGGCATTACTGATGGTGGAATAGGAGGAATATTATTCCTGACGACCTGCAAAGATGGAAAGACAGCACTAAGCTTCTGCCAATCAGCAAACCCTTCTGTCCATACTAAATCGTTTGGATCGAAGCGACCTGAGTGTACGCCTGCGGTGACTTCATTTTCAGCAAATGGTCCTACCTGCTGACCGTCCTTGAAGATGTGGTATTGCATCATAATTTTTAATTCTGCCTCAGATGGATTTTGCCCATTTTAATGGGCGTGCTTGTATCGTCAACGCGGGATTTGTGAGGAGATGGAAAACCCATCTCAAATTGATCCCCGTGAACGCGCTATTGTCCTGGCATTGAAGGCCGAAAGAGAACGACAGGGAATTTCAGCGGCCCAACTCGCAAAGGAAATCAATATCAGCCGAAACACCATTCCCAATCTGGAGAGAAATGAAGCCCGACCCACGCTCTGGGTGGTTTTGAAAATCTGCGATGGTTTGAAAATCAATCTGAAGGAGTTAATTTGAAGAAAAAAATTACCCCCTTGTACACAGTGGTCGCGCCCCTGGCTGCTCACTACGTACCCTCGCGGACTGGGTCAATATCATGATCTGGAAGATTCATGCGGATCTTGGTAGTTCGTAGTTCGGTCAGCGCGATAACCCTTACCCTCAAATGTCGGAAGGCCAAATTCTCGACATGTTTTGAAAGTTCCCGCTTTGGGAGACACGCGCAGGCTACGTTCAGGGAGGGGGCACATGCCCCGTCAAAGTGCACAGATTCTGCACAGTGTGAGAAAATTTTGATGCTGAAAAACAACGTAATTCGTTGATTTTCAAGGGAGCCGAGAGTCGGATTTGAACCGACGACCTGATGATTACAAATCAACTGCTCTACCACTGAGCTATCCCGGCGTTCGCCTGTTTGGCGGGAAATGAGATTAATCGCAGTCAGGCTCTCGGCAACCAGATTTCCGTCCTGAAATGCATTTGCTTCCTGCGTGACAGACGCACCAGCCTGTTTTATCGGCGGAGCGCATGCGCATTCTTTGGGTTAAAACGGGGCCGCTTCATCCGCTCGATACGGGGGGCAAACGCCGCACGCATGCGATGCTGACGGAGATCAGCCGCCAGCATGAGGTGACCTATCTAGCCCTGCTACCAGAGGGGACGCAGGTCTCCGCTGAAGAAGAGGCCGATCCTTACGCGCAGCGAAAGATCTGGATCACCTCCAAGCAGGTGCCGAAGAGTTCGCCCCGCTTCTGGGTGGATCTTGCGCGCAGCACGGTGCTGACCAGCCGCCCCTACGCGGTGCAGCGTTATGAGGAGCCGAAGTTGCGGGCACGGCTGCAAGAGATGGCGACGAGGAAGGAATTCGATCTGGTGATCTGTGATTTCCTGGCGCCTGCGCTGAACTTCCTCGGCGTGGACTTTGCCTGCCCGACGGTGCTGTTTCAGCACAATATCGAATCCCAAATCTGGAAGCGACTCGCGGAGGCGGAGGCCTCGCCCATCAAACGCCGCTACTTGCACCTGCAATACCGGCGCATGCATCGCTGGGAGGACAAGCTCTCGCGGCTCTTTGACGGCGTCATCACCGTCTCTCCCGATGACAGCCGCCTAGCCCGCGAGCTCTACGGTCTGACGAATGTGCTGGGCGATGTGCCCACGGGCGTGGATGTGACGTTTTTCAAACCAGGCCCGGCTCCATCACCACCCTTTATGTTAGGCTTCCTAGGCTCTATGGACTGGATGCCGAACATCGATGCCTGCCAGTTTTTCCTGGATGACATCCTGCCTCTGGTGCATGCCCAGCGGCCCGATTGCCATCTCAAGATCATCGGGCGAAACCCGCCTGCCAGCCTGCGCGACCGCGCCAGCGACCGCATCCACATCACAGGCACCGTGGACGATGTGCGTCCGCATGTGCAGAGCTGCCACGCCATCATCGTGCCGCTGCGCGCCGGCGGTGGTACCCGCATCAAGATCTACGAAGCCATGGCCATGGGTGTGCCAGTGATCTCCACCCGCATTGGGGCCGAGGGCCTGCCGGTGGTGCATGACAGCGACATCCTGCTGGCTGATGAAGCGGGCGAGTTTGCCCGTGAGATCCTCCGTCTTGCTGCCGATCCTTCCCTGGCGGATAAAGTGGCAAAACAGGCTCGCATGAATGTGGAGAACCACTATTCATGGACCGCAGCCACGGGCATCTTCCTGGACCTGTGCGCCGCCTGCACGCAACGATAACACCTTATGGCCTCTGAATCATCCCGCACCCTGGACCGCCTGCGTCATCACTACGAGGTGGAGCGCGAACTGGCCGCCCGCCTGAGGAAGTCCACCAAGGAAGAGCGCACCACCCTTTTCGCCACTCTCTACGGCGAGCTTTTCGACCGTGTGCCGGACCACCCACGCCTCACCCGCCGGGATACGCCGGAGGATAGCAAACGCAAGGTGGCCTCCCAGATGCGTCTGCTCGCCCCGTTTTTGAAACCGGACAGCGTGCTGCTGGAGTTCGCCCCTGGCGATTGCCGCCTGGCCGCCGCTGCCGCCGCGAAGGTGAAAAAAGTCATCGGCGTGGACATCTCAGACCAACGCTCCGCTACGGAAGAGTCACCGCCTAACCTTGAGTTGGTCGTCTATGATGGCTACTCGCTCGATGTCGCCCCGCAGTCTGTGGACATCTGCTTCAGCTACCAGTTCTTGGAGCACCTGCATCCCGACGACATCTCCCCGCATTTCCAGATCGCCCGCCGGGTGCTGAAGCCGGGTGGCGTTTATGTCTATGACACGCCGCACCGCTACACGGGGCCGCATGACATCTCCGCTTACTTCACGGACAAGCTCGAGTGCTTTCACTTCCAGGAATGGACGCACCGGGAGATGCGCAAGCTGCTGAAAAAACACGGCTTCTCCACCACCTGGGTCTTCCGTTTTGGCAAACCCCAGCGCAGCGCTTTCGTCAATGCCCTAGTGGACACCGCGGAGCTGCTGATGAGTCCGCTGCCCCACAAGCTGCGGCGCAAGCTCTGCCAGCGTCTCTTTCCATCCGTGGGTTTGGTGGCCGTGGCTGACTGAAGCATGAGCACCACCCCCACCGTCCGCGTCCTTCACGTCCTGGATTCTCTGGCCCCAGGCGGGCTGGAGAATGGCGTGGTCAATGTGGCCCAGCGGCTGAATGGCCAGGGATTCGACATCCATTCCGCCTGCCTGCGCTTCCGTGGTGACTTCGCCGAGCGCATGCCTGAGCCTGACAAAGTAGTGGTCATGGGCAAGACCGGCGGCTTCTCCCTGAAGGCCGTCCTGGCCCTGCGCAAACACATCCGCAAGACCCGGGCGGAGGTCATCCATTCGCACAATTTGGGCACGCTCATCTATGCCGCCCTCGCCACCCTGGGCGGCCTCACGCACCCCATCGTGCATGGGGAACACGGCCAGGTGCAAAAGCAGGATCTCACACCCAAACGCCTCGCCCAGCGCCGCTGGTTTTTCAGGCTCTGCCAAAGCGTCCACGTCGTCAGCAGCAGCGTGTGGGACAACCTACAGGAACTGGGTTTGGATCCGCAAAAGAAGATCGTCGTCACTCCCAACGGTGTGGACAGCGAACGCTTTTCCCCCGCTCCAGATCGCGCCGTGGCCAAACAGGAACTGGGCCTTCCGGCCGATGCCATCGTGGTCGGCATCGTGGGCCGACTCGTCGCGCTGAAGCGGCACGAGATGCTCTTCGCCGCCTTTGAAAAACTGGCCCCTCAATGGCCCCGCCTGCGCCTGCTGGTGGTGGGTGATGGTGGGGCGGATCGTGACCACATTATCGGCCTGATGAAGGCGCATCCCTACGCGGACCGCATCCTCTGGGCCGGGCATCAAAATGACCTGCCCAAATACTACCGCGCCATGGATCTCCTGGCCGCGCCTTCCGAGATCGAGGGCCTGTCCAATGCCGTGCTGGAGGCCATGGCCTGCGCTGTCCCCGTGCTGGCGCATTCCGCCTGCGGCAATGCCGAAGTCATTGAAGATGGCCTAACGGGTTTTTTGTCAGACATCCATGATGCCAATACCCTCGCAGCCTGCATCGAGTCTCCATTGAAGGATTCCGCCCTCCTCGCCCGCTGCGGTGCAGGGGCACGCGAAACCGTGCTGAAACGCTACTCCATGGAAGCCATGGCCGACTGCTACCGCCGCCTCTATCGGGATGCCGCAGGCCAGTGAAGCGGGCACTCCTGCCTGCTTTCTGAAATCCGTCGATAGCTCTCGCAGCGCGTGTTTCTCTTTTGGTTAGGCCAATGCAGGCAGGCATGAGTGCCCGCCCCACTTCCTCCCCTCACGCCACAAACTTCCCAGGATTCAGAATCCCGTTCGGATCCAGCGCCTTCTTCAGTCGCGAGTGGACGTCCCGTGCTTCGGCCGACAGCGCCTCCGGGAACCAGCGTCCTTTGGCGATGCCCACACCGTGCTCGCCGGTGATGGCCCCGTTCCAGGCGATGACCTTCCGGAAAAGCTGGTCCAGCGCGGCTTCGGCGCGCTCCCGCTGTTCGGGATCCTTCATGCTCTGCACCATGATGTTCACGTGGATGTTGCCATCCCCTGCATGGCCAAAGCTGGCGATGGGGAACCCGCATTCCGCCTGCAACGCTTCGGCAAATTCCACCAGGTCCACCAGCCGACTGCGCGGCACCACGATGTCCTCATTCAGCTTGATCAGGCCCGTATTGCGCAGGCTGTAGCTGAACTCCCGGCGCAGCTTCCAGAATCGTTCGCAGGCTGTTTCGCCCAGGGCTTCTTCCAGGGAGATGCAGCCCAGCTCACGCACCAGTTTGGCCAGCAGCACCAGCTCCCCTTTGACGGACTCTTCCTGGCCGTCGATTTCCACCAGCAGATGCGCATCGCCCTGCGGCGTCACCGATTCGCCCAGATACTCGCGCGCGGCACGCAGGGTGAACTTGTCTGCGATCTCCAGAGCACTCGGCAGAAAGCCCGCATTCAAGATGCGCTGCACCGCATTCGCCGCTTCGGCAAAGGTGCCAAAGCCGGCCGAAAGCATCGCCCGCATCGGCGGGTGCGGGATCAGGCGCAGCGTCGCCTGCGTCACCACGCCCAGCAGACCTTCGCTGCCTACCATCAGGCCCACCAGGTCAAAGCCCGTCTTGTTCTTGTGGCAGCGGCCCCCGGCCTTCACCACGGATCCATCGGCCAGCACCGCTTCCAGGCCTAACACATAGTGTCGCGTCACACCATACTTCAGGCAGCGCGGCCCGCCGGCATTCGTGGCCACATTACCGCCCAGGCTGCACTCCTTCAGGCTGGCCGGGTCAGGCGGGTAAAACCAGCCCAGCTCCCGCACCGCTGCCTGCAGCTCGCCCGTGATGACTCCGGGCTCCACCACGGCCACGCCATCGGCGATGTTGATTTCTAGGATCTTGTTCATCCGCGCCAGCGATAGCGCGATGCCCCCGCGCAGCGGCACCGCCCCGCCCACATAGCCCACGCGCGAGCCCTGTGGTGTCACCGGCACGCCGTGCTCATTCGCATATTTCAGCACCTTCGAGACATCCTCCGTGGACTCCGCATGCACCACCACTTCGGGCGGGTTGGAGGCAAACCACTTGTCCGTGCTGTGGGCCGCAAGGTCCTCCACGGTTGAGGATACGCGCGCTGCGCCGATGAGGGAAATGAGATCGTCTGCCAGGGAGGCCATCAGCCACCGTGCATGGGGTGCGCCGCGCACGCAAGATTTCTGCGCGGCCCACATCGCTCTTGCGCACTGGCTGCCGCTCCCCTCAGTCAGCGCATGCTCGTTTCCGGCACCCCGTATCGCACCGTCTGGCTTCAGGAGGAAAGCGTCCGCATCATTGATCAACGCCGCCTCCCCTGGTCCTTTGACCTGCTCGATCTCCACACTGTGGCGGACGTGGCCGTGGCCATTCGCGACATGGCCGTGCGCGGCGCTGGCCTCATCGGTGCCACCGCAGCTTACGGCATGTGGTTGGCCGCCCGCGAAGCCGCTACACCGGATCAACTCCGCTCCCTGGCAGACAGCCTCATCATCACCCGCCCCACCGCCGTGAATTTGAGCTGGGCAGTGAATCGCCAGCTCACCGCCATCCAGGCCGCCGGGTTTGAAAACCGGGTCGCCACCGCCCGCCTCACCGCCGAAACCATCGCCGATGAAGACGCCGCCGCCTGTGCCGCCATCGGTGGTCACGGTTTGGAAATCATCCGCGCCATCGCTTCCCGAAAGCCCGGCCAGGTCGTCCATGTCCTCACCCATTGCAATGCCGGCTGGCTGGCCTTTGTGGATCACGGCTCCGCCACCGCCCCCATCTATGCCGCCCACGCCGCAGGCATCCCCGTCCACGTCTGGGTGGATGAAACCCGCCCGCGCAATCAGGGCGCGCGCCTCACTGCCTGGGAACTCGCCCAGCAGGGCGTGCCACACACCGTCATTGCCGACAACACCGGCGGCCACCTCATGCAGCATGGCCAGGTGGATCTCGTCATCACCGGGGCAGACCGTGTCACCCGCAGCGGCGATGTGGCCAACAAAATTGGCACCTATCTCAAAGCCCTGGCCGCCCAGGACAATGGCGTTCCTTTTTATGTCGCCCTGCCCAGTTCCACCTTTGACTGGACGCTCCGCGATGGCGTGCAGGGCATCCCCATTGAGCAGCGCGGGGCCGAGGAAGTGACCCACCTGGAAGGCATCGCCGAAAGCGGGTCGGTCGAGACCTTGCGCATCGTCTCCCCTGGCTCACCGGCCGCCAATTACGCCTTCGATGTCACCCCTGCCCGTCTTGTCACTGGCCTCATCACAGAGCGTGGCCTCTGCCCTACCACTGAGACCGCCATCTGCGCCTTGCACCCGCAGGCATCCGGCTCCATTCCCTCCCTCTCATGACCGGCTGGCGCGCATCCATCCATTCCCTGAGCCGCAACAGTGGCTTCCTCAAGCGTCTGGCCCTGGCCATCGCCGGCGGCAGTTTCATTGTGGCCTTGCTCATCATCGCCGTCAGTCCGGACACAGGGCGCCACATCACGGTGGATCCGGTGGAGCAAAAGATTCGCCAGCAGTGGCAGGAACTCCAGCGGGCGGAAAAGCCCACCCCGCATGAACTGGTCAGTTGGCTGCATCAGGTGACGGCCCAGATCCATCACATTGCCGAAGTGCTCGAGGTCAAAACCACCACTCTGGAGGACTTCGGGCGCGAGGGTCAGCTCGCCGGTTATGACATCCAGCCCTTGCTGGTCCGGCACTCTGCCGATCCCGCCGTCCAGCAGCTCTGGCGGGATTTCATCCAGGCCGCCCTCAGTCACGAGGTCGCCCTTACCCAGGCCCTGAGTGAAAAGGCCGCGCAGCCCTCGCCCCTCATCACAGCCAATCTCATCCAGGCCTATCAGATGCAGGAGCGCGACCCTTCCGCCTCCCTGGCCGCCCTCATGCGGGAGGCCAGTTTCTTTCCCCAGCCCGGGCTAGTGCGCGATTCCGCCTTTCATCTCGCCATCGTTCTCAAAGACGTGCCCGTCCTCCGCCAGATCGCCGCGCAGCCGGACTGGTGGTATTCCATCGAGCCAGAGGCACGTCAGCACGCCGCCGCCATCATGGGCGACTATCGTCTGCAATGGGAAGCCCTGCTGAAGTACCGTTTCCTGTTCAGCGCCCCCTGGGGCACGCTGGCCGTCGCTCTCCTGGCAGCCTCCATCTGGTATATCATCCTGGTGCTCCATGGCGTGCAGGGGCGCTGGCGCTGGGTGTCGCCCTTGTTGCCCTTGCTGGCGGGTATCCTCAGTGTCTGGCCGGTGATGCTCATCTCCTCCTGGCAGGAGGTCGCCCTGGGCATCCGGAAGGACGCCCCTTTCCCTTACGACCTCTGGTACCAGATTGGCGGCGTCGGCATGCGGGAGGAACTCAGCAAACTGCTGCTCGCCTCCCTTTTCATGCCGTGGTTGCTGCATCGTCGGCCTCCGGGCGGTGCCCTCATGGTGGGTGCTTTCGTGGGCCTCGGCTTCGCCTTGGAGGAAAATATCAACTACTACCTCCAGTATGAAGGCGGTGTCGCCCTGGCACGCCTGTTTACGGCCAATTTCCTCCATGCCGCCCTCACCGGCACCTCCACGCACGCTCTCTACGTGCTTCTGCGTTCCCGCTTCAATACGGCGGACCGCTTTCTCGTCACCTTCATGGCCGTTGTTCTCGTCCATGGCTGTTACAACTATGCCAGCACCGTCACCTTCGCGCAGGGCATTTACATCCTTTCCACGGTCCTCCTCGCCTACATGGCTTGGCATTTCCTGGACCTGGTGGATCAGGAGTGCCCGCGCAGCCGCCAATGGATCTCCCCCGCCGCCATCTTCATCATCGGCACCGCCCTGCTCCTGGCCGCCATCTTCCTCACCATCTCCATCCGCACCCCGGACCGTCAGCTCCTGGCCGCAGCGGCTACCGAGTGCGTCGCCATGTTCCCCATCGCCTTCATTTATTGGCGAAGACTGGGGGTTTGAACGGCCCCATTCCTCGCTTGCCAGATGTCCCTCCTGGGCGGATGTTAAATAATGTTTGAAAATGTTCGGTTCTGCTTGCGCTCCCTTTTCCCGCCTTCGCCTGCGCGTGCTGCGTCCGGCGGTCTCACCTCTCATCCCCAGGCTTTCTCCCCAAATTTCCCCGGATGGGGATGCCATGGGGATTGTATCCCCATCGGTAAGGGATTGATAATCAGTGTGTTATCGCCAAAAATCCCCAGGTGGGGAGATTTCGAATCCTTTTCCCCATCCCCGCTCCTCTTTTAAAAAGAGCAGCAACCACACAAACCAGGGTGCCTCCTTCAGGGCTGCCTACCTCTCCCTTAAATCCCGCTCCCCCGCGCTCCCCCTTTGACACCCGGCGCTTTGTCCGCCACACTCCGCGCCCTTTTACCTACTTGCATGTTTGAACTTCTGGCCACCGATCCCAACTCTTCCGCCCGGCGCGGACGGTTGACGACGCCTCATGGCGTGATCGAGACGCCCATTTTCATGCCTGTCGGCACCCAGGCCACGGTGAAGGCCGTGCATCCAGAAGAGCTGCGCTCCCTGAATGCCCAAATCATCCTGGGCAATACCTACCACCTGTGGGTACGGCCTGGGACGGAGATCATCGGCGCAGCGGGTGGTCTGCACAAATTCATGAACTGGGACCGCCCCATCCTCACGGACAGCGGCGGTTTCCAGGTCTTCTCCCTCGCCAAGCTGCGCAAGCTCAAGGAAGAAGGCTGCTACTTTAATAATCACGTGGATGGTAGCCCTATGTTTCTAGGGCCGGAAGTCGCCATGGAAATCCAGGCCACCCTGGGCAGCGACATCGCTATGCTTTTTGATGAATGCACGCCCTGGCCCTGCAAGCCTGAGGATGCCCGCAGCAGCATGGAGCTGACCCTGCGCTGGGCACGCCGCTGCCGCGATTGGATTGACCAGCACCAGCCGCAGACCGGCGGTGGCGCGCAGTTGCATTTTGGCATCGTTCAGGGCAGCACCTTCCAGGATCTGCGCGAGCGTTGTGCCCGGGAAATGGTGGCCATGGGCTTTAGCGGATACGCCATCGGCGGCCTCAGCGTGGGTGAGCCGGAAGAGGACATGATGCGCATCGCCGAGTGGACTTGCCCGCTGCTGCCGCAAAACCAAGCCCGTTACGCCATGGGCCTTGGCACCCCGCCGCAGATGGTGGAGCTGATCGCCCGTGGCATTGACATGTTCGACTGCGTGCTGCCCACCCGGCTCGCCCGAAATGGCACCGCTTTCACTCATGAAGGCACGCTGAACCTGCGGAACAACAAATTTGCCAAAGACTTCCGTCCTCTCGCTGAGGACACCCACCCCCTCTGCCAGGGCTTTTCCAGGGCCTACATCCGCCATCTCATCAATACCCAGGAGGTCTTGGGTTTGCGGTTGATTTCCCTGCACAATCTGCATTTCTACCTGTCCCTTGCCGCCAGGGCACGCTCAGCCATCGAACAAGGTTGCTTTGCTGACTTCCGCGAGGAAGTCGTCGCCCGTTACCAAACCCGTCCCGAAACCACCGATCCATGACCCCCATTTTCCTCCCTCTCCTCGCTCAGGCGGCACCGCCGGCCCAGAACAGCTCCACGACCTTCATCATGATGGCGTTGATGTTCGTGATGATGTACTTCGTGCTCATCCGCCCTCAGCGCATGAAGCAGAAGGAGCACGAAAAGCTCATCAGCAATGTCAAGGTCGGCGACCATGTCGTCCTCAATGGCGGCGAACACGGCATCATTACCAGCGTCAAGGATCGCACCGTGATGATCAAGGTGGCCGACAATGTGAAGATCGAATACGACCGTGGCGCGATTGCCTCCGTCAGCAAAAAATCCGACGTGGTCGAAGCCACCACCGCCTGATCCGTTCCGCCCAGCTTCCCGCCGTGCCCCTCTGGGCACTGAGCCCCTTTCCCTCTCTCCAATCAATCCACCATGGCCGCCATCTCAACCTTCCTCGTCGGAGCCTCCATCCTCCTGCTGCTCCTTTTTTACGTCGGCACGACGATGCACGACCGCAAGCGCAGGTATGGCTCCGTGCTGATCCTGCTCGCCACGGCCTTTGCCTTGTGGACGGTCAACAGCATGGGCATCAAGCTAGGCATTGACCTTCAGGGCGGCAGTGAATTCGTCGTGCGCCTGGAGCCCGGCAAGTCGGACGACGGCAGCCCCAAGCCCGTCACCCAGAGTTCCGTCCAGCAGGCCATCGCCATCCTGGAAAAACGCCTCAACTCCGAAGGCAACAAAGACCTCACCATGCAGCCACAGGGGGATGACCGCATCCTCATCCAGATGCCCGGGGTGAAGGCCGAAGAATTTGCCGACGTGCGTCAGAAGATCCAGCAGGTCGCCTTTCTGGAGTTCCGCATCGTCAAGCCCCAAAACGCCCCCGGCCAGCCACGCACTCCCGGCACCGAGGACCTGAAGTACAAAGTCCAGAAGGACGAGCAGGGCAAAGAGCTCCCAGAACGTGGCACCGAGACCGTGGGCAACCGCGCCGACATGGAAGGCAAGTATGTGAAGGAAGCTTTCGCAACGTATGACGCTGAAGGCTGGAAGGTCATCCTGAACTTCGACAGCACCGGTGCCAAGCTCTTCGACGAAGTCGCTGCCGTGAACCGTGGCCGCCAGTTGGCCATCATCGTGGATAAAGAAATCATCTCAGCCCCGACCCTTCAGACCGACCGCTTTGGCGGCACCGCTGTCATTAGCGGCCGTTTCAAGGAGCAGGAAGCCCGCACGCTGGCCAGCCTGCTGGAAAACCCCCTGGAAAACCCGATGACGATCCTGTCTGAAAGCGCCGTCTCCGCTTCTTACGGCCAGTCCTCCATCAATCAGGGCAAGTGGGTCGGCATCGCCGGCCTGGGCATCACCACGCTGTTCATGCTCTTCGTTTATCGCATGGCCGGCCTGATCGCCATCGTCGGTCTGGTGATCAACTTGGCCATCCTCTTCGGTGGCATGTCCCTCTTCGGGTTCACACTCACCATGCCCGGCATCGCTGGTATCGTCCTCACCATCGGCATGGCCGTGGATGCCAACGTGCTGATCTACGAACGTCTCCGTGAGGAACGCGAGGCAGGCAAGACCATCTCGGGTGCTCTGGAGTCCGCTTATGAGAAAGCCTTCTCCGCCATTGCTGACTCCAACATCACCACGCTGATCTCTGCGATCATCCTGTTCGTCATCGCCGGCGGTCTGGTGAAGGGCTTCGCGGTCACCCTGATGATCGGTCTCCTTTCCTCTATGGTCGGTGCCCTCATCGTCACCCGCGTGATCTTCATGTGGGTCATCGATAAAGGCCTGCTCAAGAGCATCTCCACCGTGAAGCTTTTCCCAGATGGCGTCTTCGACATCCTGGCCAAGGCCAAGGGTTTCATCATCGCTTCCCTGGTGGTCACGGCCATCTCCTTCGCTACCCTGGCTGTGAAGGGCAAGGCCAGCCTGGGCATTGATTTCCGTGGCGGTGGTCTCACCCACGTCGAACTGAAGGCCGGCAAAGCCATCACCGACAGCGAGCTGAGCACCGTCCTCAAAGACCTGAAGCTGCCCGATGGCAAAGACATCGGCAGCTACTACATCCAGCGCAAGGGCAACGCCACGGGTGGTGATGTCATCGCCATCCGCAGTGAATTCGAGGCCGGTCCCGTCATTGAACAGGCCGTGAAGGCCAAGTTTGCCGACCAGGTGGAAGGCACCCAGGGCAGCCGCGTGGGTGCCGTCATCGGGGATGAAGCCGCCAAGACTTCCATCATCGCGCTGATCGTCGCGCTTATCGCCATCTTCGTTTACCTGATGTTCCGCTTTGAGTTCGCCTTCGCCCTGGGTGCCATCGTGGCCCTGGCGCATGACGTGCTCATGGTACCCGGCCTTTGTGTCCTCTTCGGCCAGGAACTCAGCCTCATCCACGTGGGTGCCATGCTGACCATCGCCGGTTACTCCATCAACGACACCATCGTGGTCTTCGACCGTATCCGTGAAAACATCCAGAAGGGTGTCGGCGGCAGCACCCGCGAGCTGATGAACGACGCCATCTGCAAGACCCTCAGCCGTACCCTCCTCACGGGTCCGACCGCCTTGGCTCCGATGGTCGTCCTCCTGTTCCTGGGCAATCCAGCCATGCTCGAGTTCGCCGTGCCGATCACCATCGGTGTGCTTCTCGGTACCTACTCCTCCATCTTCATCGCTAGCCCGCTTGTGCTGTGGTATGCGAAAAAGACTGGCACCAGCCTCAAGCGCCAGGTTCTGGACGCGCAGATCGAAGCTGAAAAAGCCCAGGCCGCCATCGCCGCAGCCAAGGCCCAGGCTTAATCTGCCGGAGAATCCTTCCACGGGTGAGGTCGCAAGACCTCACCCGTTTTTTATGCCCCACCGTCCCGGACAGGACCTCTTCTCATGAAGAGTTGCGGACTTGAGTTGATGAACCCGATTCTCTGTGTCTAGTATTGAAGATGCATGAGACTGACATTGGGATCACCGGATTGTCTGCCTGTGATCTCCCTGTTCCTCGTCATCAATCTTGCCTGACTGAATGAAGCTCTTTGGAACATTTCCCCCTTCTGTTCCCGGCTAGTTGGCCACTTGGGGCTTTCATCATCAGGTCTCCGGCCGCTCCGGAGAATCCAATGTCCGAACATAAAACGTCAAACAATTGGTCTCTGGCCCTCGTGGCCCTGGGAGTCGTGTACGGGGATATTGGCACCAGCCCGCTCTATGCGTTGAGGGAGTGTCTGGACCATGCAGGTTACGACCCTACGGTGCATGGTGTAGAGATGGTCTATGGACCGATCTCGCTCATGTTCTGGTCCCTCACCATCATGGTGGCGGTGAAGTATCTGAGCATGCTGAGTTATGCAACGGCCCAGGGAGAAGGAGGGGTGTTCGCCCTGCTATCGCTGCTCCGGTCAAAGAAAGAGGCACTGTCACCCAAAAGCGCGGTGGTCGTGCTCATGGTCGTGCTTTTCGGGGCTTCGCTGCTTTACGGTGACGGCATGATCACTCCGGCCATCTCAGTGCTCTCTGCTGTGGAAGGTTTGAAGCAGATCAATCCCGGGTTTGTGCATTGGGTTGTTCCTATCGCCGTCACCATTTTGATGGGCCTTTTTGTCGTTCAGAAGCACGGCACCGACAAGATCGGCGTGGCTTTCGGACCTATCATGATTGTCTGGTTCATCGCATTAGGAGGCCTGGGCCTCTATCGGTTTCTTGAACATCCAGATGTGATCCAGGCACTGTCTCCTCACTGGGGTGTGATGTACCTCGTCCACCATGGCTACCACGGTATTGTCATTATGGGTATGGTGCTGCTGGCAGTGACGGGCTGTGAAGCTCTGTATGCCGATATCGGTCACTTTGGTCACAAGCCACTTCAGCAATCCTGGTTTATTTTGGTGTGGCCAGCGCTGACTTTGAATTATCTGGGACAAGGGGCCTTAGTCGTCAGTAATCCCGCTGCAATGGAACATCCCTTTTTCAATCTGGTGCCCGAGAGCCTGCTGGTGCCGATGATTATCCTGGCCACTGCCGCCACCATCATTGCCTCCCAGGCTATGATCACCGGGGTGTTTTCCCTCACCCAGCAGGCTGTGCAGCTCGGTTACCTGCCGCGCCTGAAGATCGTCCACACCAACCCGGATGTGCGCGGCCAGATTTACATGCCGCAGGTGAATTTCCTCCTCATGGTGGCCTGCATCGCCCTGGTCATCGGATTCAAGACCTCCAGTGCGCTGGCCTCGGCTTACGGCCTTTCTGTTTCCCTGGGAATGCTGCTGACGAGCATCCTGTTCTACTTTGTGGCAAGGCGCATCTGGGACTGGCCCTTCTTGAAGGCCTTCATTCCGGTGCTCATTTTCATGATCATTGAGTTTGGTTATGTTGCCGGAAGCCTCGTGAAGTTCATGCAGGGAGCTTGGTTCCCGCTCGTCGTTGCGGCGGGCATCTGGATCATCATGAAGACTTGGATGGATGGCCGAGCCGTGCTTTTCCAGGCCATGCAGCGCGGGCGGCTGCCCGTCCAGCACCTGGTGGATGAGATTCAAAAGGACCGCATCATCCGCGTTCCCGGTACCGCTGTCTTCATGTCCGCCAGTGCAGATGGCCTGCCGCTTGCCCTGCTGCACCATCTCAAGCATAACAAGGCACTGCATAAACAGGTGGTGCTCCTGACCGTTAAATTTGAAGATGTGCCACACATTCGCGACCAGACCCGGCACCAGATTGAGCAGCATTGCGACGAGTTTTACCGCGTGGTGCTGCGCTATGGCTTTGCCGAGTCACCGCAGGTGTTTGATGACCTCTGCCAGGCCCTCAGCGAGAAGACCAAACTGAAGCGCGCAGGCATCACCTTTTACCAGAGCCGCGAGATCCTGCTGACCAACGGGCCGGGCAAAATGGCCCGCTGGCGGAAGCGCCTCTTTGTCACCCTCAGCCGCTTGTCACGCCCAGCGACGGGTTACTTTGACCTTCCGCCACGCCAGGTCTGCGAACTGGGTATCCAGCTCGAAGTGTAACAGCAGCTCTCTTTCCCCCCGTCTGATATGTCCGAAAAAGAGCTGCTCGAAAAGCTTCAGAAGATCGAGCGCCTGCACTCGGGTGCCGCCACGGCTGGTGAAAAGGAGGCTGCTGCGGATGCCATGGAGCGCATCCGCAGACGCTTGCGCGAGGCCAGCCGCAAGGAGGCGGCCATCGAGTACAAATTCACCCTCACGGACGACTGGTCGAAGAAGCTCTTCATCGCCCTGCTGCGCCGTTACTCCCTGAAGCCGTACCGCTACGCGCGCCAAAGGCGCACCACCGTGATGGTGAGGGTGCCGCCCACCTTTGTGGATGAAACGCTATGGCCGGAATTCCTGGAGCTCAGCTCCGTCTTGAAAAACTATCTGGACGACATTACGGCCAGAGTCATCCACCGCTCCATCCATGAGGATGATGCGGATGCGGACATACTGGAGTCGGAGTGGTTGGCTTGATCTGAATCCTTGCCTTGCTCAGTAAATGAACGTGAATGCGGTTTTGTATTTCCAAACGGCGAATCTAAAGCTTTTCTGGATACATCCCCCCACCTGTCAGTCATGCGTCAAAAAACATCGGACCTTCGTCAGCTCTTTGCATCCACTGTCCTGAGTGTTCGTCGCGGGAGTGCCACCTCGCGCACCACATTGGCCCGCACGCTGGGGCTCTCCGCCTCCACCGTCGGGCTGTATGTGGATCAGCTTATTTCTACCGGTCATCTCAGTGAGTCCGGGCTGGAGCATGGTTCCATGGGTCGGCCAAAGCGGCGGCTGATGGTCCGGCGAGACACTGGTTGGTTTGCCGGGGTGGAGTTCAACGCAAACCGCGTGCAGGTCACCGGCCTGGATTTTTCCGGCCAGATCCTTTTAGGGGAAAGGGTCCACTTGCAGGCCAACCCTTCTGCCGCCGAAGTGGAGGCGATCATCCTCCTGGCTTTGGGCGAGTTGCAGCGGCAGCAGTCCACGCCTTTGCTGGGCATTGGCGTCGGGGCTCCAGGCTTGGTGAATTCAGCCGAGGGCATCTCCCTCCGCTATGCCTTTGTGCGTGGCTGGGAAAATGTGCCGCTGAAGCGTCTGCTGGAGGACCGGTTCAAGGTGCCCGTCCATGTGGAAAACAACCTGCGCTCCATTGCCCTGGCCGAACGGTGGTTTGGCGAACATCGGGACGAGACAGACTATGTCATTGTGGGGCCGCGCAGCGGCTTTGCCATCGCCAGCGTGCAGGCCGGGGAGCTAGTGCAAGGGGCTCACCATGCCTCCGGGGAGATCGGCTTATGGCCCTGGCCCCTCGGAGGGGAAGGTCCCCGCCGGGAGCTGCACCACTGGCTGAGTGCGCCGATGAGCTACCGGCGGCTGGCGGGACTGGGAGAAACGGCCCCGGTGCCTGAAGACTTGCACACGGCCATGGCCAGCCTGGCCCACGACCCAAGCACCCAATGGGATGTGGTGGTGGCAGACTACGCCCGGGTGCTGGGCTGTGTGCAACTGCTGCTGGATCCCAAGATCTGCCTGCTGCATGGCCCGATGACGGCCCTGGGTGACCGCTTTTGCGAAGCGGTGATGGAGGCGTCGCTCCATGTGGCCCCGGCTTTGCGAGATGTGCCGCTGAAGCTGGTGTGCTCACGCCTGGGGGATGATGCCGGTGCGCTCGGGGCGGCCAGCCAGGCGATGGAGACATGGCTGCCAGCCCTCTGAGGTCGGCTTACTTGCCCAGCAGTCCGCCGCCGATTCCCTCCAGCAGCTTGACCCCGGTTTCCACGGCCTTGCCGGTCGCGTCGGTGGCCCCGCGGATCACTTCGTTGGGCAGTGCCCCGGCATCCTTGCCCAGCACGGGTGTCAGTAGCAGTTGGCTGCCTTGGTTGACGACCTGGCCGGGGGCATCCAGCAGCACCTTGCCCGCGCCTGCTGCCAGGCGTGCGCTCAGGTCCTCACGTGGGGCCTGCATCGTGCCAGTGATGCGCAGGGTCGTCCACAGCATGCCCGCCGGGCCGGTGGGGTGGGTGGCGGTGAAAACATGCTGCTGGGCACCGGGGATCCACTTGAGGGTTTCCGGGGTCACGCCTAACAAGAAGTTACCCTCGATTTGCCCGCCCTGCACGGTCAGGCGGCCGTCCAGGTGCAGCAGTCCATTGGACTGGACGATGATCTTTTCAAAGATGCGGCGTTCGCCTTCGACGGTGATGTCGGAACTGGCGACATCCAGCACCAGGCGTTTGAAGCGCTCCACCCCCGTGTAGCTGGCGAGCTGGTCGAGCACGGGCAGGGCGGTCAGCACCCCGTCGCGCAGATGCAGACGGCCCTTGACCAATGGCGCAGCGGTGCGGCTGCCGGTGGCGGTAAGATCCCCCTCCAGACGGCCGCTGAGGCGGACGCGCCAGTCCTCATTTAGGCATTCGTTCAATGGGATGCCCTGGAGATGGGTGGACAGCTCCCAGGTGCCCTGCCGGGGCTGCAGATGACCACGGGCGGTGATTTCGCCCGCATCTAGCCACTTCAGGGTGGCTTCTTTCAGGTGCAGGTCCTCGCGGCTGAGACGGACGGAGGCACGCGTCAGGTTCAGCGTCATCGGCACCAGTTGGGCAGGCAGCAGGATGGGGGTTTCGACGAAGCCTCCCTCCACCACCGCCTGGAGGGAGGTTTCTCCCTGTTGCCAAGTGGCGATGCGCACGCGGCTGTCCTTCAGATTCCACGGCCCGGGGTGCAGGCAGGAAAAACGCGCGACTTGCAGACCGTCCACCTCCGTTTTGTCCGGCAGGTAGCGGCGCAGCCAAGTGGGAATGGCAGGACCTGCGGAGAGGGGCGTTGGCGGCGTCGCTTCTTGAGAGTCGGCCAGGGGTGGGATGGGCTGGGCCGTGCGTTCCAGGGTGATGCTGTCCACTCCTGCGCCGACGGTGCGCCATCGGCCCTGGCGGAAGGCATTCCAGTCAAGCGTCAGGTGCAGGCCGTCCAGCCGTGCCTGCCAGCCATTGGCGGTGCTGGCGGCTGCTTCGGCACTGGTCACCTCATCACCAGTCCAGCGCAGCGGGGCGAGGGTGGCCTGCCCCTGCATCTGAGTGCCGAAAAGTTGCTCCATCTGGCCGCGAAAGGCCTCCTCCTGCAGGTAACCGCGCACCCAGTTCATCACTAGCATGGGCATCAGCAGCACCAGGACGATGACGGCGATGGCCACGGCGGCCAGGGCCAGCAGCCAGCGCGGACTTTTGCCGGAACGACGACGGGAACGGGTGCTCATAGGTCCAGCATAACTGGCAAGGCGAACAAAGAACGCAAAAAAATGCGTAGGGCACTGCGCTTTATCTTGCCATGCCGATCCGCTTTAACGGTATAACAACCGTTTATGCTCGAAGCTTTCAATGTCGGTCTTGAAGTGGACGCGCCTCCCGGCTCGGAGCAGGAGAGTGTGCACCTGCTGCGGGAAGTGAGCCTGCGCGTCCCCCAGGGCCATCTGATGGCCATCGTGGGCCCTTCGGGCTGCGGCAAGACCACGCTGCTGAAAGTCATCGCGGGCATCCAGGAACAGACGGAAGGGGACCTCAAGTGGGAGGATCGCGATCTGAAGGAAGAGGAGGATCTGCACCCCGGCGAGCTGGGCTACGTGCCCCAGTTCAGCGTGGCGCATGATTTGCTGACTGTGGAGGAATGCATCGCCAGCAGCATGGCCCTGCGCACGCAACTGCCTGGCACCGACGACTTCGAACCCAAGCTGGACCACATCCTCAACGTCACCGGTCTGGCTGATCTGGCCGAGCGCCGAGTGAAGGTGCTGTCGGGCGGGCAAAAGCGCCGACTCGGATTGGCACTGGAATTAGTGACCAATCCCTGCCTGCTGCTGTGTGATGAAGTGACCAGTGGCCTGGACCCGAAGTCCGAGACGGAGATCACCGAACTGCTGCGGGTGCTGGCCCGGGAAAACAAGCGCCGGGTGGTCATCAATGTCACCCACAGTCTCGCCAGTCTGGAGGCCTTCGACAGCGTGCTCGTCATGTATCAGGGACGGTTGGTATATCACGGAGCTCCCAAGCTGCTGACACACTACTTCACTGTCGAGCATGCCGAAGAGGTCTATCTTCGCCTCACGCAGCGGGATGCTCAGGAATGGCACGAGTCCTGGACCAAGAAGCGCAGCTACTACGAGGCGATGCTGTTTGAGTCAAAACCGGCGGCTGAAGAGGCTGCGCAGGCAGAGACCGACCCCGATGCCCCGCACCCTCTGGCACCGGAAGAGCTGCCCAGCATGATGAGCCAGGTCTTCACCCTGCTGCATCGGCGCTGGACCATCTTTCGCCGCGACCGGGGTCAAGTGGGCCTGCATCTGGCCATGCTCATCGGCTTTCCGCTGCTGGTGGTCATCTTTGCGCTGGATGGTATCAAGCCGCTGAAGCAGCTCAACCAGCGCCAGGAGACAGACATCGTCTATGAGATGCAGCGGCAGGCGCAGCATCAGTTCGATCAATTGCAGGCCGGCGGCATCGTTAGCGGGCTCATCATGCTGCAGGTCGTACTGGTCACGCTCATGGCTAGCAACAATGCCGCGCGAGAAATTGCGGGTGAACGGCTCATTTTGGAACGCGAGAAGTTAGGCGGCCTCAGCACCCTGGCCTACCTCATCAGCAAGGTGCTTTTCCTCGGCGTCTTTGTCCTCGCGCAGAGTGTGTGGATGGGGGTGTTTGTGGACATGGTGGTAGGCGGGCTGCCCGGAGATCTGATGGTGAAGCTCATGCTCCTGGTGCTGGCATCTGCGGCGATGACGAGCATCTGCCTGGGCATCAGTGCCCTGAGCCGGACTCCAGAAAAGGCCACCATCCTCAGCATCTATCTCGTCGGTTTCCAACTGCCCCTTTCCGGGGCGGTGTTGACGCTGCCCGATTGGCTGGAGGGGGCTGTAAACCCCTTCATCGCTGCTTTCTGGGCTTGGTCCGGCAGCCTGCGCAGCATGAGCGACACCGCCTTTTACGACGCGGTGAAAAAGGTCACCGATACCTCCCTCGTCTCCCCTGAACTCGCCGCTTTCGTGCTCCTCGCCCACGTCGTCATCGGCCTCAGCATGACCTACGTGGGCAGCAAGGGCAGCCAGTGGGAGTGAGGGGGACCCAAGTGTCAGGTCAAATCCTGCATGGATATCTGGTGGAAAAACGCTGCGAGCCACTTAAATTCAACAATGAAGCCGTTTGAGGAAATCGTGAAATTCATCGCTGAGGCTGTAGGTGCGGATAAGCTGAATGCCTTCCGCCCCTCTGCCGCATCTGAAAAGCGCGTCGCTATCCTGCTGGCTAAACAAAAGGAGGGCACTCTTCGCCCGAAAGAGCGCGACGAACTTCAAACGTTTGTGCAACTTGATCATGTCATGAGCCTGGCCAAAGCACGTGCGAAAGTTCGTGGTCGTCTCTCCGTTTCATGAGCCATGACATCTCGGCCCGGCTGCGTCGTCTTGTCGTAGAGCGTGCTTCTGGACTTTGCGAATACTGTCTGATCCATCAAGACGACGCTCATTTTTCCTTTCAGTTAGACCATATCATCAGTGGAAAACACCGAGGTCCCTCCACTGCGTCGAATCTCTCACTCGCCTGTCTTCGCTGTAATGTTGCCAAGGGTACAGATGTTGGAGCGTTTGCGGTCGTCCACGTCAGCTAGTGCGTCTGTATCATCCACGGCAGGACCATTGGTCCGAGCATTTTCGTTTGAATGGGGCACAAATCATCCCGCTCACCGAAATTGGCGAGGCAACGCTTCAATTGCTTGATCTCAATGGTAGCGACCGGTTGCTATTGCGCCGTGCACTGGTCAAAGCGGCCCGCTATCCATGCGTAGAAGCCTTGGCTTATCTGCGAGAATAAAATGGAGGCGTCTCACTCCACCTTCAGCACGCCGTTCATGACCATCCAGTGGCCGGGGAAGGTGCAGAGGTAGGGGTAATCGCCTTTTTCTTTGGGGGCTTCGAAATGGATGGTGAACTGCTCTTTCGGGTTCGTCATGTCGGTATAGACGAGGACGTCCTGAGAGTCGGGCACGTAGTGTTTGGCGAGGCCCTTGGGGTCGGTGATCATGAGGTTCACCTGATCGCCCAGCTTTTGCAAAGAGCCAGGTTTGGCGAGCAACCAGTTGTGCGGAACCACATCGGGATTTTTGAAGGTGAGGGTGAGCTTTTCACCGGCTTTGGCGGTGAGCTGCTTTTGCACGTATTGCAGACCTAGAGCGGCATCCACGATGATTTCGCGGCCCGGTTCGCCTTTGGCCCAGGGGTTGAGTTTGGCTTTGGTTTTCGCAGTGCCTTTCACCGGAGTTGTCCAGGTCTTGGCGATCTTTTGATAGCCCGAAAAATTAGTGAAGGCGGGGGCCAGGGCATGGGCAGTGAGGAAGACATCGTGAGCACGTTCGCCACTAACGCCGACGCGCAGATGTACCATGCTGGCGGGGACGAGCTGGGGGATCTCAAGGAACAAGGTCTTGCCGCCTTCCAGCACCTGGGCGCTGCGCACTTCCAGGGGATCATGCCCCACCGTGTCGGCATAACGAACGGACATCTCGGGCGAGCCATAAGCGGCGCTGTAATTGTAGTTCCAGCATTGAGCAAAGTGATTGCTGGCCTTCGCTGCGGCGGTGGCATCCACCGCCCGGTCAAAGCGAATCAGCACCCCATTGTCGCGGGCTTCAAAGCCAATCGGCACCGCAACCTTGCCACCGGTATAACGTACTCTTTGGAAACAACCGTCCTTCGGTGTGTAGCTACCCCAGCCCTGCATGCCCGTGACGTAAAGCTGGCCGTCCTGGGAACGGAAACGCCCGGTCTGGGAGCCGGAATCAAAGCTGCCGGCGATGCGGACGGCAGCCCCCTGCCAGCGGCCCTGAACCTGCTGGCGCATGACCAGCCAGCCGGTGCCTGTGCCCGGGGAAAAGTGGGCAAAGTTGCCTTCTCCCTTGAGCGCCGACCAAGGCTGCCCCGTGATGAAACACTGGCCGCCGGAGGAGTTGTCCTCCCCACGCGGCAGATACATCAAAGGCGGCTCCGGAGGCTGGCCATTTTTAGGCCCTCCAGCGCCGAAATGGGCACCTTCATTCTTGCCCAACTCCACCTGGCAGATGGAAGAAGCGGGAGTCCAGTCCCCCTCCTGCACACTGGTGGTGATGAAACGACCATCGGTTGAAAGTCCGATGCCATTGGGGTTGCGGAAGCCCGTCGCCAGCACGTTCACCTCCGCATCGGCCATGCGAATGATGCCCTGATTGCCCGAGGCGGTGATGAAACGACCTTCGGCATCGGTTTCCAGCCCGGTGATGTAATCATGACCGCCGGGAGAAGTCTCCTGGGCATTCGTCATGCACTCATAAAAATCGGCCTCATCATCGCCATTGAGGTCATGCAGGCGGGTGATCTGGTCACGGCCTAACACATAAAGTTTGTCATTGACGATCTTCACTCCCAGGGGCTGGTGCAGGCCGGTGGCGTAGCGTTTCCAGCGCAGCTTTTCCAGCTTCTCATCAATGCCGCGCACCAGCCAGACCTCACCCGTCATCGTACTGATCGCTGCTGTGCCGTCTTTGAAAAAGTCATGGCCACTGATGAAGAAGAGGGTGCCATAGGGATTATCAAAAGGGATTGTGAGAGTGTCCGTGGTGAAGGGTTCACCTTGACCGATGACGCCCTTGGTTTCGATCCATTGCGGCCACTGGGCTGGACCGCCCTTCAGACAATTCTGAACCAGCTTGTCGTTAGGTTGGCCCACGCCTTCCTGGCCCAGGGTGAAATAGGACTTCTTCTTGTCGCCTGTTTGTTCCGCCACAAAAACCACCTGCGGGCCATGGCGATAAAATCCGCGATACTTTTGGTTGGCGGGTTTGGAGCGCTCGGCATTTTTGGTGATTGCTTTCCCATCCATCACACCGCCGCCCATGAAGCCATGGCGGGCATCACTGAGCTTGATGAAACCCCCGCTCCAGACCACGGGGAATGAGAGCGTTTCTGGATCAAAGACCGCCGATTTGTCTCCCAGCCGCACGCAGACGCCTTTGTTCACGGTGACACCCGCGCCCTTGAAAACGGTGCTGAAGACGGAGCCCAGATCTGAGGTGGCAAAGCGGCCATCCTTCCAGGTGACGGCATCGTTTTGATTCCCCCAGTGGCCCTGCTGGCCGCCATCCAGGCCAGGGAAGCCGGGCAGGAGATCTGGCAGCGGTTTGCCCATGAACTGCACGGCCTGCTTGGCGTAATAATCGAAAACACGCTCGCGGTTTACTTCGGCCTGCCAATGGGCGTAGTCGTCTTCGCGCAGGGGTTTGCGGTCAGGTTTGAATTCGGCAGGAGCCGGGGCCATGGCGATGCCTGCTAGGAGGCTATCTAGATCATCGAAGCTCCAGAGACCGAGGGTGTTGTCCATGCGCTGGCGCGGGTGGTCACCCTTACGCGGTTTCATGGGGCCACGGGAAAGTCGGGCATCGTCCAGCACACCAGCACAACCGACACCACCTTCAACGAGATCGCCAAAGGACAAGTCTCCCGGCTTAGAACTGCCCTGGAGCGGTGGCACGTCTTTCTCCAGCACCAGTTTGCCGTCCACATACAGCATCACTTTATCCGTCCCTATGCTGGCAATGAGGTCATGCCATTGGCCATCGCAGATGTTGACCTTCGTTTGATATTCGCCGCCGCGTCCTGGCAGATACAGGCTGAAAACGCCGCTGTCCTTGTAGCTGTAGATTTCCCAGTGGGTGGCGGAGCTCTTGGGGTCAGAGGCAACGAGGATGTTGAAGCTCTTGGCGCTGTTCAACTTGGCCCGGCACTCAATGCTGAGGGGTAGGGTGCGGTAGGCTTCCTGGCCTTCGATGCGCAGGCTGCCTTTCAATGCTTGGCCAAATTCAGGGCTTAGCGAAGGTACACTCTGGCCCATCATCACGAACTTGGTCTGGATCTCCGGGGCCTTCGCGGCAGTCATTTTCCAGGTGCGATACTTGGGCTTTTCACCCGCTGCTTTGCCTTCGATCTGAGGCAGCAGCCAGGCGAGGCCATCCAGGTTATCCAGCAGGCGGCCTTCAGCATCTTCGTTGGTGTGATTGAGGATGCCAATGACACCCTTGTAACCACTGGCGGCGATGATCTTCAGAACGCGCACGTCTTCGGTGCCAATGCCCAGGGGCAGGATCTTGCGGCCCTTCGCATCGCCCGCCACATCCATGCCATTGAGGTTCAGGCAGAGCAGGTGCGGCAGCATCTGGGGCAGCACTTTTTCCAGTCGGTCCAGGTGGCCGTGACCGTGATGTAGGTTGTAAACCATCCCCGCGTTGCTGAGACCCTGGGCCTTGAGCGCCTCGACGATGGCGATGGCGTTTTCAGGCTCGCCGTACCAGTTGCCGTGATTGTAGAGTGCGACCTGGCAGCCCAGGGGTGCTGCGGCTTCGCAGATGGGTTTCAGTCGTGCCACCTCTCTGGCGATGCGGGCCTGCTGATCGGCGGCGTCCTTCACTTCGATGGGGCCGCCGTTGCCATTGACCCAGAGCTGGGGTTTCACGCCGTGGCGTTTGAAAAGCTCCAGGGTCTTTTTCGCTTCCTCATTGTACGAGGTGGGGAACCACCAGCCGAAGAGCTCGACGTTATGCATTTTGAGGGCGGTTAGTTCCTCATCCCACTGCGGGATGTGCTCGGCACGATAATCATAGACGAATTTTTTGACGCCCATCTTTTCCAGCATGGCGGCACGTGCTTCAGGCCCTCGTTTCCCGGCATCAAAGGGGACGATGCACCAAGCGGCGAGGTTGCTGCGGTCAAACAAAGGCGCGGCATGGCCCAAATTGATGAGGCAGGTAAGGAGCAGAAAAATACGGAAGAACATCACAGGAAGGATTTAGCGTATCTCAGAGACCGTCTCTTTCAGCAAGGAGGAACAAGGGGGGACGAAGGCAGCGAAAAGAAAAGACAGTTTTCTCAAGGGTTTCGCGGCGCGGCGGTGTTGGCCCTGGTGACGGGCATCTCCCGGCTGTCTGTCACCAACCCTACCAACTTAAAAACCATTGTGAAATCCTACCTTTTGACGACCCTCGCGGTCACTGCCCTGTCCATGCTTTCGGGAACAGCCCTCGCCGGAGAGAGCCGCCCAGTGGCGGTGAAATCCCCACCTCCGGCCCCAGCCCCCACGCGGGTGAACATGGGCCAGGCGCATAACCCGAACCAGACGACCATCCTCCTGGATCATCTGGGCCAGGTCATCGCCGTGCTGCCTGCGACTTCACGCTGATCCGGCATGAGTTCTGCTGGCATGAAGGTGCGGCCTGTGAGGGCCTTCCTTTGAATCCACATCCGCCCTTTCCCCGCCACGGGGTGAGGGCGTTTTCTATTCAGCCATGACAGATCCACAGCTCGATCACCTCTTGAACAGCGCGGCCTCCCCGCCGGGCCTGTCGCCAGCTTTTGCCAGCCATGTCTGGCGGGAGATCCAGGCGCGGCAAAACCAGCGGAGTATTAGGTGGAAACAGGCTGTGGACTGGATTCTATGCCCACGTGCGGTGGCTTTAGCCGCCGCCTGTGCGGTCCTGATGGGTACGGTGTGGTGGGTGCAAAAAGAGGTGCCTAGTCAGCCATCAGCGGTGACACCAGAGACTCGCGCCAGCCTCGCCTGGATGCGCAGTGCCCGTGCCCTGAGCGAAGAGGAATTTGCCCGCGAATGTGCTCTACACGAAGGCCAGCGCGCCGAATGTGCCCGGCTGTGTGCCCAGCTACAAGAAGCACGCGAACGACTGCGTCTGGCCCAGCAAACCCATGGGCCGGGGGCTGCCACCACGCAGACCCATGAGCTGCATGTGAAGAGCTGCGAGCAGACTGTACTGCTGCATTTGAAAAAAGTGGCCACGGCCATGAATCCCCAGGCCGCTCAGGCCTACGTCCGGCAGATGCTGCCCCACCTGCCCGCCGATCACGAAACCCTGCAATTCATCACCTCAACCCGCCGCCAGCCCTGACTGATGTCCGACGCTGACGCAGCGGCCATGCAGAGACTGGCAGGGGGAGACGACCTGGCGCTGAATGAGATTATGGCCCGCTGGCAGGACCGCCTGGCCGCCTTTCTGTGGCACATGACTCATGACCACGCGGCTGCCGGGGACTTGGCGCAGGAGACCTTTGTGCGCCTCTACCAGCATCGTCATCGCTACCGCCCACAGGCGGCGTTTTCCAGCTACCTCTTCCGCATCGCCCGCCACCTGCTGGCCAATCACTGGCGCTGGAAAAAACGCCATCCGGCGGCCTCGCTGGATTCACTTCCGGAAGGAGGGCTGGACCAGGCGGCTGCTACTCAGGCCCCAGATGAAAGCCTGAGTCAGGCTGAAACGGCGCGTGAGGTGCGGCGCGCTATTGCCAGCCTGCCGAACGACCTGCGGGAGGCCCTGGTGCTCTTCACCTATCAGGATCTGGGGTATCGGCAGATGGCGGATATTTTGGACTGCTCTGAAAAAGCCGTCGAAACACGACTCTACCGGGCCCGCCAGCTTCTGAAGGAAAAGCTGGCGGCCCTGGCCCAGGGGTGAGTAAGCCTACTGTGTCAGACCCAATGAACGAAAGCGCTGGAGGCCGCGTTTAGCCCTACATGATGAACCTGCTCCTGCCTTTTTCCATGGCACTCACCGCCTGCACCGCCCTAGCTGCCGGGCCTATTCAGCTTACGGTCCATGGCGGTGAAAGCGTGCAGACTCGCGCCATCGTCACATTCACAGCACCCAAGGAATGGCAGGGAGAGCACACGCTTTCAGGCAGGGACGGCACCGTCGTTTCCATGCTACAGGTGGATGCCGAGGGACGGGCCGTGATGATCGTGCCGCAGATCGGAGTGGGGGAGAACATTCACTTTAAGGAAGCCCCGTCCAGCCCGCCTGTCGCGCCCTATGGCCTCACGGTGGAGAAGGCGAGCGACGTTCTGCATTTCACCCATCACCAGGAGGGCAAAAAAAGGCCCGTGTTTGATTACCAGATGGAGGCCGGACCCGTGCCGAAAGGGGTATCGGAGGTGTTCAAGCATGGCGCGCACCTGCACCCTGTTTTCACGCCTAACGGCAAGCTGGTCACGGGCAACCACCCGGCGGACCACCGCTGGCATCGCGGCATCTGGATGGCCTGGACGAAGACGGAATTTGAAGGTGGTCACCCCGATTTCTGGAATCAGGGCAAGGGGCCCGATGGCACCCTCACTGCCGAGGTCCAGTTTCAATCCCTGGTGAAAAGCTGGGGAGGTCCGGTGCAGGCTGGGTTCATCAGCAAGCACCGTTTTGTGGACCGCCCCGCTGGGCAGGAAAAAGCCGTGTTGGAGGAGACCTGGGAAGTCACCGCCTATGCCCTGACGAGCGGGGATTCGTCGGCTTTCATACTGGACCTCGTTTCTACCCAGACTTGCGCGGGTGCCTTGCCCCTGAAGTTGCCCACTTACCACTACGGCGGCCTGGGCGTGCGTGGCCATGCGCAGTGGGATCCGGTGGATCAGGTGACCATGCTCACCAGCAATGGCGATGACCGCAAAACGGGCGACTCCACAAAGGCCAAGTGGGTCCACATGGGCGGCGTGGTGGAGGGGCAGCCCGCTGGCATGGCCATCCTCATTCACCCCAGTAATTTCCGCTTTCCCCAGCCGCTGAGGCTGAACCCGAAGAACCCCCAGCTCTGCATTGCCCCTTCCCAAGACGGGGACTGGTCCATCGAGCCAGGCACGCCTTACGTCTCCAAGTATCGTTTCCTCATCACGGATGGCCCCGCCAAGGCGCGATCCATCGAGGCAGCCTGGGAAAGTTACGCCCAGCCGCTGAAGGTGACGCTGGAGTGAGAGTGATGCAGGCACTACGGCCCACCAAAACAACGGCAAAGCATTGCAAACAGCGGCAAACCACAGCAAACTTGCCGTCCTCCCCCAAACCATGCTACTCAACCACGGCATCCATCTCGGCTACTGCACCAATATCCACCGTGGTGAAACCTGGGACCAAACCTGGGCCACCCTGCGCGACTATACCCTGCGGGTGAAGGAGCGCGTGAGCCCGGACAAGCCCTATGGCATCGGTTTGCGCCTGGGCCATCAGGCCTCGCTGGAGCTGCTGGCACCCGGAAAGATCGCCGAATTCAAGGACTGGCTGGCGGCCAACAACTGCTACGTCTTCACCATCAATGGTTTCCCCTACGGCTCCTTCCACGGCACCCGGGTGAAGGAGCAGGTCTTCCTACCCGACTGGACTTCCAAAGACCGGCTGGAATACACCAAGCGCCTGTTTGACATCCTGGCTCAGCTCCTGCCTCCTGGGGCCAGCGGCAGCGTCAGCACCCTGCCCGGTTCGCACAAGACCTTTAACATCGGCGGGGACGAGATCAGTGCGATTTTTGAAAACGTACGCCTCTGCCGCGAACACATCGAAACAGTCTCCGCCGCCACTGGGCATGACCTCCACCTCGGTTTCGAGCCCGAGCCCCTCGGCCTGTTTGAGACCAGTGGCGAAGTGCTGAAATTCTTCGGCCTCTATTACGACCGCCACCCGCAGGACAAGGACTTCTTCAAGTTCATCGGCCTGAACTACGACACCTGCCACCTCGCCATCGAGTATGAGACGCCCAAGCGTGCGCTTTCCCGGATCTCCGGCGCCGGCATTCGCCTCAGCAAGCTGCATTTCAGCTCCGCGCTGAAGCTGAAACCCACGCCCGATATGGTGGCCAAACTGCGCGCGTTTGACGAGCAGGTGTACTTCCACCAGGTCATCGCCGACTACGGCCCCACCACCCCATTGCGCCGCTTCAAGGACCTGCCAGATGCACTCCAGTTCGCCCAGACGAATCCGGCGGAACTGGGAGACGAATGGCGTGTCCACTTCCACATCCCCCTGCACGCTCAGCCGACGGATGGCTTTGAAAGCACACGCGACCACATCGAAGGAGCCATGGACTGGCTTTCCCAAAATCCTACGAAGTGCCAGCACATCGAAATGGAGACCTATACCTGGGAAGTCCTGCCCGGCGAGCTGCGCACGGGCGATGTCGTGGACCAACTCGTCAAAGAGTATGATTGGACGCTGGGGGCCATGCGCGAACGCCAATTGGTGGAGTAAGTCCGCGCAGTCCTGACTTTGATTTTAAGAAAAAGATGTTCTAAAGAAGGGCTTCAGACATTTCTCAGCCGATGACCGTGAAACATAAACTGACAAAAATCTGAGCCCTCCTCAGAACAATCATCATCTTCCTTCCAGGAAGAGGGAGTGGCCATGAGTAAGGATACTCATTTTCATGGAGGTCTTGTGCCAGGGCCTCAATCTTTGGGCATTGCCCGAGTGGCAGCCGTGCGGGTTTCCACGCCGAGTTTGCGCAGGATGGCGTGTACGTGGTTCGTCACCGTACGGTAGCTGATGCCCAGAATGGTGGCGATTTCTCGGTCTCGTTTACCCTCCATCATCCAGGCAAAGACCTCGCTCTCGCGCCTAGTCAGCCCGGCCCGTCGCAGCGGGGTGTGATCCAGCGAAGAAATCTGGGGCTGCTGCTCCAGCGTGCGGCTCAGCACCCGGTCATTCTGATGGGCGATGACCACTTGGCGGCTGAACAAGCGGATGATTTCCAGATCCTCCTCAGCAAAATCCCGGCTGCCGCCGCGATTGAAAGTCACGCCACCGAGCTGGGTCGCGGACTGCACGGGGGTGACCACCTGATGGCGAATATCCAGCGGCTTGAAGCCGATGTCATAGAGCTCCGTTTTCTGAAACTCGCGTAGGGTGGTCAGCTCGGACAGCCGCATCAGCTCATTTGACCCCGCGGCGATGATGGGAAAGCCCGGGTGGTCCCGCTGCACCACTTCGCCGATCCTTTTCAGCCGCTCTTCCAGGCCCGCAGGCTCATAATCCACCCCGTAGGCCGCCGTCAGCGTGCCTGTCTGGCGGTCCCACAGTTCCAGGCTGCTGCAGCTTTCTGGAAACAGGTGTTGGCAGGCCCGGAAGACCCGGGTCTGAAAGGGGCTTCCGTCTTCCCTTTGGTGCATCATCTCCACGGCTTCCAGCAGCTTGCGCAACCGGGCCTCCATCGTCATTTGCATGATTGAGATATCAGGGCGTTTCAGGGGGCATTCCAGTCCAAATCTACCTGCCCTGCCTACAAAAGTGCCGAGTTTGAACTCACAGTTCGTTTGAGAATGCCACTGAAGCAGAAAGGGCCTTTGCCGCTGTAGCATTGACTAGCGGGGCAGGGGGGCTTTACAACGCTGACATGACTTTGACTTGGCACTTTCTGAGAGTGGCTCTAGGCGTGGTGCTCTTGATGGGGCAGGCCCTGGCTGCGCCAGTGGAGGTGGAACTGGTGATCTATGAGGTGCCGGAGTTGCTGTGGCAGGCGAAATTTGAAGGGCAGTTTCAAGAGCAACCGGCGCTGAAAAAGCGACTGGATGAGGAAATGCAGGCGGGCGGGCTGAAGCAGATTTTGGCCGTGAAAGGGGCTGTGGCAGAGGACCAACCCTGGATCTGGCGGCAGGGGCAGGAGCAGGAGTTTGCTGAAGGCTGGGAGACTCCCGAGAAGCCACCTGCCATCCCGGCGAGCCGGAAGAAGCGCTTTGTGGGTAGTGCCGTGGAGCTTCGGCACGAGGGCCTCACGGAAGGGGGTAGGCTGCTGGTGAGCCTGAAGCTGGAGCACCACCTTAACCCGCCGAAGATGCGCCGCATCAGCTACGCCAATGCAGCGACGGGGGCCGAGCGAGAGAAGCTGTCTGTGGAGTACCCGCAGTTTGATCAAATCGAGTGGGTAGGAAAGCTGGCCGTGTGGCAGCAGTGGCGAAAGGTGACCAGTGTGCTGCGCCTTTCCGGTTCGGAGGCCGGGTTGGGATCCGCCATGCGGTATGTGGTCTTTATCAAACGTCTTTGATCATGAAAGCACATCTAGTTAGTCTTGTTCTGGGAGTGGGTGGGGCAGCCTTGCCTGCGCTGGGGGAGCCGCTGCCCATGGAGGTGCGGCAGGTGGTGATCCGTGCGCCTGAGATGGAGGTGATCCGGCTCATGGTGGGACCGAAAAAAACGGATGCTGAAAGGGTGGTGGAGCTTCGGCGGGCAGTGAAAGAAGGCCGAGCCAGTGTGATCTCGGATGTCAGCAGCGCAGCAGATGACGGGGGCCGGGTGAGTGTGAAGAGCGGGCAGTTGGCCTGGATGCCGAGTGAGCTGGACCAGGAGATGGACCGGCTTTTCATGGTGCCTACGGCCTTTGAGGAACGCTTCATCGGCACGTCCCTGGAGTGCGAACTCCAAGCTTGGGGGCCGCCCGCCACGGAGTCGAAAATCTCGGCACAATGGGTGACCCGATATGCTCCGCGGGGCCCTGAGACCGTACTTTGGCCCACATCCTGGCTGGATGTCTATGACCGCAAGACGAACCAACTGACGGACAAGGCCGTGCATGGCTGGCTGGACTGGCGCGATCTGTTTGAGGAAAGCGTGGTCTGCGGAGTGATCCTGGAAAGCGGTGAACCTAAAATCCTGGCCGTGATGCCACCGGGGGACCAAGTGTGGCCAGGAGACCGAAAGGGGCGCTGGCTGGATGTTTTTATCGCGGAGGCACAACTGCCCGGCCTGCCGAAGAGACCTGTCACCGCCGAAAAAGCAGCGATGGGCAACCATACCTGGGTCTATGGCCTGGCCCTGGACTCAAAAGCGGCGCTAGCGCTGATGCGGGCACGCCAGCCAGCGGAGGATGCGGGTTTGCTGCAAAGGCTGATGGCCCAGGTGGAGGAAGGCCGCGCAAGAATGGTGCTGTGCGCGGGCTCCGCCCAGGTCCAGGGACAGCGCGGACAACTGGTGAGCACGCGCTGGCACGAATACCCGACGGAAATGCCGAGCATCCCCTCCGCGTGGGAGGCTAGGGCTGTGGGAACGAACCTGGAAATGGATGGTGGTGCGCTGTCCTTGCGGCAGGCGATCGCCGCCCCGGCGCGCAGTGAGTGGAAGCTGGCGCTGGATGTGCCTGAGGCCATCATGTGGCAGCCTCGGTTCCGGGATTTTCAGATTCAGACAGAAGCGGGTGCCTCTCCCGGCACCCAGCTGCTGAGTGTGATGCAGGTGCCTGAGGTGATGCAAGGAGAAGGTCTGCCTAAGGATGAAACGCTGCTGGTCTTTTCCCAACGTGAAGGGCCGGGCTGGCCGGAAGCGCCTGCCCCAAAGCCAGGGTATGAGGCGGAAATCATGGTCTTCGAAATCCCAGTCAGTGAGGAGGCGGAGTGGCAGGCCGCTGCCGTCGGCAAATGGGGGCAACCGGACACCCGGAGATTGCAGGCGTTGGTAGACAGTGCGCAGTCCGGACAGAGACCGCTGGTGGCGCATGTCATGCTGCAACTGCAAGGGGGGATGCAGGCCACGGTGGGCATCACTGAGGATTACCCGACGGCGACGGAGTTTGACCCCCCGCATCGCGATGGCTCCCCGCGCATGCGCCCCACGGCGCTGGAGACTTTGCCTGTGGGCAGCCGCTGGGAGTTGGATCTGAACGATGAAAACCTTTCGGTCGCCGAGGATCCGCATCTGCTGCTGACGCACACTTTTCTGCACAGCACCGCCCGGCCGCTGGAGCCGGGATTGAAGGAGACTCTGGCCATCTCCGCCGACCCCGAAGCCGAGTATCCAGGGGCTCCGCACTTGGTGGAGACTTGGTCGGAAGGCAGCCTGAAACTGGTTCCAGGGCAGGTGCGTTGCCTGGGCCTGCGCAGGCCGCCGGGCAGCGCCAGTAATGTGCGCCACGTGGCCTTCATCCAGGTGCGAGAGCTGGTGCCCTGAGCGGCCTAACAAAAAGCTTGCTAAAGCTCGCCGCTCCTTGCCATCAGGGCATCCGCCGGGGTGGTGGGGGGATGGGCGAAATTGAGCTCGAGCTGTCGGGGTGCGGGCAGGAAACGGGAGCGCAGTTGGTCACTTTCCAGCAGGGCGATCTTGGGCGCGTGGTCGGCAGCGATGATGAACGGCAGCACCTTTTTCAATCCCACGCGCATGCGCTGCAGGTCCACCAGCGTGAGCCGGGAGAAACGGCGCGCGGCGAGGATGCGGCCCACATTGGTCACGCCAAGGCCTGGGATGCGCCATAGTAGCTCCTGCGGAGCGCGGTTGATATCCACTGGGAAGAGGGCACGGTTGCGCAGCGCCCAGGCCAGTTTGGGGTCGATCTCCAGATCCAGGTGAGGGTTTTCAGCGGGCAGCAGTTCCTTGACGTCAAAGCCGTAAAAGCGCAGCAGCCAGTCGGCCTGATAAAGGCGGTGTTCCCGCACCAGTGGTGGCGGCTTGATAGGCAGCAGCACACTGGGCTCCGGGATGGGGCTGAAGCCGCTGTAGTAAACCCGGCGCAGGCGGTAGTCGCGGTACAGCTCATCGGCCCGACCCAGCACGACGGCGTCATCGGAGGCATCGGCCCCGACGAGCATCTGGGTGCTCTGGCCCGTGGCGAAGGCGGGCGGTTTGGCCCGTGGAGTGGCTTTGATCTGGCGTGCTTCTTTTTTGGCGGCGAAGGACTCATCAATGCGCTGGCGGATGCCGCCCATGGCGTGCTGGGTGCGCTTTAAATTTTTTTCCGGGGCTAGAGTGTCCAAGCTACTTTGAGTGGGCAGCTCGATGTTGATGCTGATGCGGTCGGCATAGCGCCCGGCTTTTTCGATGAGCTCAGGTGAGGCTTCCGGGATGGTCTTGAGGTGGATGTAGCCGCGGAAGTGATGCACCTCGCGCAACTGGCGGGCCACCTCAATGACCATCTCCATGGTGTAGTCTGCGCTGCGCACGATGCCGGAGCTGAGGAAGAGGCCCTCGATGTAGTTCCGCTTGTAGAAATCCAGCGTCAGTTTCACCACCTCCTCCGGCGTAAAGCGTGCCCGGTTCACATTGCTGCTGCGGCGGTTGATGCAGTAGTGGCAGTCGTAAAGGCAGACGTTGGTCAGCAGGACCTTGAGCAAGGAGACACAGCGCCCGTCTGGCGTGTAGCTGTGGCAGATGCCTGCCCCGCCGGTGGAGCCGACACCCGTGCTGCCGCGCGAATCTTTTTTCGCTGCTCCAGAACTGGCGCAGGAGGCATCGTATTTCGCCGCATCGGCCAGGATTTCGAGTTTGCGGTCCAGTTCCATGATTCAATCGAACAGTATTCAAAAGAACGGATTTGTCACGCCTCGGACTCCATCTTTTCCACAGATTGGCGATTTTCGAACAGCTTGCGGTGCTTCGTGACTCGGCCTGACACGCGTTTTCGCCACAGGCGAAAGCTGGAAGGTTTAAGCTCACGCCGCATGACAGCGATGACTTGAGGCTCGGTAAGGCCCGTACGTTCTTCGATTTCTTCGAAAGTCGTCCGGTCTTCCCAGGCGAGGCGGATGATGAGAGAGGGATCTGGAGTGGACATTTTAAAACCTTTTTGAAGCCCTTGGGTCTTTGTGAAGCCAGCCTTCGGGCGAAAGGCCATCAGGCTCTGGTGGGGACTTCCGTTCCCGGAGATCAATCCAAGGGCATTGCAGGATGGGTTGAGAAGACATTGTAACCTTTACGATCAGAAAGCTTCGGAGGCGACTCTCGGCAAGACGCACGATTTTTTGTATTGTCATTGTATGCGAGTTTGGTCATTATCCCACGTTGAGTCCCTCCCGGCTTTGTCTGTTCACATGAAAACACCCCCATTTAAACCCTTGGCCTCCCTCGTTGGAGCCCTGCTCCTTACGGCGATGAGTTCCATCGCTGATCCTATCGTCCTCAACCCGACAGATCCGCAGACCATCATCGTGCGGGATGGATTGACGGCGACGATGACAGTCACAGGAGGTAGCAATACTGACGAAAAAATCGGCTACCGCTGGTACAAGGTTAACACCGCAGTGGCAGGTCCAGAAGACGATGTGCGTGTGGTTGATGGAGGCGGGATCAGCGGATCTGCGACGGGCACTCTGAAGTTCACAGGGGCAAAGGGGGAGCAATCTGGTGATTATTATGCGGAAGTATTTGAAAGGGTGGAACCATTTCCAGAGATCTCTTCACCCATTTTCACCCTTCAGGTGAATGTGCGTCCAAAGATTGCCACACCTCCGGCGAGCGGCCAACCGCAATCAGCGACAGTCAGCCAGGGGGAAGGGGTGAGCTTGGCGGTTGTCTTGACGCCTGACACCACAACGGCAGGCCTGACCTATCAGTGGCAGAAAAACAATGTGGACATCCCTACGGCGGTGAACCCGACGGCAGATGAGGCCACGTTTGTCATTCCTGTGGCCTCCGTCGGCAATGAGACCACCGAAGGTGCCCAGTGGCCGGATGCTGCCAGCTACCGCGTGAAAATCGTCAGTTCCCTGACCAACACGACCTTGTTTAGCAAGGCCGCTGTTCTGAAGGTGAACAGTCAGCCCTTCATCCTCACCCAGCCTGCGGCTGCGACGGGTGGTACCCTTTATGTGGCCAACAAAGCCACTGGAAAGCTGAGCGTGCTGTCCGGGGGCAATCCCAAGCTGGAATACCAGTGGGAAAAAGTCAATGGCACCGCAGAAACGACGGATGACGATGTGCTGAATGCCAAGGCCAGCTCCCTCAGTGTGAAGGAAGAAGGCACGTATCGCGTGCGTGTGAAAAACTTCCTTTCAGGCACTCCTCTCGGCACCATCAGTAATTACGCCAACGTGGTCGTGCTGAACAAGCCGACGGAAGTGGGCACCATCGTTGCAACTTCTAACAAGCCTGCACAGCCGAATGCCAAAGGTGAGTTTGAGGCCAATGATGTCGGTGGAGACACTGAAGTCACTCTTACGGTGACTCCTAATGTGGATGACACAGGTGTGCTGGAATATCAGTGGCAGAAAGACGGCAAGAACATCTTCGACGAACCTGCCGGCACCGCCGGTGTGACGGGAGCCCAGACCGCCGCCATCAAGTTTGCACCCTTGAGCTGGACTCACCGGGGTGTGTATCGCTGCGTCATCAAAAACAAGGTGGGTGTTTACACCTCCAAGACCTTCGCCCTGAAGGTGAATTCCAAGCCTTTGCTGATCACCCCACCGACAGATCTTCTTGGCATCAAGGACAAGGCCGTGACGTTCAGCCTCGTTGCTGGTGGCAATGCCCCGCTGACCTATAAGTGGTATCGCGAAAGCCAGCCTGAAACGGTCCTCGGCACTGCTGCCAAATTCACTCGGTCCAAGCTCGGCGATTCCGACGAAGGCAACTACTACTGTGTGATCTCCAACAGCTTTGGCACTTTCACGACTGAGTTGGTTAACCTTCAGGTGGATGCGCCAGTGAAGATCGGCCTTCAGCCAGCGGCTGCGGCGGTGACTTCTGGTAACACGCTGACTCTTTCCATCAGCACCAGCCAGGGCGATGGCCCGATCAAGTACCAGTGGCAGCGCAACAATGTGAACCTGACTAACAGCCCCCGCATCACGGGTGCCCAGACCACGGTCACCGGGCCTGCAGGCCTGCGCGATACCGTGCAACTGGTCATTACGGATCTGACCACGGCGGATGCCGGCAGCTATCGTTGCATCGTCAGCAATGTGAACGACACGGTCAAGGTGACCAGCGCGACTGCCAAGGTCACGGTGCTGACAGCCCCTTTCTTCCTTGTCGATGGGCAGCCGCTGGACAAAGAGGTGTTTGAAGACTCCAACGTGAGCTTCATCGTCAAGGCCGGCGGATCTCCCACCCTCAAGTATCAGTGGGAGAAGGCTTCCAGCTTGGCAGGCCCTTGGACCGCTTTGGTCGGCAAGACTGCCGCCACTCTGACTCTGACCAATGTGCAGTTGGACCCCGAGATCGGTAATCAGGGCTTCTACCGCTGCGTGGTGAACAACGCCACGGGCGTGCCCGCCACCTCGAATCCTGCTCAGTTGACGATCAACCTGATTCCAGATCCGGTGATCACTTCCTTCACGCCCCACAAGGCGAGAAAGAACGAAAAAATCCGCATCTCGGGCACTAACCTTGAGTTTGTTAAGAGTGTCCGGTTTAAAAATGCGGACACTGGCACTCTGGTGACTCCTGTGAAAGAACCCGGCGGAACGATCCTGATCCCGGTTCCAGCGGCTGGATTCTTGGATGGTGAGGAAGTGGAGCTGTTTGCCATCTCGAAGAATGGCTCTGATGGAAGCGGTAGCGAAACCTTCAGCCGATCCGCTGCGCAAGTAAACGACCGCAACAATCCGACCATCATTGTGGGCTCGACCTTCCCTGCTACTCAGGGAGCGACGACGGCAGGGCTGGAAGGGGAGTCTCTGACTTTCAGTGAGCCTGAAGTGAGGGGCCTGCCCGCCACGGGCTTAGGCGAAGCCGTTTATACCTGGGTGTTCCCGAAGGCCGGACGTTATGGGGCTGTTGTGAATTCCAATTTCCAGGTTTGGCTTGGATATGATTTCGATGGCACTTATGACGAGGATTATGACTTCCTGAACCGCGTGTATCGCGTGGAGTTCGTTGTCGCCGATGACAACACGCCTGTGAAGTTTTATGTCTTCGGGGTGGATGGCACCGGGTTCAATTTGGAGGACTTTGGCAGCTACGCCTTGCAGGTGGTTTACCAGGGGCCTGTGCTCGGGCCTGCTCCAGTCCAGACCAGCGGTTCCGCTTCCTTGGCCAAATGGCAGACAGATGGTGAGACCGGTAACCTGAGAATGGTGCAGACCGATGAGGGCAGTGAGAAGAGCAGTTTCACCGGCAGCAGCGCCGAAGGTGCGCAGCCCACGGTGCTGTGGACCGATGCCAGCGAAGTCCAGGCAGGCCCGGACAGCGTGGTGCGGACAGAGTGGACGATGGACATCGACCAGGCCGGTGCTGGCACCAAAGGCCACTTTGGCTGGCAGGTCACCGGTTCGAATGGTTCCCCGCTCGGTCAGCTTCAGTTCTCCGTGGAAGATGGGGCGATCTACGCGGTGCAACCCAATGGCACCCGCACGGCTCTTGAGCCGGTGCTGGTCCCTGGGTCCAGCCACCGCTTTGAGATCACCACCGATCTGGGCAATGCCACCTGGCAGGCCCGCATCGATGGCGTGGCCCTCGGTGATCCGCTGCCGTTGCCTGCTAACTCGGGCTTTGGCGATGTGTCAGTGATCTGGTACCCTGCCAGCGGCAGTGCCCAGCCGACGATGACCTTTGACGGTGTGACCGTCACGGTGGACTGAATCCGCTGACGATTAAATGAAAAAGCCCGGTTGCGAAGGCAGCCGGGCTTTTTTGTGGGAACGGTCTCCGTCCAGAGTGGGACGGGCGTCGTTTTAGTGGAGCGTGACTACGCCTTCTCAAAGGCATCGGCCACACGCAGCACGGTCAGTTCATCCAGCGGTTTGCCGATGATCTGTAGGCCCACGGGGAGCTGCTGGCCACCTTCTTCAGCGGTGCCGCAGGGCACGCTGATGGCGGGCAGGCCGGCGAGGTTCACCGGGATGGTGAAGATGTCTTCCAGGTAGGCGGCCAGAGGGTTGTCCTTCAGCTCGCCCAGCTTGTGGGCCGGGGTGGGGCTGGTGGGGCTGATGATGACATCCACCTGCTCAAAGGCTTTTTCAAAATCCTGTCGGATGAGGGTGCGGGCGCGCTGGGCCTTGATGTAGTAGGCATCGTAATAACCGCTGCTGAGCACATAAGTGCCCAGAAGAATGCGGCGCTTCACTTCTGGGCCAAAGCCCTGCTCGCGGCTCAGCATGTAGTGCTCCAGGAGGTTCTTCGGGTCGGCTGCGCGGTGACCGTAACGCACCCCGTCGAAGCGGGCCAAGTTGGTGGAGGCCTCCGCAGGGGCGATGATGTAGTAGGTGCTCACGCCCACATCGGTGTGCGGCAGGCTGATCTCCACTGGGATGGCTCCCAGGGACTCCAGCTTCTTTACGGCAGCGTTCACACTGGCGGAAACTCCGGCGTGGATGCCGCTGATGAAGTATTCCTTGGGCAGGCCGATGCGCAGGCCCTTGATGTCGCGGCCAATGGCGGCGGTGAAGTCTGGGACCTCCACGTCTAGGGAGGTGGAGTCGCGGTTGTCCTTACCGCAGAGGTGGTTCAGCAGCAGGGCGGCATCTTCCACGGTCTTGGTGATGGGGCCGATCTGGTCCAGGGACGAAGCGAAAGCCACCAGGCCAAAGCGAGAGATGCGTCCGTAGGTCGGTTTGATGCCCACGCAGCCGCAAAGGGCTGCGGGCTGGCGGATGGAGCCGCCCGTGTCAGACCCCAGGGTGGCGATGGCCAGATTTCCAGCCACGGCGGCCGCGCTACCACCGCTGGAGCCGCCGGGGATGCGCTCCAGATCCCGGGGATTGCGCGTGGTGCCGAGGGCCGAGTTTTCGGTGGAGGAGCCCATGGCGAATTCGTCCATGTTCATCCGCCCAAAGGGGATGCCACCACCAGCGCGCAGCTTTTGGATGGCCCCGGCATCGTAGGGGGCGCGGTAGTTGGCCAGCATCTTGGAGGCGCAGGTGCAGGGCTCGCCCAGGACGTTCATGTTGTCCTTGATGCCGATGGGGATGCCGCCGAGCGGGTGGGAAAGATCGGCCTTGTCCGCTTCAGCAAGGGCTTTTTCCAAGTCCCAGGACAGGTAAGCACCAATGCTGGGGTTTTGTGCCTCAATAGCGGCGGCGACGTCTTGGACGATGTCGCGAGGGCTGATTTCTTTGGCGGTGAGCCGCTGGCGCAGGGCGGCGATGGTGGAAGTGGCGAGGGACATTCGGGAAAGGGGAATCAAAGGGTCATCGGTCAGCACGGGGCAGGGGGATCATTCCTCCCCTACCACTTTATTGATGCGGAACTGGTCCATGGCGCGCTGGGGTGCATTGGCCAGGGCCTCCTCCTGGGTAAAGCCGGGCCGGGCCACATCGGGGCGCACCACGTCAAAGACGGGCATCGCATGGGCGCTGGGCTCGGCATCCAGAGGGTAATTGCTGAGCTGGTCAATGTGGCCGAGGATCAGGGAAAGCTGGGCGGTATAGGCCGTGGCTTCCTCAGGCGTGAGGGCGAGGCGGGATAGCTTGGCAATGTGCGCGATGTTGATCTCTGGAGTCGGCATGTACCTTTTCTAAACCGCAGCGCCTGGGGTGCAAGATGTACAACCAATTTTCCACCGGGTTCTGTGGGGGAGAATCCGTCCAAAGCATGTCCGATCCGCTCTAAATCTTGTCCGAGAAGCCCCCTTCCTGATAGCGTTGGTCTGACCTGTCGCCCAACCCGCTATGAAAAGTCTGCTTCTGCTCGCCCTCACCAGCGCCTCCCTGCTCCAGGCAGAGACCCTCATCACCTGGAAGCGCGTCCAGTTGGCCGACCAATTTTATGCCGAAGGGGCCAATCATGCGGACGTGAACAAGGATGGTCACACGGACATCATCAGCGGCCCCTTCTGGTATGAAGGGCCCGATTGGCAAAAGAAGCACGCTTTTTACGAGCCGAAAGTATTCAACATCGTTGGTTATTCCGACAACTTCTTCAGTTACCCGCAGGACTTCAATGGCGACGGCTGGTTGGACATCTTGGTCCTGGGTTTTCCCGGTAAGGAAGCCCGGCTGTATCTGAACCCTGGCCAGTTTAAAACCGACACGCCCTGGTCCATGCACATCGTGGCGGACGTGGTGGACAATGAGTCGCCCGTTTTCACCGACATCACCGGAGATGGCAAACCGGAGATTGTGTGCAGTACGGGCGGCCGTTTTGGTTGGTTCGCACCGAATTGGGACAAGCCCACGGAGAAGTGGCCTTTCGTCGCTGTGACGGGTGATATGAAGGTGGCCAAGTTCACCCATGGCCTAGGCGTGGGCGATGTGAATGGCGATGGCCGCATGGATCTGCTGGAGGCCCGCCGCTGGTGGGAGGCTGGTGATGGGCCTAACTGGAAGCAGCACAATTTTGCTGCCGGTCTGGGCGGTGGAGCGCAGATGTTTGCCTATGACTTCGATGGCGATGGCCGCAACGATGTGGCCACGGCTCTGTCTGCCCATCGTTACGGCGTGGCGGTTTTCATGAATCGCGCAGGCAATGACGGGGCGCAGTGGGACAAGCGCACGCTGGTGGGCGAGCAGCCCTGGGAGAATGATTACGGCATCGTCTTCAGCCAACCGCATGCCATGGCCCTGGTCGATGTGGATGGTGACGGCGTGAAGGATCTCGTCACGGGCAAACGCTACTGGGCGCACAATGGCAAAGGAGACCCGGACGAGCACGGCGCGCGCGTGGTCTATTGGTTCCAGACCAAGCGCGATGGCAAAGGCGGCGTGGAATTCATCCCACATCTGGTGGATGCCGAAAGCGGTGTGGGCACGGATGTGCAGGTGAGCGATATGAATGGCGACAAGCTCCCGGACATCGTGGTGGGCAACAAAGCCGGGGTGTATGTGCTGCTGCAAGAGCGCCGAGAAGTGAGTGCATCCGTCGCCCAGCAGATGCAGCCCAAAAAGCTCTATGGCCCCTCCGGCCTCGCCCCGCAGAAGGATTACAAAGCAGGCCAGCCCGCTGCTGAGGCCCTGAAGAATCTGCAACTGCCCACCGGCTTCAAGGCCGAGCTCATCGCCGCTGAACCGGAAGTGGTACAGCCAATCGCCATGACCTGGGATGAGCGTGGCCGCCTGTGGGTGATCGAGGGCAACAGCTACCCGAAACCGCGCGAGCTGGGCGCAGGTCAGGATCGCATCTTGATCTTTGAGGATGCAGATGGAAACGGCAGCTTTGAAAAGCGCACCGTCTTCGCGGAAGGCATCAGCCTCGCCAGCGGCATCGAGATCGGTTTCGGCGGCGTCTGGGTGGGCGCGGCTCCTTACTTCATGTTCATCCCGGATGTGGATCGTGATGATAAACCGGATGCCATGCATGCCGGATACGAAGCCAACCAGACGCCCAAAGTCCCGGGCCTCAAATTCACCGCTTACGCCTTGCTGGATGGCTGGGGCAGCCAGGATACGCATGAGACGCTGAATAGCTTTATCTGGGGTCCAGACGGCTGGCTGTATGGTTGCCATGGGGTCTTTACACACTCAAAGGTAGGTAAAGTGGGCACGCCCGATGACCAGCGCGTGCCGCTGAATGCAGGCGTCTGGCGCTACCACCCGGTGCGGCATCAGTTCGAAGTTTTTGCGCATGGGACGAGCAATCCCTGGGGGCTGGACTATGACCAGCATGGCGAATTTTTCGTCACGGCCTGCGTGATTCCTCACCTTTATCACATTGTGCCCGGGGGGCGTTATCACCGGCAGGGCGGACAGCATTTTAACCCCCACACGTATGAGGATATCAAGACCATCGCCGATCATGCACACTTCGCAGGCAGCGTGAAGGACAACGCCCACTGGGGCGCGCGTAAGGATGGAGGCATCGTGGCAGACGATACGAACCAGGCCGGCGGCGGCCATGCCCACTGCGGCCTCGCCATTTACCAAAGCAACCAGTTCCCCGCCATTTACCGGAACCAACTCCTGTTTGGCAACCTGCATGGGCACCGTCTGGTGAACAATTACCTGGACCCCAAAGGCAGCACCTACATCGGTCGGCACGGCAGTGACTTCATGCGGTCTAACGACATGCATTTCATCCCCGTGACACAAAAGGTCGGCCCCGATGGCTCTCTGTATGTGAGCGACTGGAGTGACAAGCAGGTGTGCCACCGTGGCAGCAACGCCATCGAGATGTGGGACCGCAGCAATGGGCGCATTTATCGAATTAGCTATCGCGAAGGTGGCGTGGGCACTCTTGCCCGCATCGAAAAGAATGGCGGCGAAGCCGCGATATCAAACGAAGTGGACAAGAGTTCCGAAGGCAGCCGTAAGGCAATCCGCGCTCCTCTCAATGCCGCAGCACGCGAGTTCAACTTCCCGAAAGCACCGTTCGACCTGACAAAGGAAAACTTTGTGACGTTGACCAAACTGGCAGTGCAAACTGAAAACGAGTGGTTCTCAAGAATGGCGCGGAGGGTAATCATGGAGCGTGTAGCCGGAACTTCTCCGTTCATCGCTGGAGAGGACTTTCGCGAGGCGGAACAGGTTCTCTTATCTTCAGGGGCGAGCACGGCGGAATCACTTCGTTGTATTTGGGGTCAAGCTGCGTTTGGCTCGGAAACAACAACCGGGGATTATCGAGGCTACCTATCTCATCCCAATGAACGCACCCAGGTTCAAGCAATCAGAATGGTGAAAGAGATCCTTTTGAACAATCTTGTGTCCCCTGCTGGTTCTCCGCGAGAAGTAGCCGAGCCTTACAAGACCTGGTATGGCAGCCTTCGCCCATTGGCCCAAAATTCCCCTTCTGCGATTGTGCGACGGGAGCTCGCCTCGCTTGTCATCGCTCTTCCAACAGATCTGTCTTTAAAGACCGAACTCGCCACCGCCCTACTCCAACGAGCTGAGGACAAAGAAGATCCCTACATCCCACTGCTCATCTGGTATGGTATTGAGCCCGTGGTTGGGGCAGATGCGAAGGTGGGGCTAGAACTGGCGAAGGCATCCAAGATGCCGAAGGTGACGGAGTTCATCTATCGCCGTGTAGGAGCGGAAGAAGCCGGGCGCAAGGCTCTACTGAGCATCGCGGCTGAGTCAGCAGATTCAGCTCAGCGGGAGGCGCTGCTGCGCACCGTGGTGGAAGCAGCGCGGGCAGGCAATAAGGTGATGCTGCCCAATGAATGGGCTTTGATGAAAAGAAAATTAGGTGAGTCACTTCTCATTGCGGAGCTGGAGGCTTTCATGGGGGTGGAGGCGAGTGTGGCGGTGTATCGCCAAAAGCTCAGCTCGCAGGCCTCGTTGACGGAACGGGAAGCAGCGCTGCGCATTTTGATGCAGGTGCGAGATCCACAGACGGCGGGACTTCTGCATCAGGTGATCCAGAGTGGTGACAAGGCGATTTTACGCCGGGCCATTCAGGCGCTGGCCACACTTCCACATGAGGGCACTCCGGCCTTGCTGCTGGCGAAGTTTTCCAGCTTCGATGCCACAGCTCAAAACGATGCCATCAACACCCTGACTACCACTCCGGCTGGGGCGCGGGGACTACTGCTGGCGGTGAAGGACGGGAAGGTTTCGCGTTCCTTGCTTTCACCTTTCCTGGCTCGGCAGATGGATACGCTGAAGGATGAGCAGGTGAAGGCGCTGATCAAAGAAGTCTGGGGCGATCTGAATGCCCCGAAGGCGGACCTGGAGCAGCGCAAGGTGAAGTTCCGCACCACGCTTTCGCCGGCGGCCCTGGCCAAGGCGGACGCCATCAAGGGCAAGATGATCTTCACGGCCACCTGTGGAACATGCCATCGTTTGTTAGGCGAAGGGCAGGACGTGGGCCCGGATTTGACCGGATCCAACCGTGCCGATTTGGACTACCTGCTGGACAACGTGCTGGACCCCAATGCGGTCATCGGCAAAGACTACCAACTCAATGTCTTTGAGCTCAATGATGGCCGCATCGCCAGCGGGGTGATCAAGGAGGAAACAGCGGCCGCTTACCGGGTCACGCTGCCGGGAGGCATCGAGCAGATCGTGAAAAAGGCCGAGGTGAAAAAGCGCACGCTTTCCCCCATGAGCACGATGCCGGAAGGACTCTTTGATGCTCTGCCTGCGGACATGCTGCTGGATCTGGTGAAATACTTGCAAAGCGGGGCCACTTTGGCGAGCAAAGGCGGCTCAGAGACGGCTTTGGTCACGGGTGCCATTGAGGGGGAAAACCTGAAGGTGGAAGCCACAGACGGCAGCACTCGTTCCCAGAATATGGGTGCATTCAAAGGTGGCCAATGGAGCGGCGGCAAGCACCTCTGGTGGACGGGCGCCAAGGTGGCCAGCACGCTGAAGATCACGTTTCAGGTGGCCGAAGCAGGCAAGAAGAAAGTATATGCCGTTTTCACCCAAGCGCCCGATTACGCCGTCGTCAGTTTTAAGGTGAACGGTAACTCCAGCGCCCTCGGTCCCGTGGATCTCTACAATCCTGCGGTCGTCAATACAGCGGAACAACTCATCGGCGAATTTGAGTTCAAGCCCGGAGAACAGACGCTGGAAGTGATGATAGACGGAAAAAATCCGGCAGCCAAACCGGCGCTGATGTTTGCCCTGGATTACCTTCGGGTGGAGTGATGGCTGTCCTCCTTGCTGAGGGGCCCAGAATTCTCCCTGAGGTTTTTCAATGAAGAGTGAACGCCGTTGTGCCCTCAAGGTTCAATGTCTTCACTCTTCATGAAAGACCTTCAAAGCATCTCGGCGATGTGGCTCAAAGGAGTCCTATTCCTTCTCATCGGCATGATGTCAGGCGGGATTCTGCTGATTGATCATGGGAGCTTGCGCATGGCCTTGCTGCTGGGGCTGTGCGTGTGGGGCTTTTGCCGGGCGTATTACTTCGCTTTTTATGTGATCGAGCGCTGGGTGGATCCAGGGTACAAATTCAGTGGGCTGGGCCACTTTTTAACCTATGTGTGGAAGCGGCGAAGAAAGTGAGACACGGAAGGCTTGAAGTTTTGGCGAGATCCTGCGTAGAAGTCTGCCATGTCCCGACTTTCCAGCCTTCTCAGCCTCGCCCTTCTCGCCGCAACCGCTTTTGCTCACGCGGCAGAGCCCGCCAAGGTTCGTCTATGGCCCGAAGGGGCACCGGGGGCCAAGGGGCAGGAGGATAAGGACCAGCCGTTTGTGTACGTCTGGCCTGCGGCGAAGGAAAAGGCGAATGGTGCGGCCTTTGTGGTCTGCCCTGGGGGGGGCTACGGAGGCTTGGCAGCGGATCACGAGGGCAAGCAGGTGGCCAAGTGGTTCAATGGCATCGGCGTCTCGGCCTTCGTGTTGCACTATCGGTTAGGCAGCCAGGGTTATCATTACCCCACCCAGCTCATGGATGTGCAGCGCGCCATCCGCCATGTGCGGGCGAATGCGAAGGAATACGGCATTGACCCGAACCGCATCGGCATCATCGGTTTTTCCGCCGGTGGGCATCTCAGTTCCATGGCCGCGACGCTCTTTGATGAAAAGCCTGAGGGCATGACGAATGATGCCGTGGACCAAGTGAGCGCCCGCCCCGATGTGGCTGCTCCGACGTATGCGGTGATCTCCATGATCGACGACTTTGCCCACTCCGGTTCGCGCAAAAATCTGCTCGGGCCTAACAACACGGATGAAATGGCGCGCAAGGTGAGCACCAACTTGCAGGTGACGCCGAAGACCCCGGCGACTTTCCTTTTCCAAACGGATGAGGACACCGTGGTGCCTGCTGAAAATGCTGTGAGCTTTTACCTCGCCTGCCGCAAAAACGGCGTGCCTGCGGAGCTACACAGCTACCGCCCCGGTCCCCATGGCGTGGGCCTTTTCCTGGGAGACCCCGTGCTGGGCACCTGGAGCGGTCACCTGCGTGACTGGCTGCGCAATCAGGGTTTCCTCAGCCCAAAACCGAAGGCGGCCGTGAGTGGCAAGCTGAAGGTGAACGGCACGCCCGTGAGCTGGGGCAGCATCGTTTTTACTTCGGATGATCCTTCCGCGCCTGTGGCCTGTGCACGGGTGATGCATGGCAACTTCAAGCTGGATGAGAAAACCGGCCCGGTGGTGGGCAAGGTGAAGCTGCGCGTGAGCTACAGTGCTGCCGATGTGGCGGGCCTGAATACCCCCGACGGCACTGCGGCAACGCATGAGCAAAAGCCCGGCAGTGGTGACTGGGTGCTGGAGATCCAGCCCGGTGACAATAAGCTGGAATTGAATGTGGAGCGATAGCGTTCGTAGCTTTGGGGGCTTGTCGCACGCCAATTGTCATAGATGTCTTCTGAGCTTAATGTTTAGCCAGAGAAGGTCTCGAAGAGCTTTTGCAGCTTAGTATCAGTTCAATAATTTGCATTTTGCTTACGCATTATTGCGAGGTTATTTTTGCTAAGATTGTCACATCTTTGGCAATTGCGGGTATAGAACGGGCATATGACCCGTTCATTAACCGATAAGTTGTTAAAATCCGTCTTTTTTCTGTTACTCATGGCGGGGGCGCTGCATGGGCAGGTGCCCACCTTTGTTGTTAGCAATGGCAATAATAGTGGTGCTGGCTCGCTACGTCAGGCGATCGCTGATGCGAACGTTGCGGGTGGTAATCCCACCATCACCTTTGATGCCGCAGCATTCGCCACACCTCAGGTCATCACGTTGGCCTCCAGCTTATCGGTGACCACTTCCATGACCGTTCAGGGGCCTGGCGCTGGCTTGGTGACGATTTCCGGCAACAACTCAGTCCGTGTTTGGGTGGTGAGCGGAGGAGCTTCCTTCACGCTGCGGGATGTGACGGTGAGCAATGGTTCCGACACTGGTGGAGCGGGCCTGTTGATCGGTTCGACCTGTAATCTTACGCTCTTCCAGTGTGTGATTTCCAACAACGTCAGTAGTGCCACGGGTGGTGGAATTTTGCATCAGGGCGGTGGAGGGACAATAACGATCGATAGATCGTCGTTCATTGCCAATGCCACGAGTAGCTCGACTGGCGGTGCCGGGATTGAATCAGCCGCCGTGACCAACAGGATCTCGAACACGACTTTCAGCGGCCAGCTCGCCGATACATCCGGGGCTTGCTATCGCAATTCCGGTGCAGGCGTCGCCAGTTTTTTCACGAACTGCACCTTCTCAGGCAATACCGCCGCAGCCACTGGTGGTGGTGCTATCCGGATTCAAACGGGTATCGGGAATCTTCTGGTGCTGAACCATTGTACGATCACCAATAACCGGGCCGTTACCGGGACAGGCGGGGGAATCAGTGTGGCCTCGGGTGTTCCTTTGCTTCTGAACAACTGCTTGGTGGCTGATAACTACATTGGTGGTTTTCCTAGCACGACCCGTTCTGATGTTAACGGCCCGATCCTTGAGGCGAGCTCCAACAACCTGATTGGCTCAGATAGCGATATCACAGGCATTTCGAATGGGACGAATGGGAACATCCTTGGAACCGCTGGTGTTCCTGTGGACCCACTCGTCGGCGTGCTCAGTGACAATGGAGGGCCCACACAGACTCATGCTTTGTTGCAGGGCAGCCCAGCGATCAATGTCGGCGCGACCCCATCAGAGACCCAGAGCGTGTTTTTGAGCAACAACTCAGGGGGCACCTTCACGCTGACGTTTAATGGCCAGACCACTTCTTCGTTGTCTGGCACCTCCACAGCAGCGGTCGTCCAGGCTGCACTTGAAGCTCTCCCCGCCGTGGGCCTTGGCAACGTTGTGGTGCAACGAATCGGTACACGCTATGTGGTCACTTTCACCGGTATTCTGGCGGCTGCCAACCAGCCTGAGCTGATTAGCAACACCGTAGGCGGACTCACGGTCACGGTTTCAACCTTCGCGGAAGGGGAACTGCCCGCCTTTGATCAGCGCGGCAGCGGCTTTTTACGTGCTGTAGGTGTTGTGGACATCGGTGCCCTGGAAGTAGAACGCGGGTTCAACATCCTTGCGAATACAGTAACTGCCGATGAGGGCACGGGCGGTACGAGCACCGCCTTCAACTTCACCGTGAGCCGCATAGGCTCCACGGTGGGAGCGACCACGGTGGACTACACCGTCATCGGCTCCGGCGTGAATCCGGCCAATGCGGCTGACTTTGGTGGCACTTTCCCCAGCGGCACAGTCACGATTGCGGATGGGCAAATCTCGGCCCCAGTCACGGTGATCAATGTCAGTCACGACTCCCTCGTGGAAAACAACGAAACCTTTGAAGTGGTCCTCAGCAATCCGGCTGCGCTTTACACCATCGCCACTGGCACGGCGACCTCCACCATCACCAATGACGACACGGCGACCGTCAGCATCGCAAAGATCAATGACGGCGGCGAACTGGCTGTGCCGCAAGATGGTCTCTTGCGTGTCACCCAGTCCGTGGTCAGCGCCAGCGACACCGTCCTCAGCTACAGCGTGACTGGCACGGCGACTCCCAGTACGGATTACACCGCTCTTTCCGGCAGCGTCACCATTCTGGCTGGTCAGCTCACGGCAGACATCGTGGTGGATGTGCTCAACGATGCGAATCCCTCAGAAGTTCTTGAAACGGTGATCGTCACTCTCACCGCCGTGACAGGTGGCAGCCCAGGGGTGGCCCTCGGTTCGCCGACCTCCGCCACGGTGGACATTGCGGCAGAAGCGAGTTCCGGATCGGTGACGGTGCCAGTCAGTTCGTTGCTCGGAGATACGGTGACGGGTAATGGCGCTCCAGGAACGGATGGCACAACCAACATTGGCAACTTCGACATTCTTCGTCGCGGGGGCTTCTTTGCGGAAAACGGTGATCTGGTTTTCCCTGGCTCTCTGCAGGTGGGCACGGGGTTGCCGGCAGTGACTTTGAACAATTCCCAGGGCATCTGGAAGCGCACCGGCAGCGGCTTGAGCCTGATAGCCCGCACGGGCACGGTGGTGCCAGACATTGTAGGGACCGTTTTTGACTATCTGCCTATCGTCCCTGCCATCACAGATGCGGGGGAGATCACCATCCTGGCCAGCCTGCGCATTGGCGTCGGCGGTGTGACTGTGAACGACGACACGGGCATCTGGAGTGAAGTCGGAGGCGGCGGGCTTAGCCTCGTCCTTCGTGAAGGAGATGCGGTTCCAGGTCTGGCGGGCGTCCTGGTGGGCCGTCTGGCCACAGGGGCTTATGCCACGGCTACCACGGGTGCGACGACGGGCGAAACAGCCTTCTCCGTTACCTTCAAAGGAGCCAGCACGGATACCGCCATCCTTCGCGCTAGCATCAGTGGCGCTGCGGTCTCCGTTCAGGTGGTGGCCCGCGAAAACAGCCCGGCTCCTGGCACCGCCCTGCAGTTTGGCAACATCGCCGGCAGCTATTCAGACCCTGCTCGCATGGATGCTACAGGGAACCTGGTCTTTGCCGCACTGACAAAGCCTGGCAACAAGGAAGGCCTTTGGTACCAGCCAGTCGGCGGCAGTTTGGCGAAGGTGCTGAGGGCCGATGACATCGCCCCTGGTACCGGTGGAGCTACCTTCAGCAGGATCCAGCGCCCTTCCATCGGCAGCAATGGCCGCATCGCCTTCCGCGCGATGCTGAATGCGAATGGCGACAACAGCGCCAGCCTCCGCAATGACGGTATCTGGTTCGGCGATGCGGCCAATCCGGCCAGCTTCACCTGCATCCTCCGTCGCGGCGATACGAATGCCACGGTGACGGGCCTCACGGCGACACAGAAAGTTGGCAACGTCTGGGGCGGCTGGCTGAGCAATGGCAACCGCGGGGCCTGGAAGGGCTGGGTGGACATGGATGGCAATGGCACCAGTGCCGCGCCTACGGACGTCCACGGTATCTATGCCAACACTTCAGGCACGATGGAGCTGATCGTCAAAGTAGGCGATGCAGCTCCGGGTGTCGCGGGTGCGACTTTCACTGGTTTTGACTTGCCACTCGTCGGCGGTCAGGAGCAGGCGGCATTCCTGGGGATCATCACCGGTCCGGGGGTCACCAGTGCGAATAACCAGGGCCTTTGGTGCGAAGGTGCCAATGGTGGCGGGCTGTCCCTGGTGCTGCGCTCTGGAGATGTCATCACCACCACCCAGGGAGCCAAGACGATTCAGGCGATTGACTTCCCAGGCTCAGGCCAGACGGATCGCCGCTGGGAACAGCCAGTGATGGACAGCAATGGCCGCATCCTGATGAACGTCATCTTCACCGATGGCAGTAGCAGCCAGCTAATCTCGCCTTGATAAGCTGAATTGATGAGTGAGCGCGTTCTGCACCTGGTGTGGGGCGCGCTTTTTTTCTCCCTGGAAGTCTGTGAATGCGGGTGTCTGAAAGGCTTTCGTCACAGGGACTAACAGAAAGTTTCGAAGCGTGTCTCAGAGGTTCAGCAGTTTCAGCGCCCAGGCAATGAGGATCGGGGCGGTGGCCAAGCTGACAATGGTGGTGGCCAGCACGCACTGTACGGCGGTGGGCGCGTGGCCGCCGTAGTGGCGGGCGATCATGATGCTGAACACCGCACTGGGCATGGCCCCCTGAACGATGAGGATGCGTTTGAGCTGAAGCTCCAGCGGCAGGTACATGGCAGCCGCAAGGAAGGCCAGGGGGATGATCGCCAGCCTAAGCACTGGGGCCATGACGGCGATGGACCAGCGCATGCGCTCCTGCCCCCAGATGTCCGCAATGGAGGCCCCAATGATCATGACCGCCAGTGGCACGGCACAGGCCCCCATCATGCCTAGGGTGAGATGCACCACCTCTGGAATGTAACCATGCAGGCCGCTGAAGTTCAGCAGCAACGCGAGCAAAATGGTGATCACGGGCGGGTTCAGCGCCAGTTTCCATGGGGCCTTGTCCAGACCGGTGAGCAGGCCAACACAGGCGGTCCAGCAGGCCAGTTCCACGCCTAACGTAAAGGTAAACATAACGCCCAGCGTGCCCTTCTCAGGAAACAGGGCGGTGACGATGGGGATGGCCACAAAACCATAGTTCTGTAGACCGCAGGACACCGCAAAGGTGCGGCGGCCCTCATGCAGCTTCAAGCCGATGAGGGGGGCGACAAAATAAGAAATCGCGAGGCCCAATACGACAAGGCCAAAACCCAGGCTGGCGGCCACGATGACCGGGCCGGGTTTCATCACCGCCTCATTCCCCACCACCCGTTCCAGGATGAGGCACGGCGTGAGGATGGTGATGGCAAGCCGCATCAGCCCGGCATCCGCTTCTTGAGGAAGGATGCGCAGCTTTCTCGCCGCCGCGCCCGTGGCCATCGTGAGGTACACGGGCAGAACGACGGTGAGGATGCTGGCAAAGTCGAGCATGGGGGGAGGCGCGAAGGTGCCCTGCGGCATCGGGTTTACTCAGCCGCGGGGGTATCCAGGCGTGGGAAGAGCGGCACAGGCGTGCCGAGCTGGTGACCCTCCTTCAGCATGCCCCACTTCAGGTCGCTGAACTGGAAGCCTTCCGGCATCTGCCAGCCGATCTGGGCGCGGGCAGCAGCCATGGCATCGGGCATGATGGGGTTCAGCAGGACGCTCACATGCACCCAGGCCTCAGCCAAATGATACAGCACACTGTCCAGGCGGGCCGCATTCGCGGGATCCTTGGCCAGGGAGAAGGGCTTGGTGCTGTCCACATACGCATTCGCGGCGGAGACGATCTTCCATGCGGCGGCGATGCCGTCGTCCATGACCCAGCCTTCCATCTGCTTGACGTATTCCGGTGTGGCCTGCTCCACCACTTGGCGCAGCGCGGCATTCTCCGCATCGTCATAGCTGCCTGGGGACAGCACGCCGTTGCGGTATTTCTGCGCCATGTTGATGCTGCGGTTCAGCAAGTTGCCCAGGCCGCCGGCGAGCTCCTTGTTGTACGACATGATGATGCGCTCATCGCTGAAGTCGCTGTCATAGCCGGTGGAGATGTCGCGCATCAGGTAGTAGCGCAGACCATCCGGCGTGAAGGTGCCCGCGAGCACATTCGGGTCAATGACATTGCCCAGGCTCTTGCTCATCTTGGATCCCTTCACATTCCACCAGCCGTGGACGATGAGGCGCGGGATCTGCTCATCGCTGAAACCGAGGGCGTGCAGCATGATCGGCCAGTAAACGGCGTGAGCCGGAACCAGGATGTCCTTGCCGATGACGTGGGCTTCCGAAGGCCACAGCGTGCTGAAATCCGGCAGGCCCTGGTTGCCACACTCGTCCGCCATGTAACCGGCGAAGCTGATGTAGTTGGTCAGGGCATCGAACCAGACGTAGTTCACAAAACGCTCGTCGAAGGGCAGGGGGATACCCCAGCTCAGGCGCTCGATGGGGCGGCTGATGCAGAGATCCTGCGGAGTGCCCTCCAGGGCGTTCAGCACATCGTTGGCGCGGTGCGCAGGGAAGATGAAATCTGGATGGCTCTTGATGTAGCCTTTCAGCCACTCCACGTGCTCACTGAGGCGGAAGTACCAGTTCTCCTCTTCCAGCTCCTGCACTTCGCCCCACTCCTCGCCGAATTTGCCATCGGGGCCGCGTTCCTTGTCGGTCAGGAACTGCTCCTGACGCAGGCTGTAAAAACCGGTATAACCTTGTTTGTAGAGTTGGCCGCAGTCGTGCAGCTTTTGTAGCATGGCCTGCACCACACGCTTGTGTACGGGATCCGTGGTGGCGGCCCAGCCGTCATAGCGCACGTTCAGTTTGTCCCAGAGGGCCGTGAAATGCTGAGTAACTCCATCCACGAAATCCTGAGGGGAAAGTCCGGCTTTTTCGGCGCTCTTTTGCACCTTCTGGCCGTGCTGGTCCACCCCGGTGAGGAAATACACCTCGCGGCCGTTTTGCCGCTGAAAGCGGGCCATGACATCCGCCAGCACCTTTTCATAAGCATGGCCGATGTGCGGCGGTGCGTTGGTGTAATCAATGGCGGTGGTGATGTAGTAAGGCTTCACGGTCGGAAAAAAGAGAATCTCAGTGTTAAGCCCAGACATCTCTGAGGGCAAGCGAGGGTGTGAGGCCTGAACCGATCTTCCTGTCACACGCAGTTCGCGTGAAATCGTAAACCCCTTGCACTCCGTCGCACAGCCCCTACCATCGCGGCCCCCTTTTTTCTTTATTCAATGGAACAACCTCTCCCTGGACAACGCTGGGTCAGCGATAGCGAACCTGAACTCGGACTCGGTGTGGTGATGAAGGCCGAATTCGGCCGGGTGGAGATCTTTTTCCCGGCTGCAGGCGGGCATCGCCAGTACGCCATCAAGACCGCCCCTCTCCGCCGTGTACACTTCATGGCCGGTGACACCATCAAAACCCACGACGGCAAAACGCTGGAAGTGGAGTCCGTGGAAGACCGCAAGGGCATGCTCTTTTACATCGGCACCGACCGTGAAGTGAGCGAGGCCGAACTTTCTGATACCATCAGCTTTAGCAAGCCTGAGGATCGTCTCATGGCTGGGCAGATCGACGAGCTGCGAAATTTCGACCTGCGCATCGAGGCCCTGAAACGCCGGGCGGCCATGCGCCAGTCCACCGTTCGCGGTTTCTGCGGGGGCCGTGTGGACCTGTTGCCGCACCAGATGTACATCGCCAATGAAGTGGCCAGCCGTTTGGTGCCACGCGTGCTGCTGGCAGATGAAGTGGGCCTGGGCAAGACGATCGAGGCCAGCCTCATCCTGCATCGCCTGCATCTTACAGGACGGGCCGAGCGCATCCTCATCCTGGTGCCTGAGCCGCTGGTGCATCAGTGGTTTGTCGAGCTCTACCGTCGCTTCCACCTGACCTTTTCCATTTACGACGAAGATCGCTGCGACGTGCTGGAGACCGAGGAAGAAGGCATCAACCCCTTCCTGGAAAGCCAGCTCATCCTTTGCAGTACCAGCTTCTTGGCCAATTCCGAAAGCCGGGCCGCTCAGGCCGCCGAGGCGGGCTGGGACCTGCTGGTGGTGGATGAAGCGCATCACCTGGAATGGAGTGCGCAGGAGGTCAGCCCTTCCTACTCGCTGGTGGAAAATCTCACCTCGAAGATCCCTGGACTCCTGCTCCTCACCGCGACGCCGCAGCAGCTCGGACCTGAAGGGCACTTCGCCCGCCTGCGTTTGCTCGACTCAAATCGTTATGCGGACCTGGAGCAGTTCCTCGCCGAGTCCGGTCACTACGAAGAAGTGGCCAAGGCCATGGATCGTCTGGCCTCGGGCAAAAACCTCACGGCAGCGGATGAAAAACTTTTTGTTAGGAAGTCGCCGCACCTGAAAGAGCAACTCACCGCCCTAAAAAAAGGCGCTGAAGATGCCCGCGAAAAACTGATCTCTTCCCTGCTCGATGAATTCGGCACGGGCCGCGTCATGTTCCGCAACACCCGCGCCGCTCTCACCGGTTTCCCTGAGCGTGAGGCCAAACTGGTGCCGCTGGCAGGTGGGGACGAGCCTTTGGAAGCCAAGGTCAAATGGCTGGCCAAGCTGCTGAAGGAACTGGGCGAAGAAAAAGTCCTGCTGATCTGCCGCACACGCAAGTTGGCCGAGCAGGTGCATGAAAAGCTGCTGCATGAGATCAACGTCAATGCCGCCCTCTTCCATGAAGGTCTCACGCTGATGCAGCGCGACCGCCAGGCCGCCTACTTTGCCGAGGAAGATGGGGCCCGCATCCTGCTGTGCTCGGAGATCGGCAGTGAGGGGCGCAACTTCCAGTTCGCGCATCACCTTGTGCTTTTTGACCTGCCGGAAGATCCAGAATTGCTGGAGCAGCGCATCGGCCGTCTGGACCGCATCGGACAGACCACGACCATCCACATTCACGTGCCTTACATCAAGGCCAGTGGGGAGGAAGTGCTGGCCCGCTGGTATCATGAGGGGCTGAACGCCTTCGAGAAAAACCTGCATGGCGCGACGGAGATCGTCGAGTCCCTGCGCGAAGAACTGGCCCCGCTGCTGGCCTCCATGAAGGCGGCTCCGCTGAAGGCCTTCATCAAAAAATCCCAGGAACAGCGCAAGCTGGTGACCGCGAAACTGGAAAAAGGTCATGACCGCCTGCTGGAGCTGAACTCCTGCAAACCGGAGCGTGCCGAGGCCGTTATCGAAGCCATTCGCGCCCAAGATGCGGACACTGAGTTTGAAGAGTTCTTCATCCGTCTTGTGGACCACTTCGGTCTGCATGTGGAGGAGCATGGCAACCGCAGCTACGTGCTGATGCCGGCCCACCTCACCACCGACAAATTTCCTGCCCTGCCGGATGAAGGTCTCCTGGCCAGCTTTGACCGCACCCGCGCTCTGTCCCGTGAAAACATGGCCTTCCTCACCCAGGATCACCCCATGGTCCGTGGTGCGTTGGATCTTTTGTTAGGCAGTGAAAGTGGCAACAGCAGCTTCGGCCTCTGGCGCAGCGCTGGTAGCGAAGGCCTGATTTTGGAGACTCATTTCGTCGTCGAATGCATCGCCCCCACGGCTCTGCATGTGGACCGTTTTCTGTCTGCCGTGCCCATCCGCATCGTGGTGGATCATACCAACAAAGACCGGGGTGACGACGCGGGCTACATGCACGCGAAGATCGAAAAAGGCAGCCCCACGCGCCTGCTGGAAAACGCCGGCATCAAACGCAAAATCTTCCCTGCCATGCTGGGCAAGTCCCGCAAGCTGGCCGAAGCCGAAATGGCCAAGCTCATTGCCGAGGCGACCGTGACGATGAAGGCTCAACTCCAGGCGGAAGTCGATCGCCTGGAAGACCTGCGCCAGATCAACGACCACGTGCGTCCTGAGGAAATCGAAGCCGCAAAGACCCAGATGACCGCCCTGGAGGAAGCCATCGCCTCCGCCCGCCCCCGTCTGGATTCGCTTCGGCTGGTGCTGCAGAGTACGTGAGAAGAGCTTTGATCCGACCTTTGGGTTAGGCTAGAGTTCTTCCATGACCTCCATCGAAATTGAAGCAACTTTTGCTCTAGGGCATCGGTTGCCACCGCCGGTCGTTGATATATGTGCTTTCTTGGATGTGCAGGGCTATCCGATCAGTGGATGTTTTGAACTTTCTAAAATCGGTGTCGAGTCTTTGAAAGGCTGGTTTCGAAAGGACCCGCTTGCTTATCAATCATTCCTCCCTTTTGGCCGAGGGGCTTGTGGCGATGTTTATGCGTTGTGGCTGACGGAAGGATTGTCTCCCGATGCAGCCCCTGTTGTGATGTTTGGTTCAGAGGGGGCCTTGGTTGTTATAGCCACAGATGCCAAGGAGTTTTGCCGTCTCCTCTGTCTGGGTTATTCGGAAATTGGTCTGGATGATCCGGCTTCATGCCCGGCTGCTTTCGATGAAACTGAGCCGTTTCGCCGTTTTATGCAGGCTCGCTACGGGTTCCAACTTCCCGCTACAGCCGAGTCTATAATGTCCGCCGCCGCAGGGCGGTTTCCAGCTTTCAAGGACTGGGTTTTGGAAAGGCAAGATTGAGGTGTTCTTCTTTGAATTGCATCTCTGGATTACTTTGTGGAGGTTTTCAGCGTCTCCACCAGGATCGTGCGGATATGTTTCCGTTCGGATTCACCGAGGTAGTCGTAGCGCTCGCTGGTGTCTTCGCCTTTTAAGATCGCTTCCAGCCGGGTCAGTACGGCCTGTTTTAAATGGGGCTGCATCTGGGTGAAGGTGCGGCTGTGGATCATGTAGCTGCAGCGGTATTTGAACAGGCGATTGAGGAGCTGAAAGTCCTTCAAACTGCGGCCATCGGCGCTACGTGGAGCCTCTTGAGCAAAGGCGGCCTGGAAGGCTTCGTCGCCTTCGATGCCACCTTCAGGCAGTTCGGCTTCATCTTTGAAAAGCAGGGCATCCAGCACGTCTTCGGCGCTGTGGCTAATAATGCGCTGCGCCGTGCCGACCGGCTGCGGCTGCACGGGTTCGCCTAACTCCTTTTGCAATGAGTGCTGCATGTGCAGGGCGCGGAGCGCCGTGTGGTGAGCCTTGGTCAGCACGTTTTGCGTGGCGGTCTGGTGCTCCAGGACCATGAGGGCGACGATGTCGCTGCTGGCTCGGGGGTAAGGTCGCGTATCGAAAAAGTTGGTTAGGCTGGTGATGTTGGCCCCCTGCTCCTGGGGCATGTCGCAGGTGTTGTCTGCATTTTCAGTGGCGATGACATTGCCACGATGGAGGGCGCTGCCATGTTTGCCCGTGACGTACCAGCCGCCCCAGCGGTTGCTGAAAGGCGTGGTGCTATCCACCACAGTGCTGCCCTGGCTGAGGATAGGGTGGCCGCTGGCACTGGGGAAAACGGAGCGTACCAGGACCCCCGGCACTCCGGGTGTGAAGGGACCGCCGTGGCAGCTCATGCAGCTTTGGTCACGGTGAAATTGCAGCGGCTTTTCCGGCTCGGTCTCGGGTTCCAGCAGATAAAAAATGGGACCTAGGTGAGGATCCACCGCCGCCACCTCGATGGAGCCGCCGAGGGTGTAGCCCACGTAAGCCTCTTCACCGAAATAGATGACGCGAGGGGTCTGCGGCGTGATACGGTCGTTCTGCTTGCTGGTCTTGGAGAACACCAGCACCTGGGATTCCTCGGGGATATGAAAATGCTTCAGCAGATCCCGCAGCAGCGTCCAGGTATCCGTGCGGTTCACCTGGGCCTTGCCTACTTGCATGCGGCGCAGGAGATCCTGCACCACGTCTTTTGGCTGGGTGGCGGAGTAGCGGATGGGCGGCAATTCATACTCCTCCTCGGCCACGGCCAGGAGCGGCAGCAAGGTGAGGAGCAAAAGGAGGCGCATGATAGGAAGTGGACGGTCTTTTAAATAGGCTTTTAAAATACTTATTAAACCAACGCTCCCACGTCGTGGCTTCTTCACGCTGAATTGTCCGTGCCTTAGCCTGCATTGCCCCTCATAAGGCAGCCCGGAGGATATCAAGGAGCTCGTCATGCGTCAGAGGCACCGGATTGCCCTTCATGCTGCTGGCCTTGGCGGCCTGCGTGGCGATGTCGTCCAGGTGGCTTTCAGTGATGCCATGGCTGCCCAGGCTGGGGATGCCGAGGCGCTGGGCCAAACCCTGAAGATAGTCGGTCGCTTGGTCAGGCGTGGCGGCCTCATCCTTCAGGAGTAGCCGAGCGACGGTTTCAAACCGGGCACGTGCAGCAGGGTGCGCCCCCTTTTGAATCACCGCCCAGTTCGCTGCCCAAACCGGGGGCAGCAGGGCCGCACAGACCGCCCCATGGGCTGCCTTGAAACTGCCACCGATAGGCGCGGCAAACCCGTGAACGGCCCCCAGTCCCGCATTGGCCAAGGCCATGCCACTGTAAAGAGCGGCCAGCGCCAAGTCCTCTCGCGCCTCCAGATCATCGCCATGGGCCACGGCTTTTTCCAGGGAGCGCACCGCCCGGCGCATGCCATCCACACAGAGGGCATCCGTCAGCGGCTGGGCCTTGCAGGAGACGTAGGCCTCCAGGCATTGAGTGAGGGCATCCATGCCACTGGCGGCTGTGACAGCGGGCGGGCAATCGCGGGCCAACTCAGGATCCACCAGGGCCAAAGTGGGCAGCATGGAGGCATGGCGCAGGCTGGCCTTCACCCCATGCTCGGCACTGACGAGGACGGCATTGCGGGTGACCTCGGCCCCCGTGCCTGCGGTCGTCGGCACCGCAATGTAGGGCAGGGGTTTTCCCTCCAGGGGCAGACCCTTGCCCACCACCTCCAGATAATGCAGCAGATCATGCGGCTGCCGGGCCAGGGCCGCGATGGCTTTCCCAGCATCCACCGCGCTGCCGCCGCCCAGGCCGATGACCACCTCCGCCCCGCAGCTCAGGGCGCTGGCAGCTCCACGGCGTGCATCGTCTACCGTTGGCTCCGTGGCGATGGGGAAAATGGTGACCTGTAGCCCCGCCGTCTCCAATTGCGTGAGCAGCGGCAAATGGCGCTGTGGATCGCATCCCGTAACGACGAGGACTTTTTTACCGAAAGCGAGAGCCTGTGCAGGCAATTGCGCAGCCGTTCCCCGGCCAAAGAGGATCCGCGTGGCGGTGGCGAATTCGAAGGTCATGAGCGCATTGTTTACGTGGACTCTAGGGACTGCAATCAGGGAAGTCTTGGTCATTCGAGAGCCGAATCTTTCACCAAATTGCCCTTTCACTGGCGGGCTGGCATTCTAACGGCTAGAATGAAGTTCCCGCTGCGCGGCGGGCAAAACGAACACTATGTGCGGAATTGTTGGCTACATCGGCAAGCGGCAGGCCAGCCCGATCCTTTTGGATGGGCTGCGCAGGCTGGAATATCGCGGCTATGACTCAGCGGGCATTGCCCTTCTGAACGGCGGTGACACGGTCGAAATCATCAAGCGGGCGGGCCGCATTGATAACCTGCGGCAGGCCGTGGCGGAGATCGCCCCTCAAGGCTGCACAGGCATTTCCCACACGCGCTGGGCCACCCACGGCGCTCCCACCGATGAAAACGCCCACCCGCATCGCGACCAGGGCGGCAAGCTGGTGCTCGTCCACAATGGCGTCATTGAAAACTACCAGACGCTGCGTGATCAATTGCTCGCGCAAGGTGATACTTTTGAGTCGCAGACCGATACCGAAGTCCTGGCTCACATGGTGGGTCGCTACTTTGATGCCAGCGATGAAACCGATGGTCCTACCCGCCTGCGCACCGCCCTGAAACAGGCCTTGGCCAAGGTGAAAGGTACCTACGGCATCGCGGCCATGCATGCCGAGGTTCCTGGCGTCATCGTCGGTGCCCGCCTGGGCAGCCCGCTTGTCGTCGGCCTGGGCGATGGAGAGCACTATCTCGCCAGCGATGTCTCCGCCATCGTCGCCCACACACGCGACGTGGTGTATCTGAATGACCACGACATCGTGAGCCTCACGGAAGGGCGTTATGACGTCACCTCCATGGATGGCGGCACCGCGCAGGTGAAAGTCAGCCGGGTGGAATTCACCGCCGATGACGCTGAAAAAGGCGACTTCCCGCACTACATGCTCAAGGAAATCTTCGAGCAGCCGAACTCCCTCCGCAACGCCATGCGCGGTCGCCTTTCCCGCGATGACGGCATGGCCATCCTGGGTGGGCTGAACATGACTCCGCAAGAGCTACGTGGCATTGACCGCATCATCCTCAGCGGCTGCGGCACAGCCTTCCATGCCGCGATGGTTGGGGAATACGTCATCGAGACCCTCGCTCGTGTGCCTACGGAGGTGGAAATCGCCAGCGAATTCCGCTACCGCAACGTGCCGGCGGACAAGAACACCCTGCAGTTCGTCCTCAGCCAGAGCGGCGAGACCATTGATACCCTGGCCGCTATGCGTGAAGCGCGGCGCAAAGGCATCAAGTGCCTGGGCATCGTCAACAGCGTGGGCAGCACCATCGCCCGTGAAAGCGACGGCGGCTGTTACATCCATGCTGGCCCTGAGATCGGTGTGGCGGCGACGAAGACCTTTACTTCTCAGGTGATGATCATGACCCTTCTCGGCATGCTTTTTGGCCGCATCCATCACCTCTCCACCGCCGATGGCATGGAGATGATCGACGAGATGGAAGCCATCCCGGACAAGATCGCCAGCATTCTCACCCAGACGGACCGCATCAAGGCCATCGCCGAGAAACACGCGAACGCCGAAGGGATGCTCTTCATGGGCCGGCAGGCAAACTACCCCGTCGCCCTCGAAGGCGCGCTGAAGATGAAGGAGATCAGCTACATCTACGCCAGCGGTCACCCGAGTGCCGAGCTGAAGCACGGTGTCATCGCCCTGGTGAAGCCAGACATGCCCTCCATCTTCATCGCTCCGGATGATGCCGTGTTCGATAAGAACGTCAGCAACATCGAAGAAGTGCTGGCCCGCAAAGGCCCGGTCGTCTGCGTCACCACCGAAGGCCGCACCGAGCTGGAGCGCCTCACCGACGATGTGATCTACGTCCCGGACTGCCCGTCCTACCTCAGCCCGCTGCTCACCGTGATCCCGCTGCAGTTGCTCTCCTACTACACCGCCGTCGCTCGCGGTTGCGACGTGGACAAGCCGCGCAATCTGGCGAAGAGCGTGACGGTGGAGTAAAACCCCAACTGCCGAAATCTCAAAGCGTGGGTGTGGAAGGGTTCCGCGCCCACGCTTTTTTAGAGTGAGGGCACGTAGGTGATTCCACTCGTTCAGTTGAGTGGCACAGACGAGAAGATTCGAGCGGCCTCAATGATGCCGGATTTGCCCAGGCTTCGTTGAAACCCCCTTGGAATAGGCAAGCTTTGCCAAGCCAGTCGGTATGAGTTGCGCTCAGAGGTGCTAGTTTTACATGCGGATGTGATGTGGACAAAGGGGCAAATCTGGCGAAGAGCAGGTGAGTCGAATTATTTTGGTGTTGGAAAAAGAACAGGATTTTGAACAATCCGTTCCTTTCAGGCATCTTAACAAGTCCGACCAAACCCCCACCGTGATTCCATTTTCGAACGTGCTTGTCCTCAGCACGGCGCTTGCCGTCGTGCTCCCGGTCCACGTCTGGAGTCAGGAGCCAGTACCGCCGAATTCCATCGCCGCCAGTGCCGGGGAATTTGTGGCTCGGGTCATTTTCTGGACGGAGGACCAGACGCCGGCGGACTTTTTGGAGATGGCCGGGCAGCACACGAAGGCGCGTTGGCGCACCATGTACCGGCCGCAGCCGCCCTCACCCACGGCGGATCGGAACAAGGCCGCCTTTACCCTGGGCAGCCTGATCGGGGAAACGTTTCTCATCTGGGAGGCTGGAGATTCCCAGCAGTTCCGCAACAACAACCAGGACATCGTCACCTATTGCCGCATGCTGGGCCTGGGAGAAAAGATGAAACCCCGCCTCATGGCCCAGGCCAAAATGGCGGAGATGGATGAGTGGAAAGACCTCCGCCAGGAGATTGTGGACGGCCACCAGGAACTCCTGCGCCTGCTGCGCGAGCAGATGGACGACGACCTCGCCGTGCTGGTGGACATCGGGGCCTGGATGCGCTCTCTGGAGATCGTCTCCAAGCTGGTGGTGGAGATCCCGGATGTGGACAAGCGCCCGCTGTGCATCGGCTCCCCTGCCTTGCTGGCGGACCTGCGGCAAGATTTTGCGACCCTGGGTGAAACGACCCGCCGTTCTGCCCTGGTGCAGCCGGTGATCGGGGTGCTGACGGAGCTGGAAAAAGTCTGGAATGACAAGAACACCGGCCCGCCCACGCAGAGCATGGTGGCCCGCACGCATGATCAGCTCCGTGGCCTGATGGAAGAGCTGACGCTGAAGTAGAAGCCGCACGTGTGGCCTGCATTCAGGCGGATGCTTCTGATTGAGCAAGGACCAGGGTGGTGCCAGAATGGGTGCAAGTTCATCCAAGAGCCTGGCTTGGCCGTTTCCTCTTACATCATGTCCCCCGCCGATCGCATCGCCCACATTCGCCAGAGTTTTCCAGAGGAGGGCATGTTCCGCGACAAGGAGTGGGTACTTTCCCCTGAAGCCTTCGCGCTGGATGCCGCGACGGTGGCGCTGATCGAGAAACTGGGGCCTGCGTTGCGGGCCTTTCAGCGAGCCAGCAACCGGCTGTATTTTGAGAGCCTGGAAAAACCGGAAATCGCCTGGGTGGCCCAGTTGATGGACCAGGGCAAACCCGCCCACGTCATCGCCCTGGGGCGGGAGGCCCGGTGGCGGAATGATCTGCCCGGCGTGCTGCGGCCCGATCTGGTGCTGACGGAGGATGGTGTGTGCATCTCGGAGCTGGACTCCCTGCCGGGGGGCATCGGCCTCACCGGCTGGCTGAATGAAACCTATGCCGCCCTGGGCCAGCCCGTGCTCGGCGGTGGGGCAGGCATGGTGGAAGGGTTTGCCGCCGCATTTCCGAACGAGGACATCCTCATTTCCCGCGAGTCGGGTGATTACCAGCCGGAGATGGAGTGGCTGGTGGGCAAGCTCAACGAGCGCGGCGGCGGTTTCCCCCGCAGTGTGATGAATCCGTGGAACCTGACGCCGCGCGAGCTGGCGGGCTCCAGCGTGTACCGTTTCTTTGAGCTGTTCGATCTCGACAATGTGGACCTCGCCACGGAGATGCTGAAGATGGCGCAGGAGGGGGAGCTGCAGTTCACCCCGCCGCTGAAGGCCTTCCTGGAGGAAAAGCTGTGGCTGGTGCTGTTTTGGTCACCCCCGCTCCAGGACTATTGGCGGGAGACGCTGGGCCAGGCGGACTATGAACTGCTGCAGAAATGCATCCCCCAGGGGTGGGTGGTGGATCCCGCGCCGCTGCCGCCCTTTGCGGTGTATCCGGGGCTGAATATCCAGTCCTGGCAGGAGGCCAAAAAGTTCGGCGGCAAGCAGCGGGAACTGGTGCTGAAAATCAGCGGTTTTTCTGAGGTGGGCTGGGGCTCCCGCAGTGTGTCCATCGGCCATGACCTGTCGCAGGAGCAGTGGGCGACGGCACTGGATGAGGCGCTGGCCAGCTTTCCCACGAACCCCTTTGTGATGCAGCGCTTTCACCGTGCCCGGGTGGTGAATCACCCGGCCTGGAACGAGGAACGGCAGGAGACGGCGATGATGAAGTCTCGCGTGCGCCTCTGCCCCTACTACTTTGTGCCGCAGGGCACGGAGGAGACTCACCTGGGTGGGGTGCTGGCTACGGTGTGCCCGGCGGACAAGAAGATCCTCCATGGCATGCGGGATGCCATGATGCTGCCCTGCGTGGGCTGACGACTTTTCTGAAGCTGTTGTTTCCACTCTTCGCCGCTCAGGCGTAGCCTCAGGCTCCATGAACATTTACGAAACCCGCCGCCTGCTCGATGAATACCTGCTCTTTCACTACGGGGCCGCACAAGAGGTGCTGCCATGGGCGGACGGGCCGCAATCGGCGCTGGGCTTTGCCGTGCGCACGGTGACGGAGCTGGCGGATTTTTCCCGGCCGGTGGAGACGGCCCTGGATCTGGGCTGTGCGGTGGGCCGTTCCTCGTTCGAGTTGGCCAAACACGCCGCTTCCGTCCTGGGCATGGACTACAGCCACAGCTTTGTGGAAGCTTCTGCCCAGTTGATCCGGCAGGACCTGCCCTACCAGCGGCTGGATGAGGCCGCCGCCACCACCCCCCTGGTGGCCCAGGTGCCGGCGGATTGCCCGCGCGACCGTGTCCGTTTTGAGCAGGGCGATGCCATGCACCTGCGGGCGGACCTGGGCAGTTTCGACCTCGTCCATGCGGCCAATCTGCTGTGCCGCCTCACGGATCCCGCACTGCTCATCGCCCGCCTGCCCGAACTGGTGAAACCGGGCGGCCAGCTTTTGCTGACGACCCCCTGCACCTGGCTGGAGGAGTTCACCCCTCGGGGCCAGTGGCCCAAAGGGTCCACCCGCGACTGGCTGAAGCGGGAACTGGCTGCGCACTTCGATCTCGCGGAGGAAAAGGACCTGCCTTTCCTGATTCGCGAGCACGCTCGCAAGTACCAGTGGAGCGTGGCCCTGGGCACCCGCTGGATCCGCAAGGTGGCCTGAGGCGGTTTTTGGCCTCCCTGGCCGGGGAAAGCCGTCTAAGCGCTTGGCAAGAGGCCGGTTCGCACAGACAATGGCGGCTGCCAATGCCACTCCGCGACACGCTGCTCAATCTCGCCATCACTGCGGTGCTGGTGCTGATGGTCGTGCTGGGAGGCATCCTGCTGAAGGAAAGCCGGCCGGCACCGCCGCCTGCTGTGCCGGTGAAGGTGGCGGGCATGCCTGGCGAAACCCTGCCCGATGAAGGCGGCGGAGCCAAGGGCGTGGCAGACAAATTTCTGGTCTTTCCCCGGGCCGTCCTGGTGGAAAGCCGCGCCAATGAGGCGGATACGCTGCGCATCCGCATCGGCAATGACGAGCACATCTTTGTCCTGTATTTTGTGGATGCGCTGGAGGCCAGCATGAACCATCCGCAGCGGGTGGCGGAGCAGGCCCGTTATTTTGGCCGGACGAATGAAAAGGTCATCATCTCCACCGGGATGGAGGCGGCAGCCTATGTGGCGGAACTGCTGAAAACGCGGCCCTTTGAGGTCATCACCCGCTGGGAACGTGTGCCCAATACCCTGCGTTACTACGCGCTGATCCGCTTTCTGCGGGAGGACGGCCAGCCCGTGTACCTCATTGATCTGCTGTTGCGCAAAGGTTATGCGCGGCTGGATGGGGTGGATACGGAGCTGCCGGGAGATTCGCGGGATCTGCCCACTTATCTGGCGGAGCTGATGGCCCTCTCCCGCAAGGCCCGGGAAGAAAAGCAGGGTGTCTGGGCCAAGGTGGCTTTTTAATAAGCCGGGCCTTCGAGATTACTGCGGGGTGTCCACGCCTTCAGTCATTTTGCCCTGCTTCAGGCGCGTGCGCAGTTTGGACCAGAAGTCCTCGTCATCGGCAGAGGGGCCGGATTCCGGCAGATTGGGGCGGGTGGTAGGCAGCGTGGGCACCTTCACGGTGTCTTCACCATCGCTGCGGGCATCGGCCAGGGAGCGGCCATAAGGGGCGAAGAGGCCCATCGGCACCGGGTACTTTTGAAAGCTGGTGGGCAGCACGCGGTGCTTGTTGATGAAGTCCGTGGGGCTGTAGTAATTGGTGTTGTCGCGGGCAAACTGGCTGCGGTTCATGCCGATGCGCAGGTTCTTCCGCATCTCGAAGTGCAGGTGTACGAGGTACATGCCGTTGTTGCCACCCATGGTGCCTATAAGCTGGCCCTTTTCCACGGTCTGCCCCACTTTCACCAGCCGCTGCTGGAGGTGGGCAGAGAGGCTGTCCACCATGGCGATCTTGCCCGTTTCATCGCGGTAGGGATGGCGGATAATGATGCAGTTGCCCCAGCCGACACCGACATTTTCCGAGATGATGACCACGCCGCGACCGGAGGCATAAATGGGCGCGCCGAGGTCGCTGTCGCCGCCGCCTTTGCCGTTCCAGTCCTCGCCCAGGTGGCCATTGGGCCAGTAGCCGCGGGATTTGTAGTAGTTGTCGCCGTTGGGTTTGCCCACGGGGAAGTCAAAACCGTCGGCAAGCTGGCAGCGCACCACGCCATCGGCCTGGAGCAGGCCGGAAAACAGAAGCAGGCCCAGGAAAACAAACAGCCCAGCACACCATGAGACACGGCGTGATGGGCTGGAGTGAAATGCTGAGCCGCCGTTTTTCATGGGGCGGTCAAAGACCAGGTTGTGCTCGAGAATGACGAGCTGGGATTAAGGGTTGGGGGCAGCCGGGGCTGCAGGCGCTGGAGCGGCCGGGGCTGCTGGGACGGGAGCAGCAGGGGCCGGGGCGGCAGGCTTAGGGGCCTCCACCGCTGGGGTGGTGGCGGCGGCGGGTGTAGGGGCAGCCGGGGCTGCGGCTTCACCTGGCTCTTTCATGATCGGTTTGGCAGGTTCAGGGGCCTTGGGGGCTTCCGTGGCTGGCTTCGGTGCGGCTGGGGCCGTGGCGGCAGGTGCTGCCGGAGTCGTGGCCGCAGCCGGGGTGGCTGGGGTCACTTCCACTTTCGGGGCTTCAGCAGGGGTCACAGCAGCCGGGGCGGCGGCAGGTGGCGGGGCATCAAAGATGCGGGCGTTGGCCTTCTGGGACTGTTTGCGGGTGACCAGCAGGGCCAGGCTCAGCGTCAGGACAAAGAGGGCCACGGCGAGGTACACCGTGAACTTTTGCAGGACGTTGGTCGTCTGCGCGCCAGCGATCTGGGACATCATGCCGTCACCGAAGGAAGCGCCCAGGCCTTCCTGTTTCGGACGCTGCATGAGGACGATGAGAATGAGGAGGAGGCAAACGAGTACCTCCACCACGGTAAGGGTGCCAATCAAAATGTCGACCATAAGGGGGCGCGAATATGAGGGATGTCCGCCTTTTGGCAAGCGCGTTCTGGCGGGGAGCTTTTTAAGGTGCTCTCAGAGTCTTGCGGGGAGGGGTCGAAAATGTTTCAAAAGGAGGCTCGGTGACCAGCCCGGAGGCAAGTTATTCACAATGCGTTGGCTTTGAAGGGCTTCTCTACTTTTTGCGAAGATTCTCATAAATGGACATCCCGTTCGCGATTTTAACGCCCAAAAAATTTAATCGATGTGGAACGCTTGGCGCTGCGCTGTGAAACATGATCCAACCCCATTGGATGGCAAAATTGACTGGCTGGCCACAAGATGTAGTGCATAATCACCCCCGGCCCGCGCAACATCTGGTAGTTCGTTCGTTAGTCGATTAATCTCCCAATCCCTCTAAATTCAACCGTTCCGCTCATTTCAACCCGATTCTGACACCTCATGGATAAAATCTACAAAATTGGCAATCGTGAGTTTCCTCTGGACCAAGACAAGGCTGAAGAGGCCTTTGCCGCCAAGAAAGTGATCAATGGACGGCAGACGATGACCTTCAATCTTCTGCCCCTGAAATATCAGTGGGCCTATGATCTTTATCGCATCATGAAGGCCAACCACTGGGAGCCGGAAGACATCCAGATGCAGAAAGATGTGGAGCAGTGGCGCTCCCACGACGTCTCGGAAAACGAGCGCTGGATCATCATGATGGGCATCGGCTACTTCAGCGCCGCTGAAGGCATCGTCGGTGACAATGTGCAGCACGTCGTGCGCGAGCTCGTCACCGCGCCGGAGTTGAAACTGGTGTTAGGCCGCCACGCGCATGAGGAAAACATCCACGCGGATTCCCTCCTGTACATGATTTCCAGCCTGGGCATCAACCCGCATGAGTGCGAGGCCATGTTCGAGCAGATCCCCACGATCGTGAAGAAAAACGAGTTCGTGACCAAGCACTCGAACAACCTGCGTCGCGATCTGGACCTCACCAAGCTGGAGAACAAGCAGCTCCTGGCGAAAAACATCTTCGTCTTCGGCCAGTGCATGGAGGGCACCCAGTTCTACGGCCTCTTCGGCATGATCCTCAGCCTCTACCGCCAGAACAAGTTCCCCGGCATCGGCCAGATGTTCCGCTACACGCTGCGCGATGAGTCCAACCACATCGAAGTCTTCCGCAATCTGTTCATGGACCTCATCGAGGAAAACCCGGACATCTGGACCGCCGACTTCCGCCAGGACCTGGTGGAGACCATGCGCGAGGCCGTGGCCCTGGAAAAGGAATTCATCCGCGACTGCCTGCCCGTGAACGCCGTCGGCCTCAGCGCCGCCGAGTTCGAGCTCTACACCGACTTCATCGCCGACCGTCGCCTCGCCGGTTGCGGCCTGCCTGCCCTGAACCCGGGCGTCACCAATCCGCTGCCCTGGCTGGCGGAAATGATGGACGTGCGCAAGGAGCAGAACTTCTTCGAAGGCAAAGTCACGGACTACCAGAAGTCCTCCGCCCTCGCTGTCTGCGACGACGACGACCTGTAATCTTTTCTCCCTTTCCCGAAGGAACGGACGTTTTCGCTGGAGCCCTCCAGCGCGGATTTCTTATCCTCCAAAACGCCTCGCTGCTCCTAGTCAACCTCATCTCCCGCTCCCGCCATGATCCAGGACCTGCTCCACGAAGACAAAGCCCTCAAAAAAGTCGCCCACACCCCCAAAGACCAGAAACCGCGCTTCGAATGGAGCGCGCTGACGGTCGGCGGATCCGAGTCCTCCTCCGCCATCAAGGTGAAGGTGGGCGGGGACGAACGTGACTTCGACATGGGCGAAATCGCCGATACCGTGGGCAGCGCCCTGGCGGATCTCTTCATGGCCCGCCAGAAGGAGAGCGACATTTACAACGAGAAGAACCAGCAGCTCGTGCAGACCATCGCCCGCGCCGTGGCGGATGAGCTGCACCAGCGCACCGCCCAGATTGCCGAGGGAGCCGGCAGCGCCCTGAGCGGGAAGGACATCTATCACTGCATCGAGCGCGCCCTCGTCCGGCACAATGCCCATGACGTGGCCCGCAGTCTGGCGGAGCGCCGCAAACGTACGGAGTACGACAGCCTTGCCGACAACACCCTGCCCCAGCCGCTGATCGTGAGCACCAAAGTCATCCGCCGCAGCGGCCAGCTCGTCCCTTGGAACCATAACAAGATCGAGATCGCCGTGCGCAAAGCCTTCCTCTCCATGGAGATGGATTCCTCCCCCGCCGTGCAGGTGGCGGAGGCAGCCAGCCGCTTCGTCGCGGAAGAGGGCAAGCAGTTCATGCACATCGAAGACGTGCAGAACATCGTCGAGGAAGAGCTGATGAAGCAGGGCTTCTTCAAGGTGGCCCGCGCCTACATCCAGTACCGCGCCCTCCGCTCCAAAATGCGCGAGCATGACGAAGAAGTGGCCGAAAGCCTCAGCCAGGAGGACCACGATCAGCAGGCCCTCATCGTCGTCCGCGCCAGCCCCACGGAGACCTTCTTCTGGGATGGGCAGGACCTGAAAAAGCGCATCGATTTTGCCATGCTCGGCCTGGATCTCTGCCTCACCCGCAATGAGATCGAGATGGAGCTGCGCCGCTCCCTGAACTCCGACATCACGCTGGAGCACCTGAAGCAGACCGTCATCCTGAATGCGAAGACGCTCATGCAGAAGGACGCCGACTTTGCCCGCTTCGCCGCCCGCATCCGCCTCAGCTACATTTATGAAGAAGTCCTCGGCTGGGACATCGTCCGCGACGGCATCGAGGCCCTGCGCGACTTCCATCGCCGCGCCTTCCGCCGCAACCTCGCCCGTGGCGTGGAGATCGACCGCATCAGCCCTCGCCTGCTCGAGTTCGACCTCGACAAACTGGCCGAGGCCCTGGAGCCCACCGCCGACATGGACTTTGACTTCCTCGGCATCCAGACCCTCTACGACCGCTACCTCATCGTGGACAAAAAGGTGAAGCCCAGCAAGCGCCTGGAGGCTCCCCAGCTCTTCTGGATGCGCGTGGCCATGGGCCTCTGCATTCAGGAAAAGGAGAACCCGGAGGACAAGATCATCGCCCTGTACAAGCTGTACAAAGGCCGCCGCTTCTGCTCCAGCACACCCACCCTTTTCAACAGCGGCACCCTGCACAGCCAGCTCAGCTCCTGCTACCTCTACAAGGTGGACGACAGCATCGAGTCCATCATGATCCGTGGCATCGCGGAGAATGCCTTCCTTTCCAAGTGGGCCGGCGGTCTCGGCGGCTCCTGGACGAGCGTGCGCGGCACGGGCGGCTACATCAAAGGCACCAATGGCGAAAGCCAGGGCGTCATCCCCTTCCTGAAGCTGCACAACGACCAGCTCATCGCCGTGAACCAGGGCGGCAAGCGCCGTGGCTCTGGCTGCGCCTACCTGGAAGTGTGGCATAACGACATCGAGGACTTCCTCCAGCTCCGCGTGAACACCGGCGATGAACGCCGCCGTACGCATGACCTGAACACCGCGAACTGGATCCCCGACCTCTTCATGAAGCGCATGGAGACCCGTGGCACCTGGACGCTCTTCCGCGCCAATGAAGTGGCCGATCTGCATGAGCTCTACGGCAGCGCCTTTGAAAAACGCTACGCTGAGTACGAGGTCATGGCTAAGGCTGGCAAGATCTTCGGCCGCGAAGTTGAGGCCCTGGACCTGTGGAAGAAGATGCTCAAATCCATCTTCGAAACCGGCCACCCTTGGATCACCTTCAAGGACCCTTGCAATGTCCGCAGCCCGCAGGACCACGTCGGCGTCATCCACAGCAGCAACCTCTGCACCGAGATCACCCTGAACACCAGCGCGGATGAAACCGCCGTGTGCAACCTCGGCTCCGTCCTCATCGACAACCACCTCGACGACGCTGGCAACATCGACCACACCAAGCTGCGCGAGACCATCCGCACGGCGGTGCGCATGCTGGACAACGTCATCGACATCAACTTCTACCCCACCGTCGCCGCCAAGACCTCCAACGAGCGTCACCGCCCCATCGGGCTCGGCGTCATGGGCCTGCAGTACGCCCTCTACCGCAAAGGCATCCCCTTTGCGTCCAAGGAAGCCGTCGAATTCAACGACGAATTCATGGAAGCCGTCGCCTACTACGCCTATGAGGCCAGCAGCGACGTGGCTGCCGAAAAAGGCACCTACTCCACCTACAAAGGCAGCAAGTGGGATCGCGGCCTCCTCCCGCAGGATACCGTGGACCTCCTCGCCCAGGAGCGCGGCATGGAGATCGACGTCCCTCGCGGCGGCAAGATGGATTGGAGCGCCCTGCGCGCCAAGATCGCCAAGCACGGCATGCGCAACAGCAACGTCCTCGCCATCGCCCCGACGGCCACGATTTCAAACATCATGGGCTCCAGCCCGTGCATCGAGCCCCTCATGAGCAACATGCTCGTGAAGTCCAACCTCTCCGGCGACTTCATGCTGCTGAACCCCTACCTCATCCGCGACCTCAAAAAGCGCGGCCTGTGGACCCCTGAGGTGCAGAACAAGCTGAAGTACATGGACGGCGAAATCGAAGGCATCGAGGAAATCCCTGTGGACCTCAAGCGCCGCTACGCCACCGCCTTCAGCATTGACTGGAGCTGGCTCATCGATGCCGCCGCCCGCCGCCAGAAGTGGATTGATCAGTCCCAGTCCGTGAACCTCTTCTGCGGTGAGAGCGACATGCGCACCCTCTCCCACATGTATCGAGGAGCCTGGAAAAAAGGCCTCAAGACCACCTACTACCTCCGCACCCGCTCCGCCTCCAACATCGAAAAAGCCGATGTCGAAGTGAAGAAGGAAATGCGCGGCATCGTCGGCCAAGACCCCACCAAAGCCGCCGCTTACACGGAGGAGCAGATTCAAGCTTGTTCCATTGAGGCGATGCGGAACGGCGGGACTTGTGAGGCTTGTCAGTAGCATAGCTCATTTGAAGCAGGCCCCTCTCACCTACCACCGAGATGCCCGCCTCACCAGATCCCTCAGGCCGGTCTGACAAGTCCGATTTGTCAGACCGGTCCAACAAGAAACCCGCTCCCGACCCCAACAGCCCTCTTCTGCCCCACGGCGGTTACGAAAACCTCCGCAGCTATGTCGTAGCCGAAGCAGTCTATGACGCCACCGTCGTCTTCTGTAACCGCTTCATTGAAAAAAGCAGCCGCACCCACGACCAAATGATCCAGGCTGCCCGTAGCGGCGTGCGGAACATCTAGGAGGGCAGCGGTGCCGCCGCCACGTCTCGGAAGATGGAAATGAAGCTGACTAACGTCGCACGCGCCAGCCTGAACGACGAACTCGCCAGAGACTACAAAAGCTTCCTTCTTCAAACGGCCTCCGTCTCTGGCACAAAGACTCCCGCCAATGCCTCGCCATGCGCGAGCGCCTCAAGCACGACCTCTTCCCCAGCCTGCCAGCCGCTCCGAAAGGCAAAGTCATCCTCACCGGACTGGCCGGCCTCGCCGAGTTCGTCGCCAAAGCCGACCCCGAATTTGCCGCCAACGCCATGCTCTGCGCCATCAATCAGGCGACCTATCTTCTCAAACGCCAGCTTCAGAGTCAGGCAGAGAATTTCAAAGAAAACGGGGGATTTACCGAACGCCTCCACACCACCCGCATCCAGTCCCGGGCCGAACAATCCGGCACCCCTCTCTGCCCCCTCTGCAACCAACCCATGCGCCGCCGCACCGCAGGAAAAACCAGCCGCCAATTCTGGGGCTGCCCCGCCTACCCCAACTGCAAAGGCACCCAGGACATCGAAACTTAACCTCCCCTCATCCAACCTACCCACTCCCCCCGACAAGTCCGAAACGTCCGCCCCGTCAGACCAACCTCCGTGCTCTCTTGACCTCTCCGTGGTTTCGATAAGATTCCAGGAACACGGTAAAAACGCCTGCCTTAACCTCAGAGAACCAACGCCTTCTTTTGGACGCCCGTTTAAAAATAGCCCCACTTTTCCCGACTGAGGCCACTCAAAAGCACATTGTCGATGAACTTGGGGACCCTCAGGATCACGGTAAAGGAATGGGAGGCATGACCCTGCTGGCCTACCAGGATAAATCAATTCAGTTCAGTTTCTTGGACGAACGACTGTTCATGTTGTCCTTTTACTTTCGTTCATCTAATGAAGAAGCGAAGTGGCCTCCATGTTTAGACGCACTCCATAACTTTCACGGTAGGACCAGGCCATGTGAGGTGGAGGTTTGGCTGTCGCAAAGCGGCATCCCATGTCGCCTCATCTCAGTCGATGGCGGTGATGTCATCGAGGCACCTGTCGGAGTTCAGTTCTGTTTTGAGTCTGGTCACTTGACTTCGATCCATATCGCCTCGTAAGCGCTTTCCCAGTCTTTCTTGGGCGCGCCAATCCCCGTCAGCTCCTCCCAGCCCCAAAGGGGCGAGACAACCAAGCCCAGGGCATCGCCCTGGGTACCCAGGCCCCCCACCCCACGCTCAAGGAGCCCTAAAAGGGCGAGACACCCTGGCCCGCGTGAACCCCAGACTTGCCTCCTCCTGCCAGAGTCATTACAATCCCCAGCATGTCCGCCGCTGCCCTTCGCCAAGCCTTTTTTCAGTTGCCTGAATCAGAGCAGGCCGCTCTGCTGGACGACCTCATTGTCGGCTCCTGTGATGCTGCCTGGGAGGCACGCTTGGCCCCAGAGATGGAAGACCGCATTGATGCGGTGGAGCGCGGCGAGATGAACCTTCACGGGGCCCATGAAGTCCTGCATGAAATGCGCTCCCGTCTGCGTCCATGACCGTCCTTTTCACTGACGCCGCACGAACGGAGTCTCTGGAGGCGTTCGATTATGATCATGACCGCTCGGAGCAGGCCGCCAGTCGTTTCCTGGAATGCCTCGAAAAGGCCACCGACTGGCTTTCCCGTCATCCTACTACAGGTAGATTGCTGCGAGGTTCAGCGCCTGCCCAATCCGTAGTTGGGATGTCGTTTTTCATGCTTCACGACAGTAACCCGGACCCGGTCAGGCAAGATGCGGTACAAAACCAGGTAGGGGAAGCGGTGCAGCCGGATACGTCGTTTGACCTGGTTGCCCAAATAAAAAGGGAATCTGTGCGGATGCTCCAGAATGTCTTGGAAACGGGCCGTCAGGTCTTCATAAAACCGATCCGCCAAACGTTCTCCGCCCTGCTCGTCATAATAAGCCAGGATCGCGTTGACGTCAGACTGCACGCCTGGATGGAAACTCAGCTTCATGCGGCCCTGCCGGGACGTTGAATGCCAGCGAGGAATTCTTCATAGGACAGCTCTTTGACCTGCCCAGATTCGATTTCAGCATCCCGACGCAGGGCCTCGGCCAGGATCTCATCTGGCTCCATGGCGTCATCCGGCAGACTGTCCAGCATTGACAGGGCAACCGTCGCGCGATCTGAACGGTCGAGTTCCAGCGCAGCCTGGATGATGTCGCTGACAGTGCTCATGCTGAATAATTTACCCGACTCGTCCTAGAAATCCAGATCTCTTTCAAGGGGGATAACAGGCCGCCGTCAGAAATCCGGCACGCTCATGCGGCGGCCTTGGCTTTGAGGCTGAGGTAAGTCAGTGGTTCCGCAAGATCGACGAGCCCTTCGGCCTCGCACCTCTCGGGGGCGGTGAGGCCTGTTTCAGTGTCCTGCTTGTCCAAAAGGTCCGTCAGGCGTTCATTGACCCCCGGAGGCAGCTTGAACCGTGTGAGATCCTCAGGCTTGCTCTCTCCTTCCTGGATCACTACCCTGTGATCAAGAATAACCCGAAGATATGCCCGCCCAAATATACCTCCTTGCATGGCTGCTTGTTGCCTCGCCTCAGCTTGGGCTTGCGGCGGACGTCAACGTGACGCCGCGCCTCGCCCATGTCATTTGCCACAATGGCAAGCCGGGTTCCAGCGGTCACTGCCGAATGGGTTTGGGAACGAGCGGTAAGTTGACCTGCGGAATCGTGGGCAAGGTCTCCGAGATCACCTGGAAATTTGTGGGGCAGCGCCAGGGCAAGGACGTCTATAATTTTACTCGGCGTTTTCCGATTGAGTCAGAGAGCGTCGCCACACAAACCAAGCAGGTGGAGTTTGCAGGCGAACGCGTGGTCCTCTTTGAAGACAAAGATCAAGTCATCGCGGTTCAAAGCCCGAAACCCTGAATGAGACCATCCCATGAAAACCCTCGGATATATCATCGTCGTTCTCGCTTTCGTGTATCTCCTTTTGATGTTTTTCACACCTTTGGGATTCAAGATCTGAGACAACGAGAATGGCGTTTCAGGAAAGGCCGCCGCACTCATCTAAAAACGAACTCCTGGAGCACCCAAAACCCAGCATACGATTTTCATCGTGAAGTGTTTTCTTCCAGGGGATAACCTACCTCGACCAACTTGGGAGTCAGAGGGTTTCCATCCATGTTTACGACAGCGAACTGAAGAGTCTTTTGATCAAATTGAGGTTGAGGGTAATCTTTGTCAGCCGACCGGAAAGGATGGCGATGCCGATCAAAGCCATCAGCCAATATTTCAAAGAGCTAATTAGGATAAGTGTCTTTAGGTTTGGAAATTGCTTCAGCAAAAGTTTGGGAAACATCACCAAGAGCGTGTATCTAATTCGTTTGATGGCCATTTTATGCCAGGCTTCTGTCGATGGAAGGTAAAGTTTTTGTTCAAAACCGATTTTTTTAGCGAACTCAAAGTTCTGGTTCCTAATAGAGGTGATGAGTCGACTCTCAAATATAGAAATGAGTATAAGAAACAGAAGCAATAGAGATATATCCATGTTTAGTTAATTCTGCTTGGCGTAAGGATAAGGTACATCGCCATATTCATTGTCACAGATAACGATAAAATACCTGGGATGAATGGGCAACCACTGTTCGGCACGCCGTGCCCACACGGGACTGAGTGGGCGGCCTCATTTCTCGTTTCCATTCTGTCGCCTCTACCCGTGCGGAATGGAAACGAGGAGTGAATGAGGCCCCGATGCCTGAGGGAAAGTGCAGGCTCCTATTCTCGTTGTTGCATGCATTTCCTGGGGGTGTGAATGCAACAACGAGAACGGGAGGGCGTCTTTCGCGGATGTGACCGGGCCGCATTCCCGCCCGTTCGTTTCTCGTTTCCATTTCGTTTTCCTGACCCGTGAAAAATGGAAACGAGAAGTGGGGGAGGCGATGGGGCTTCCGTGGTCAGGATTCAGCCCCAGGGGAAAGGTGCCGTCTCGTTGTTGCATGCATTTCCAGGGGTGTTGCATGCAACAACGAGATGAGGAAAGCCCGCGAAAGGTAGCCCGCTCAGTCCCTTGAGCGGTGGGCAGCCTCGAAGCTCCTTGGTATGCACCTTTTCCAGGCTTACCGTGCCGATGGCACCCGGTGCGTGCGTCTTCATTCAGGCGCAGGTCTGCCACCTTTCGGCACGGCCATCCGCACAAGGGACTGTGCGGGCTACCTTTTGTCTGTGACTGTTCGACCTTGCTATCCGCTCAGGGACTGAGCGGGCTACCTTCTTGCGCGGGCTACCCTCTGGTGCGGGCGACCTCAATTCCTCGATTCCATTTCGTTTTCCTGACCCGTGAAAAATGGAATCGAGAAAATGAGGGGGTGGGTGGAGCATTTCACTGGCATCTCACGGGTGATGGTTTATGATGATAAATATCCATAAGCACTGATAGTGTTGTGCATCTGCCGCGAGGTGTCGTTAGGCGGCAAGACGGGAGAGGTGGGCCGTAAGGGGCATGAGGGGCTGGCTTTTGAAGACTGGGTGGAAGACCTGGAGGGGGGAGGTATTGTCCGCCCCTGGATCACAGGGGGTGGACCTGGAGCTGCCAGTGCCAGTGCCCAGGCAGGGCTGCCTGCGCCCCTCCAGGGCAAGGCTTGAAGAATGAGCTTCGGCTTCCTGGCCTGAATGTGGGCAAGAGTGGCCACACGCCCTTTTTGGGGCCACGCTGGCTCCAGCACGGGCGTGGTCCCAGGGGCCACGATCTGGAAAGGGGTGTTCCAGCCTGTGCCGATGACGTAGCCGCTGAGGTCGGTGATGGCCTTGGCGTGATCAAGGCCGCCTTTGAGGTGGCGCTTTTGGATGGGCGGGACTGAGGGGGCGTGGATGCTGCCGGTGACGATTCCGGTGGTGACCTGGAGTGCCAGCACCGGTGTGCGGGCGGTGGAACGGAAGATGCATGGGTGCGCCGTGGTGAAGCCGAGGGCCTTCATAAAACTGCCGCCCAGCTCGCCTCCGGCCTCGGTGAAGACCCTCTGGCTTTCTCCATTCCATTTTTCACGGGTCAGGAAAATGAAAGGGAATCGGGGAATCGAGGCCGCTCCGTGCTTGAAGGTAGCCCGCACAGTCCCTTGTGCGGATGGCCGTGCCGAAAGGTGGCAGACCTGCGCCTGAATGAAGACGCACGCACCGGGTGCCATCGGCATGGTGAGCCAGGAGAAGGGGATGATGCCAGGGGTTTCGCGGCTGCTGACCGCTCAGGGGACTGAGCGGGCTACCTTTCTGACCGCTGAGGGGGTCGTGCGGGCTACTTTTGGCATTCCTCGTCTCGTTGTTGCATTCACACCCCCTGGAAATGCATGCAACAACGAGATGGCACCTTTCCCCCTGGGGCTGAATGCTGATCACGGAAGTCTCATCACCCCTGCCGTTTTTCGTTTCCCATTTTCATGGGTCTAGGAAACGTGAGGTGAAACGAGAAATGAATGGCGAGAAGGAGGCCGGGGACCTCCCCCACAGGCGGCCTCTTGTTCTCGTTGTTGCATTCACACCCCCAGGAAATGCATGCAACAACGAGAATAGGAGCCTGCACTTTCCCTCAGGCATCGGTGCCTCATTCACTCCTCGTTTCCATTCCGCGCGGGTAGGGGTGGCGGAATGAAAACGAGAAACGAGGGGGTCCAGCAGAGGCTCCTAGATGAGGTGGGCGGAGGGATATGCGGAAGGATTCGATGCCAGTTGGCTTGCATTCGCGGTGAGATCCCGCAGGCTGGATCCATGCTGGGGCGAATCATAACTATGGGTGAAAACGGCCCTGTCAGGAACATTGACCTGCGGTTTGAAAGCGGCCGCGTGGAGAGTCCTATTTCGATGCCGCGTGGCGAGGTGGGGGCGCGGGAAGTCACGGGCTTTGAGTTGGTGGCCACCTCCCTGAGCCCGCTTCTGTGGGTGGGCTGTTTAGGGTCGCTGGTCATGATGGCGGTGGTCTGGAATGCCCCCTCCGTGCCAGCCATCGCAGGCCTAACGATGGTGGCCGGGGCCACCCTAGGGCTGCTGAAAAATAGGGTGCGGGTGCTCTACACCCTGAACCTCCTGACGGATCATCCACAAAGGCCCAAGATCTTCTTTTACCGCACTCTTTGCCAGTTGGACCTGATGCTGGTCTTGGACGCCGTGACCTGGGCCTTGGGAGATCATCCCAGGCACTGCAAAGGCTCCGGGTGGAAGCCGCAGGGGCTGCAAGAAGTGTCCCCAGTCGACAAAGCGTGAATCCGTGGAGCCGTGAGGGCATCAGGCTGAAAACAAGCTCTCACAGCTAAGGAGCCTGCCTCTGATCCCGAGTGCCTTCAGCCCTCGTTTCTCAGTTATGTCTGTGAAATGAGATATCAATCGACCCCGCAGCGGATGAAAACGAGAAACGAGGGGGTGGGAAAGGTCGTCGCCGTCCCAGAAAGGGGGCGGCATTTACCAAAGCCTAAAGGTAGGGCTTACATCGGCTTTTGACCGATATCGCTATGGACATGACCTATGTTTTGGCCATGCTTGTTGCCCCCCCTTTGGATTTCCCCCCTTCCATGTTTGCGCGTTTTTTCATTCTCTTGGGTGCTTCATGCACGGCTGGCTTTGGCTCGGTGACGCTGCAGCAGGCGGATTCGTTTTGGAAATTTGATGGCGCGGCGAGCGGTGCGGCCAGCAATGCGCAGATCGTGGATTTCACGGGCAATCACACGGCCAGCAATGCGACGCGGCTGTCCTGGAATACCTCGGTGCCAGCCACCAGCCCGGCGGGCGGTGCGCCGCAGGATACGCTGGGGCGGGCGCTGAGCTTTGACCCGTTCGTGACGGTGGTCGGGGCGGGTACGGCGGATGATACGACGGCGGCGGCGACCTTTCAGGTGGCGAACGGGACGGTCTCCGGCAACTTTTCGGTGCTGACCCGGGCGATGTGGGACGGGCCGGTGCTGGGCGCGGATGGCGTGACGCCGAACGATGTGCCGGGCAATTACTGGCTGATGAACAATGGGCTGGGCGGCAATGGCATCGGCTTCCTCTTTGGCCTCCTGGGCAATGCGGATGGGCAGACGGCGCGGCTGGCGTATTACACCAGTGCCGGCGGCAGCTTCACGGGCACCCGCACCTCCACCTCCACCCTGGCGATCACCAAGGGCGTGTGGTATGACATCGGCATGGTGGTGGACATGGGGGATGGCAATGCGGCCACGCCTGCGGACAATTCGGTGACCTTTTACCTCCATGGCCCCGGCGGCCTGCAGACGCAGACGGTGACGGGCATGTACATCAGCGATGCGACCACGACCGCGCCGAGCAGCACGCTGACGGTGGGCTCTGAATCTGGTGGTGTGGGGACGAGCAATCAGCGCAAGTCCTTCGATGGCAGCCTGGACTACCTGGCGATGTTCGATGAAAGCCTGACTCAGGCAGAGGTGCAGGCCATCTTTGCCGCGCCAGAGCCAGGCCGCGCCCTGCTGCTGGGCCTGGGCCTCGCCGGGATGCTGCTGCGCCGACGCCGGGCCTGAAAAGGTAGCCCGCTCAGTCCCTGAGCGGATGGCCGTGCCGAAAGGTGGCAGACCTACGCCTGACCGAAGACGTGCGCACAGGGTGCCATCAGTACGGTGAGCTGGAAAGGAGAGTGTGGGAGCGTCGAGGCTGCTGACCGCTCAGGGACTGAGCGGGCTACTTTTCTGACCGCTCAGGGACTGAGCGGGCTACCTTCCTGCGGGCCGGGGGGGGCGTTCATGTGGGAAATTGGATCTGCCCAAGATCACGTGCTGAATGCAGGACACGGAGCACCTGGATACCTTCTTAGGCAGGCCGGAAGTAAAAGCAGTATTTACCGAAAGGGTAGCTGCGGCAGTCCTTGAGCAATTCGGGGCGGGGCCGCCCGAGGGTCCTCCATCGCGCCAGGTGCTCAAGCTTTAAACGGAAGCGTTCCAGCAGCCGGTCGGCCTGCAGCGGGCTGTCTTCGGCGATGTAATGCCAGATTTCGTCGAGGTCGCGGTCAGCCTCGGGTGAAAAAAGGATTTTCGGCATGGGGGATCATGCCGGGTGACGGGCGGCATGGTCGCGATGCAACCGCGCCCGCTTGGCCTCCCAATCCATTTCGATGCCTTCACCCCGGTCGAGCTGATCCGCCGCTGTCTGGATGTCCTGACGGAGTCTTTCCAGCTTGGTCGCATCGGCTTCACGGAACTGGGATTCGATCTGGTCCTTGTAGATCGAGACGGCATGAATGAAAAACTCATCAGCGGTGGGAAAGTCCCCCGCCTGAACCGACTCGTTCACGAACTGACTGAGGTCGTCCGGAAGTTGAATGGCTACCTGTGTCATGACGTGGCCAGCATAACCATCCGATTCCGACTTGTCGAGCGCCCCCTTTCACGCCTTCAGCCGCTGGACAAACGCGGCAAAGCCGGTGGCCTGTTTTTGCAGGCGGGCGAGGAGGTCCGCATCCTGGATCTCGCCGTCTTTCAGCACCTGGCCGACGCCGGGGATGAAGACGCGGTTCGGGTACAGGTGGGCATTGCGATAGCCGAGGATGTGCTGGAGCTGCTCCACCGACCGCAGGGCGCCCCACATGCCGGCGGCGAGGCCGACGAAGCAGACGGGCCGGTTTTCAAAGCTGGCGGGGAAGGGCAGCATGTCGATGAAGTACTTCAGCACGCCGGGGAAGCTGCCGTTGTACTCGGGCGTCACGATGACCACGCCGTCGCTGGCCAGGATGGCCTCGGCAAAGGGGGCAAAGGCGGCGGGTTTTTCCGCATAGGACGCGGGGTTGAAGATCTCCGGCGGCAGGTCCGCGAGATCCAGCACCTGGCAGGTCACGCCTGCTTGGGTGTACAGGCGCTCGATCAGCGTGGTGAGGAGGCGGGTGTTGCTGCCGGGGCGGTTCGTCGCACTGAGGAGGGTGATCATGGGGCCAATGAAGCTGCTGCGCGTGCTCACGCCAGCAACTTCGGCACCAATTCGCCATGCACATTCGTCAGCCGCATGTCCAGGCCCTGAAATTTCACCGCCAGCTTCGTGTGCTCAAAGCCCAGCAGGTGCAGCAGCGTGGCGTGGAGATCATGCACATGCACGGGATCCTCCGTCACGTTGAAGCCGAACTCATCCGTGGCGCCGAGCGTGAGGCCCGGCTTTAGCCCGCCGCCGGCGAACCACATGGTGAAGGCGTTCGGGTGGTGGTCGCGCCCGTCGCTGCCGCCCTGCACCATCGGCGTGCGGCCAAATTCGCCGCCCCAGATCACGATGGTGTCCTCCAGCAGGCCGCGCTGCTTCAAATCCCGCACCAGGGCCGCCGCAGGCTGGTCCGTCAGGCCGCACTGGTCTTTCAAACCTTTGGTTAGGCCGCCGTGGTGGTCCCAAGCCTCATGGAAGAGCTGCACAAAGCGCACGCCGCTCTCGATCATGCGGCGGGCTAACAAACAGTTGTTGGCAAAGGAGGCCTCGCCCGGCTTGGCCCCATACATGTCCAGGATGTGCTGCGGCTCCTGGGAGATGTCCATCACCTCCGGGGCTGTGCGCTGCATGCGGTAGGCCAGCTCAAAGCTGTTGATGCGGGAGGCGATTTCCGGGTCCCCCATCACGCCCAGGCGCTCTTCATTGAGCTGCTTCAGCACATCCAGCGTGTTGCGCTGCGTGGTGTCGGTGACGCCCTTCGGGTTGCTCAGGTACAGCACCGGCTCCCCACTGCTGCGGAAGGGCACGCCCTGATAGACCGTGGGCAGGAAACCGCAGCCGAAGTTTGACATGCCGCCGCTGGGCCCTTTCTGCCCGCTTTGCAGCACCACATAGCCCGGCAGGTCCTGGTTGTCCGTGCCCAGGCCATAGAGCGTCCACGCGCCAAAGCTGGGCCGCCCAAAGATCTGCGCGCCTGTGCTCATTAGGATCTGCGCCGGGGCGTGGTTGAAGGCATCCGTCTTCATGGACTTCACGATGGTGAGGTCATCCGCCAGCTTCGCCGTGTGCGGCAGCAGCTCGCCGATCTCCGCCCCGCTCTGCCCATGCTTGGCGAATTTGTACTTCGACCCCATCAGCTTGCTGTTGGGATTGATGAAGGCGGCGCGGTAGCCTTTCAAAAGATCCGCCGGGGGCAGCTTGCCATCCCACTTGGCCAGCTCCGGTTTGTTGTCGAAGAGCTCCAGATGGCTCGGCGCACCCCCCATGAAGAGGTAGATCACCCGCTTGGCCTTGGCAGGATAGTGCGAACGCTTCGGCAACAGCGGGTTCACCGCCGTGGGGGACGCCCCCGCCGCCGGGGCCAGCAGGTGCGCGGCTGCCAGGCCCGCCATCCCCACGCCGCATTCTTTGAAGAACCAGCGGCGGGTGCAGTAGCGGGCGTATTCCGCGTGTAGCTCACTTTCCAAATTCATGTCAGGGAGAGTAACGTCCGCCAAGGCCCCCGGCTAGCATCCGGGTGTGCAGGACATGAAATCAGGCCGGATCATCCATGGCCCCTCACTCCGGCTTCACGGAAAAGTCGCTGTCGTCCAGGGAGCGCAGCACCAGCTCGCGAGGCACGCAGAAGTCGTCCATCTCCAGGCAGCGCAGGATGCCATCGGCGATGTGTTCGGGCTTCAGGAAGAGCTGCTTGGGCGCTTCACGCTGGGAGGCATCGTCCCAAAAGGCTGTGTCCACACCGCCGGGAAGGACAGCGGTGACGCGAATGCGGTGGGCGGCGGCTTCTTCGGCCAGGCCCTGGGTAAAACCACGCACGCCCCACTTGGCCGCGCAATAGACCGTCTCGCTGGGGATGCCGCGCAGGCTGGCGGTGGAGATGACGTTGACGATGTGGCCGCTGCGCCCCGGAATCATGGCACGCAGGGCGGCCTGGGAGCCGAGGATGGTGCCCTTCAGGTTCACGTCCAGCATCACGTCGATCTCGCCCTCCGTGTAGTCGGGGATCCAGCGATGGCGGGCCAGGCCGGCGTTGTTGATCCACACCGTGGGGCTGCCCCAATGGGCCACCGTTTCCGTCACGATGCGGGCCACGTCATCGCCCCGGCTGATGTCTGCCGTGATGGCCAGCGCTTGGCTTTCAGGCAGGCTGTTCAGTGCCTGGGTCAGCGCGGCGAAGTCCAGGTCCACCAGCGCCACCTTGGCCCCACGGGCGATGAGGGCCTGGGCGGTGGCGAGCCCGATGCCGCGCGCGGCCCCGGTGATGACGCAAATCTGTCCTTGGAGGTTCATGCCCGGACCTTGCCCAGTGATGGACTCTTGCCAAGCCTGCCTTCAGGTGAGCAGCGTTTCCGGCAAAAAGACGCCCTGATTCACCATGCCCAGATTCGTCACCGTCACGCGGGCGAGAAAAGCCAAAGGTAGCCCGCTCAGTCCCTGAGCGGTGAGCAACCTCGAAGCCTCAAGAACTCTCCTTCCAGGCTCGCCCCGCCGATGGCACCCCGCGCATCCATCCTCACCCAAGCGGAGGTCTGTGACCCTTCGACCCTGCTATCCGCTCAGGGACTGAGCGGGCTACCTTTGAGTGCTCTTGTGCTCCTCTACAGCCGCGTTTCCGGCAAAAAGACGCCTTGATTCACCATGCCCAGATTCGTCACCGTCACGCGGGCGATCTCGCTCAGCGCCTCGCGGGTGAGAAAGGCCTGGTGCGAGGTGACGAGCACATTGGGCAGCGAGAGCAGCAGGGCCAGTGTGTCGTCCTGCAACACCGCGCCGGAGTGATCTTCAAAGAAGATGCCTTCCTCTTCCTCATACACATCCAGCGCCACACCGCCGAGGTGGCCTGATTTCAGTGCCTCGATCAGCGCGGCACTGTCCACCAGCTTGCCCCGGCTGGTATTGATCAGGCAGGCCCCCGGTTTCATTTGCGCCAGCGTTTCCCGGTTCAGCAAATGGTGCGTGCCTGCTGCCAGCGGCAGGTGCAGAGACAGCACATCGCTCACGCGCAGCACCTCCTCCAGCGAGGCATAACGTATTTTGTGTTCAGTCGCCCAGGCCTCCTGGGGAAAGGGATCGTGCGCCAGCACCTGCATGCCAAAGCCCCGGAAGATCTCCGCCGTGCAGCGGCCGATCTTGCCCGTGCCCACGATGCCCGCCGTCTTGCCGTGCAGGTCAAAACCCACCAGCCCCGCGAGGGCAAAATTGTGCTCCCGCACGCGGTTGTAGGCGCGGTGGATCTTGCGGTTAAGCGTCATCAAAAGCGCCACCGCATGTTCCGCCACGGCATGGGGGGAGTAGGCCGGCACGCGGGTGACGGCGATGCCCAATTCCCGCGCCGCGGGGAGATCCACCTGGTTGAATCCGGCACACCGCAGCGCCACCAGCTTTACCCCCGTGGCCGCCAGTTTTTCCAGGCAGGGGCGGTCCAGTTTGTCATTCACAAACACGCACACAGCCTCCGCCCCCGCTGCGGTGGAGGCCGTCTCCGCCGTCAGGCGAAAGTCATGAAATGTCCACTGCAAGGCAGCAGCCCCTTCAGCCGCCAGTGCGGCCTCATGGTCATAGGGTTTGGTATCGTAAAAGGCGACTTTGATCATGGTTGTAAAGGGAGTTATTCAGGGAGGGTGTCTTTGCCACGGCCACCGCCAAAGCGGATCCATTTTTCAAATTCCACGGCGGCAAAGGAAAGCAGGGTGACGATGAGGATCTTCCCCCAGGAGCCCGCGCCCAGCGGCTGGGTGTGGAAGAGCTTGTTCATCACCGGGGTGTAGGTGAAGAGCATCTGGGCAGCGATCATCCCCAGGGCTCCGAGGATGGCCAGGCGGTTGGTCCACAGGCCGATGGAGAAGAGGGAATGGTTCAGGGAACGGCAGCTAAACAGGTAGGCGATCTCCACCATGACGATGACATTGATGACGGCGGTGCGGGCGGCGGCCTCCGTCTGGCCCGGCGTCTGCATTTCATCCATGAACAGCCAGAAGGCCCCGAGGATCATGATCAGGGAGATCAGGCCCGTGCGCATGAAGAGCGGAAAGGTCAGCAAGGGGCGTTTCGGATCGCGCGGTGCCCGCTGCATGAGATCCGGCTCATTCGGCTCAAAGACGAGCATGAGGCCCAGGAACACCGCCGTGGTCATGTTCACCCACAGAAGCTGCACCGGCAGCACCGGGAGGGTGAGGCCAAAGAGGATGGAGACGAGGATGATGGACCCTTCGCCCAGGTTCGTGGGCAGCGTCCAGACGATGAACTTGCGCAAGTTGTCAAAGACGCCGCGCCCCTCCTCCACGGCGGCCTGGATGGTGGCAAAGTTGTCGTCCACCAGCACCATGTCGGCGGCCCCTTTGGCCACATCCGTGCCGGTGATGCCCATGGCGATGCCGATGTCTGCCTGCTTCAGCGCGGGGGCATCATTCACGCCGTCCCCGGTCATGGCGACGACGTGGCCATAGGTCTGCAGGGCCCGCACGAGGCGTAGCTTTTGCTCCGGAGCCACGCGGGCGAAGACTTCCACCCGGTGGGCCACTTCGGGCAGATCTGCTTCGCTGATTTTTTCCAGCTCCTGCCCAGTCAGGGTCTGCACCCCGTCCCCCGTGGCGATGCCCAGCTTTTCCGCGATGGCCCTCGCCGTGAGGGCGTGGTCCCCCGTGATCATCTTCACCAGGATGCCCGCACGGCGGCAGTTCGCCACCGCAGCGATCGCCTCCGGGCGCGGCGGGTCGATCATGCCCTGCAGGCCCAGGAAGGTCAGGCCTTCCTTCACATGTTCGTGCGACAGGTCGCCCTCCTCCGGCACGCTGTGGCTGCGGGCGCAGGCCAGCACTCGCATGCCCTGGGAGGCCATGTCTGCCACCGCCGCACGGATGGCTTCCCGATCTAGAGGGAGGATCTGGCCCTCGCTGCCCAGCATGTCCGGGCAGCGTTCCATCAGCCGCTCCACCGCACCCACCTTGTAGATCACCCGCCCGCTTTCATGCTCATGCAGCGTCGCGCGGAACATGTGCTGGGATTCAAAGGGGATCATGCTGTGGCGCGGTGCATCCTTCACGGAGGCCGCATGGTCCAGCCCCGCCTTGGCCCCCGCCACCAGCATGGCCGCCTCCGTTGGGTCCCCCTGCATGAAATGCCGCCCGTCCTCCATGACGAGCTGGGAATCGTTGCACAGCACTCCGGCGCGCAGGCATTCCAAAAGGGCCGGGTGCGCCGCAGGGTCCAGTTGGTTTCCTCCCGCATCCAGCACGTCCCCGCGCGGCTCATAGCCCACCCCGGAAAGCTGGTACTCCACCCCGCCCGCATGCACGCGCTGCACGGTCATCTGGTTCTCGGTGAGCGTGCCTGTTTTGTCTGAGCACACCACCGTGGTACTGCCCAGGGTCTCCACCGCAGGCAGCTTGCGGATGATGGCGCGGCGTTTGGCCATGCGGCTGACACCGATGGCCAGCACGATGGTGACCGCCGCAGGCAGCCCCTCCGGGATGGCCCCCACGGCCAGGGCGACTGAGGCCATGAACATCTCCACCGGCGGCTCGCCCCGCCCCACCCCCACGGCAAAGGTCACCACGGAGAGGCCTAGGATGACCCAGAGCAGCAACTGGCTGAAGGCGGATATTTTGCGCGTCAGCGGCGTGGAAAGCTCCACCGTGTCCGCGATCAGCCAGGCGATGCGGCCGGTCTCCGTTTTGTCCCCAATCGCCGAGACCAGCCCCTGCGCCGTGCCATAGGTCACGGCAGTGCCGGCAAAGGCCTGGTTCTTCCGGTCCGCCAGGACGACATCGTGGCCCAGCACGTCCGCATGCTTTTGCACCGGCAGGGATTCCCCCGTCAGGGCAGACTCATCCACCTGCAGGCTGTGGACCTCAAACAGCCGCAGATCCGCCGGGGTGCGGTCCCCGCTTTGCAGCAGCACCACATCCCCCGGCACCAATTGGGAGGAGGGCACGCGCTGCTTGCGCCCTTCGCGGCGTACGGTGGCCTCGGTGATGACCAGGCTGTTCAGCGCATCAATGGCCTTTTCGGCCTTGGCTTCCTGGATGTAACCGATGATGGCATTGGCCAAAACCACGCCAAAGATGACGCCCGAATCCACCCACTCCTGCAGCAGCGCCGTGATCACGGAGGCCGCCACCAGCAGGTACACCAGCGGCTGGTGGAACTGCTGGAGGAAACGCCGCCACCCCGGTGTGCCGGCGCGGGCGGAGATGCTATTGGGCCCATACTTGCGTTGCCGCCGTTTCACCTCCTCCTCCGTGAGGCCGTGCTGGCAGTCCGACCTCAGCAGGCGGGTAACTTCCGAAGTTTCCAGCTTGTGCCAGTCAGGTGATTCAAGGGTGGAATCAGATTTCATCGTGGTCATGCCCAGATTTCAATTCGCTCGTGCGCCCATCGTCTAACAAAGTTTGTGCTCAAGTGGCCAAAGCCGACGGGAACATGATTACATGCTCGCGACCCATGTCCGGGGCAATGCACAATCGCCTGTTGGGCGAAAGGGATGCGAAGTTATGACAAGGAAGGCCTGCTGGAACTCAAGATCGGGTTGATGACTCCGGGGAATGCCCAGGGTTTGTGTCATCAGGACCGGCCTCATGATTCGCAGGTGCTTCGTCATCCGGCTGTTCAAAAGGTTTGAGCAGGGCTTCGCGCACTTGGTCCTCATCCACGATGCGGGCCAGGACCGTGACCTGATCCCAGCCTTGGAGGCGGGAGTTGCCTTTGGGGGTGAGGACCTCGTTGTCGCGGGTGATGAGGGTGATGACCGCGCCGGGAGGAAGGTGAAGATCACGGATTTTAGGGCCGGGCCTGCCCTTGGGATCTGGCAGATCCACCACCACCAGATCCAGCTCGCTTTTCGCCATGGTGACGAGTTCCAGCCCATACCGCTGCATGGGGCGGGAAGGCGTGGAAAGCCTGAGCCAGCGGGCGACTGAGCTGAGGGTGGAGCCCTGGATGGAGATGGACAGGATGACGGCGAAGAACACTAGGTTAAAGACATCCTCCCCCACCTCCATCCCGGCGGCGAGCGGATAGGTGGCGAGGACGATCGGCACGGCCCCGCGAAGCCCCGCCCAACTGGTGAAGAGCTTGCTTTTGGCATCCAGCCCCATGCCCAGAGTTCCCAGCCAGACGGCCACCGGGCGGGCGATGAAGGTGAGCACGACAAAGAGGATGATCCCATCCACCCACAGGCTGGCCCAGCGGCTGGGGAAGACCAGCAGGCCCATGAGGACAAAGACGCCGATGTTGGCAATCGTCGCCAGGGCGGCGGAGAAATTGCGCACGCCCTGTTTGTAAATGAAGTGGCTGTTGCCCATCACAAAACCAGCGGTGAAGACCCCTAGCATTCCGCTGGCATGGCACATTTCGGTGACACCATAGGTCAGCAGCACCACCCCCAGAAGCAGCACATAATAGTAGCCGCGATCCTGCGGATTCAGCCGGTTGAAGATGCTGAGGGCCACCCGGGCCAGCACCCAGCCCAGGACGGGCCCCGCCGTGAATTTCCAGATGAACATGCCGATGGTGGCCAAGCCCCGGCTCTCACCTGAGGTCAGGCTTTCAATCGCAGCCATGGTCAGCAGAATGGCCATAGGGTCATTGGCCGCGCTTTCGATCTCCAAGGTGCCGGAAAGGCGCGGCGGGAGAGACTGACGGCGTAAAATGGAGAAGATGGCCGCTGCATCTGTGGAGGAGATGATCACCGACAGCAGCAGCGCCTTTTCATACGACCAGCCCAGCACGCCCCACAGGCAAAGGAAGGAGGCGACAGCCGTGAGAATGACGCCCCAGGTGGCCAGCCCGCCCGCCATGAGGGCCACGGCTTTGAGGTCACTGTGCTTGGTGGCGAAGCCGCCTTGGAAGAGGATGAAGACCAGCGCCACATTGGCCACCTGATTGGTCAGGGAGACATCCTCAAAGTGCCAAAAATTCAGCACATCGCTGCCAAACAAAATGCCTGCCCCCAGCGCGACCAGGATGACGGGCACGCTGAAGCGGTCCAGCCACACGGAGGCCAGCACCACGAGGATGAGCAGGGAAGGAATGAGGATGTAAGCGATGTCCATGAAAGTCAGTGGGGAGCCTCATGCACCCTTACCTCCCTGCGCTGCACCTGACAGCGCCAATTTGCACCCCGAGGCGGATCTGCCGATGGCCGCGCCGCCTCAGCCATCCGTGCGGATGTCCGTCGGCGAGCGGCCGCTCCAGGCCTTGAAGGCGCGGGAAAAATGCGCCGCGCTTTTGTAGCCCAGCTCACTGGCCACCGCCTTCACCTGTGCATCCGGCTGGCGCAGCTTGATGGCCGCCTGGGACAGCTTCAGCCGGGTCAGGCAGGCCAGCGGCGTCTCCTCATCGTAGCGTTTGAAAAGGCGGGTCAGATACGCGGCGGAGACATGGCAATGGCGCGCGGCTTCCTCGATGTTCGCCAGCACCGGGTAGTTCCTCAAAAGGTGGCCGCGACAGCGCAGGTAGGTGGCATAGGCCGGGTCCAGCTTCGTCGCCGCAGGCTGGCGGCTGTCTGCACACAGCACCAGCGCGTGCTCCAGCGCGGCACTGGCCGCCCGCAGGCCCAGGCGGCCCCCGCGCAGCGCATGGTCGATCACCTCTTCCAGCAGGCCGATGACCCGGCTGGCATCCAGCACGCGGATCAGCGCCCCCGCATTCAGCCCCAGCTCCTCCAGCAGCGCGGTGGCACGCGGCCCGGTGAAGTTGAAAAAGTACTTCACCATCGGGTCCTCCGCATCGGACCGGATGACGTGCGGCGTGTGGGGATCAAAAAAGTACGCGTGGCCGGTGCCCAGCTCCTGCATCCGGTTCGCCAGCGTCACGTGGCCCTTGCCGCGCGAGACGAACTCGAAAGCAAGAAATGGAAAGCTCTGGCGGTCCACCACAAAGTCCGGCGCACACCACTCGCAGCCTCCCCCCACCAGGCACAAGCCGCCGCGCTCTCGCTGCCTTTCCTTCCAGTCCGGCAGGTAAAAGCGCCGGGTGCGCATCACCTGGGTGGAAAAGTAGTCGGCTTGTTCAGTGGCGGGCATGAGGGTGGTGGAGACCAAAGGCGGAAGTTCACGGCTTCTTGCGGCCAGAGTCAAGAATCGTCATCCGCCTGCCAAAGATGGGCACACGCAAAATCTTGCCTCTTTGCCCGCCTCTGCGCCAAGCTGCGAGACAACCCCATGTCCTTGCCCCAACCTCTTCGCGGCATCATCCCGCCCCTGGTCACCCCTTTGTCCGGTCGCGACACTCTCGATGTCGCCGGTCTCGAACGTTTGGTCGAGCACCTCATCACCGGGGGCGTGCATGGCCTCTTCATCCTGGGCACCACCGGCGAGGCCCCCAGCCTGAGCTATCGCCTGCGCCGCGAGCTGATTGAGCGCACCTGCCAGCTCGTCAAAGGCCGCATCCCCGTGCTCGTTGGCATCACCGACACCGCCTTTGTCGAAAGCGTGAACCTCGCCCGCTACTCCGCCGATCAAGGCGTCAGCGCCGTGGTCACCGCCCCGCCTTATTACTTCCCCGCCGCCCCGCCGGAACTCCAGCAGTACATCGAGGACCTCGTGGCCGAAATGCCGCTGCCCATGTTCCTCTACAACATGCCCGGCCTGACCAAGGTGAGCTTTGACATTGATCTCGTCCGCCGTGCCTTGGACATGCCCGGCATTTGCGGCGTGAAGGACAGCTCCTGCGACATGATCTACTTCCACCGCCTCATCGAGGTGGCCCGTCAGCGGCCCGAGTGGAGCATCCTCGTCGGCCCTGAAGAGCTCACCGCCGAAGCCGTGCTTCTGGGCGGGCATGGCGGCATCAATGGCGGGGCCAATTTGCACCCCAGCCTCTACGTCAAAATGTACGAAGCCGCCGCTGCGCAGGATCTGCCGCTCACCCGCCAGCTCCACGCCGAGGTCATGCGCCTCGCAGGCAGCATCTACACCGTGGGCCGCCACAAGAGCGCCATCATCAAGGGCATCAAATGCGGCCTGTCCCTCCTGGGCATCTGCGACGACCAGATGGCCGAGCCCTTCCAGCGCTTCCGCGAACCCGAACGCGAGATGATCCGTGAAAGACTCAGCGCTCTTGGCTTGATTCATTGACCGGTATGTACAACCACGGAATACACTGAATACACGGAAAGGATTGAGGAATGGATATGCCTGACTTTTCTTTTCGAGTGTTTGTAGCTTTTCACCACCCCGAGATTCCGGGTAAAGGAGTGCTTATGTCACTCGTTTATGAACAGGAAAGTTACTCCATCCGTGGGGCCGTGTATGAAGTGTACAAGAACAAGGGCTGCGGTTTCGTCGAGCCTGTTTACCAGGAGTGTTTGCAAATCGAGTTTCTGCTCCGTGATCTGCCTGCCGTGCCCCAGCCACGCCTTCAGTTAGACTACAAAGGTCATCCTCTGAGATGCGAATACATTCCGGATTTTATCTGTTACGGAAAAATCATCGTTGAACTCAAGGCCGTCTCAAAGCTCGCGGATGAGCATCGAGCCCAAGTCCACAATTACCTCAAAGCCACCGGTTACAAACTCGGGCTGCTGATCAACTTCGGTCATTACCCCAAAGTCGAACTGGAACGAATCGTCCAATAAATCCAAGCCATCATGCTCCGCAAATCCTTCTTCCTCCTTCCGTGTGTTCTGTGTCTTCCGTGGTTGTCCCTCTCCGCTTCTGAACCCGCCCTGCTGAAGTCCGAGTTCATCTACGATACCGGGCCGTATCCGCAGATCCACGCCACCACGATTGTGGAAACCCCCACGGGCCTGGTTTCGGCCTGGTTTGGCGGAACCCATGAGAAGAACCCGGATGTGGGCATCTGGGTGTCCCGTTTGGTGGAGGGCAAGTGGACGACGAGCGTGGAGGTGGCCAATGGCGTGCAATACACGAAGGCCGATGGCACCGTGGTGCGCCACCCCACCTGGAACCCCGTTTTGTTTCAGCCCAAAGAAGGTCCCCTCATGCTCTTTTACAAGGCCGGGCCCACGCCTGAAAACTGGTGGGGCATGCTCACCACCTCTGCCGATGGCGGCCAGACCTGGGACCAGCCGCACCGCCTGCCCGAAGGCATCCTGGGCCCCATCAAGAACAAGCCGGTGCAGCTTCCTGATGGCAGCATCCTCTGCCCCACCAGCAATGAAACCAAGGAGAAGATGAGCAAGTGGACCGTCCACTTTGAGCGCACTCGCGACCTGGGCAAAACCTGGGAGCTCATCGGTCCGGTGAACGATGGTGTGGCCATCCAGGCCATCCAGCCCAGCATCCTTTTTCTGGGGGGCGACAAGCTGATGGCCCTGGGCCGTTCCCGGCAGGACAAGGTCTTTGAGGTCACCTCCGAAGACAATGGCAAAACCTGGGGCGAGATGCGCCTGGGCACCTTGCCTAACAACAACTCTGGCACCGATGCCGTGACCCTGAAGGACGGCACTCACCTCATCATTTACAACCACATCGGCGGCACCCCCGGCAAATGGGGAGGCAAGCGCACCCCGCTGAACATTTCCGGCTCCAAGGACGGCCGCACCTGGCAGGCAGGCCTGGTGCTGGAAAGCGACCCCGGTGAATACAGCTACCCCTCCATCATCCAGGCTAAGGACGGCCTGGTCCACGTCACCTACACCTGGAAACGTCAGAAGGTGAAGCACGCCGTCATTGATCCTTCGAAGCTGGTCCTCCGCGATCTCGTGGACGGCCAGTGGCCGCAGTAAAAGAACGCGTTTTTTGTTAGGCGATCAAGCACATCACTGCATAAGTCATGAAAACCATCGTCCTCTTTTTTTGCCTCATGGTCTCCCTCTGCTCGGCGGATGAGGCCACCCTCGCCGCAGTCACCGCTGCGGATGACGCCCGCGTGGCCGCCATGAAATCACCGGACCGTGACAAGCTGGCTGCCGTCTTTTCCGATGACCTGAACTATGCGCATTCCAATGGCGTGGTGGATACCAAGGCGGGTTTCATGGACATCCTCACCGAAGGTCGCACAAAATACGCGGGCTACGACTATGAGGAGCGGAAGTTCACCTTTCCCGCCCCAGGCATCGCCCTCATGACGGGACGTGCCCGCATCCAGGCCATCACGGACAAAGGCAAGATGGACAGCGTGCTCAGCTTTCTGGGCGTGTGGCGGCTGGAGAAAGGCCAATGGCGTTTCCTTGCCTGGCAGTCCTGCAAGCTGCCTCCCGCGACCCCGGCGAAGTGAAGCTGCGATGAGAGCCTCCTCCACGATGCGCTGGCGCTGTCTTTTCCTCTTGGGCCTGCTCAGCCTCCCTTTTTGCCTTCAGGCCCAGTCGGTGGGCCAGCCGGTGCGGCCTCTCGCCCAGGATGAGGTGACGCTGTGGGAATCTCCGGATCCTCGCAACGTTTATGGTTATACCCCCGGCCTCTGCCGCCTGCCTTCGGGACGCCTAGTGGCCACGCATGAGGTCTCCTCCACCGGCAAGCCCGTCGGTCCCGAGGCCAAGCCCTTGCACGAGGCCCGCATCCTCACCAGTGACGATGGTGGCAAGACCTGGACGCACCGCGCCAATTTCGACATGAGCTTTGCCCGCCCCTTTGTCGCAGGCAAATCCCTCTACATCCTGGGTCGCCGCAAGAAGGTAGGCATCATCCGCTCCGACGATGACGGCGTCACCTGGAGTCAGCGCGTCTTTTTGAACGACGTCGGCATCTGGCACCAGTCCGCCTGCAATGTCCATTTTGCCAAGGGCAACGTCTATCTTGTCATGGAGAAGCACGCCCCGAAGCGCGGCATCCAGTCCTGGCAGGTAGGGGATCTCGCCCCCGTGCTCATGCGCGCCAAAGCCGATTCAGACCTCACCGATCCGAAGAACTGGACCTTCGCCAGCGAGCTCGTTTTTGAAGACATCTGGGATGCGGAGAAGAGCAACTACTTCGGTCTGCCCTTTCATCCGGTGGATCGTAAAAAGGCCACCTTCCTCGTGCCGCCCAAAGGTCGCAGCATCGCCCCCCTGGGCTGGCTGGAAACGAACGTCGTCCAGTTCACAGACCCGGATCACATCTGGCATGATCCGCAGGGCAAGACCTTCCATCTCTGGATGCGTGCCCACACTGGCTTAACCAATTATGCCGCCATCGCGCAGGTGAAGGAAAATGACGATGGCAGCATGACGACCTCGCTGGTGAAATCACCCGCAGGCCAGACCATGCTCTACGTGCCCTGTCCCGGCGGGCAGATGCGCTTCCACATCCTGTGGGATGAAAAGACAAAGCTCTACTGGATGCTCGGCTCCCAGTCCACCGACTCCATGGTACGGCCAGACCGCATGTCCACGGAACGTTGGGGCACACCCGACAATGAACGCCATCGCCTAGTGCTGCACTTCTCCAAAAACATGGTGGACTGGTGCTTTGCAGGCCTCGTCTGCGCCGGGGCCACCCCCAAGGAATCCCGCCATTACGCCAGCATGTGCCTGGATGGGGAGGACCTCTGCATCCTCAGCCGCAGCGGCAATGAAAAGGCCCGCTCCGCCCACAATGGAAACCTCATCACCTTCCATCGGGTGAGGAAGTTTCGCGATCTCGTTTACTGAATGGCTGGATTTAAAGAAAGTTACAGCGATTTGCACCTTTAGGATTAAGGCAGTTTCATCTAAACAACGCACCACTTTCCAAAATGAAAATTTCAAGATTCACTTGGTGTTTAGTTGCAATTTTAGCTCTGCTACAATCCACCCATGCCGCAGATGCCACGAGCTCATGGAACACCAAGCTGCTCAAACAAAAACCCGATTGGTATTATGGATCCGAAGCTCGTGCTGCGGCTCAAACGGTGTTGCTCTACCAATCAGCCGAAGGTGCGTGGCCAAAAAATCACGATTTATTGAAGCCACCTTCTTCGGCAGAAGAACTCGCCAAGATTCAAAAAGAAAAAGGCAATACCATTGATAACGGCTCGACAACTGCCCCCTTAAAATTTCTAGCTTTAATCGCAGAAGCAGGGGGTGGAGAGCTGTACCAGACAGCGGTCATTAAAGGAATAGATTACCTGTTAGCCTCACAGTACGACAATGGTGGTTTTCCACAGTTCTATCCCCTGCGCCCTTCTGGATATTACTCCCATATCACATACAACGACAACGCCATGATTAGCGCCCTCGAGTTGTTGCGGGACGTTGCAAGCCGAAGGCCTCCTTTTACTTTCGTCGACGATTTGCATCGTGAAAAGGCAGCTCAGGCAAATGAAAAGGGGATCAGTTGCATTCTGAAAACTCAGATTCGAGAGAATGGCAAGCTCACTGTCTGGTGCGCGCAGTACGATGAAGTCACTCTAGAGCCAGCTTGGGCACGAAAGTATGAGCCGCCCTCCCTTTCTGGTAGCGAAAGCGTGGGGGTGGTTCGTTTCCTCATGGAAATCGAAAAACCTACGCCTGAAATAATCGCATCAATTGAAGCAGCCATCAGTTGGCTAGAGGCCGCCGCAATTAAAGGAGTTCGGCTAGAAACTTTTAAAAATGCCGAAGGTAAACAAGACCGTCGGGTTGTGGACGACGCCACAGCCAGCCCAATGTGGGCTCGCTTTTATGAATTGAAAACACATCGTCCTCTCTTCTTGGGACGTGATTCTGTCTTTCATAACAGCATCAGTGAGATTGAGTATGAACGTCGCAACGGTTATTCCTATTACGGCACCTGGCCAGCCTCTTTATTGGAACGAGATTACCCCAGGTGGCGGTCTAAACACGGTTTCAAGTGAAGAGTATTAAGCTGTTTAAGCGCAGAGTGGCCGCTGCAAGCTGGACCTCTTTGACTGGAACCAGGACGGCCTGCTGGACCTGATCATCGGCACCGCCCGGGTGAATTCCATCCCTGACCGTGAGACCGGCCTGCCCATGCCCGGTATCGCGCCTAAGACGCTCGGCACCCCGCTGCTGATGCTGAACACCGGCACGGCGGAGAAACCCCGCTTTGCCCGCCCCGTGCCCTTTCGGGATGAAAACGGCACCCTCATCCAGCCCGGCGGTGCCCATGAAACCGGGGCCGTGGGAACCTGCCTGGGCGGTGCGGGGCCTAACCTGCTCATCTGCAACGAGGCCGGCCGCCTATTCCTGCTGCCAGGGAAGAAACTCCTCGTGAAGTGACGGAAGCGTCAGAGACACGCCCACGGCTTCACGCCGTCTGCATTTGCAAAAAGCGCAGTTTCCCCCATCTTGGCAGCCCTTTTATGCCTGAACTGCCCAAGACCTACACGCCGAGCGAAGCCGAAGAACGCTGGTACCAGCGCTGGCTGGACGACAAGTGCTTTGAAGCCGACCCGGCCCGCGTCAGCGAAAAACGTCCGGCTTACTCCATCGTCATTCCGCCGCCGAACGTCACGGGCATCCTCACCCTGGGCCACGTGCTGAATAACACCATTCAGGACATCCTCTGCCGCCGCGCCCGCATGCTGGGCAAGGAGGTGCTGTGGCTGCCCGGCACCGACCACGCCGGCATCGCCACCCAGAACGTGGTGGAAAAGACCCTCAAGAAGCAGGGTGTGATCAAGCATCGCGACGACCTCGGTCGCGAGAAGCTGGTGGAAAAAATCTGGGAGTGGAAGGAAAAGCATGGCGGCATCATCATCCAGCAGCTCAAAAAACTGGGCGCGTCCTGCGACTGGAGCCGCGAGCGTTTCACCTTCGATGACGACTACAACCGCTGCGTGATGCAGGTGTTTGTGGACCTCTACAAAAAAGGCCACATCTACCGTGGCAAACGCATGGTGAACTGGTGCCCCTCCTCCCTCACCGCGCTGAGCGATGAGGAAGTGGAGATGAAGCAGCAGAACGGCTTCATGTACCATTTCAAGGTACAGGTGGTGGAGGAGCCGGACACCTGGCTGACCATCGCCACCACTCGCCCTGAGACCATCCCGGGCGACACCGCCGTGGCAGTGAACCCGAACGATGAGCGCTACAAGCACCTAATCGGTAAACACATCCGCCGCCCGCTGCCGCTGGAAAACCAGGCCGCCATCCCGATCGTGGGCGATGAGCACGTGGATTTCGAATTCGGCACCGGCGTGCTGAAGGTGACCCCGGCGCATGACAAGGCCGACTTTGAGATCGGTCAGCGTCACAATCTGGAGATCATTGATGTGCTGCATCCGAATGCCGTGCTGAATGATCTGGCAGGGGTGGACCTCGCAGGGCTGGATCGCTTCGAAGGCCGCAAGAAAGCCGTCGAGATGCTGAAGGAGATGGAGGCCCTTATCAAAGAGGAGCCGCATCAGAACAACGTCGGTTATTCCGAACGTGCCGGCGTGCCCATTGAACCTCGCCTCAGCGAGCAGTGGTTCCTCAAGTACCCAAGCGTGCAGGCCTCCCAGGACGTGGTGGCCCAGGGCGAAATGAAGTTTTACCCCGACCGCTGGGCCAAGGTGTACGACCATTGGATGGGCGGCCTCCAGGACTGGTGCATCAGCCGCCAGGTGTGGTGGGGCCACCGCGTGCCGGTGTGGACGAAGCGCATCGCGAACTCAAACCCAATTAACTTTGGTCTCGGTGAAAATATTGGGAAAACTCTTTCCCAAAAACTTTCTTCTTCTGAAGATAAAGAGATCCGATTTGCGGATGCACTTACTTCCTCTGGAACACCCCTAACAGTATTTGACTTGAAGAAGTTGGAGGATGGTGGGTTGGAATTGAGCGTTGCCACTACTCAGCCGAGCGACATACAGGCTCTGGAGCACGCAAGCTTCACCCAAGACCCCGACGTGCTCGACACCTGGTTCTCCTCCTGGCTGTGGCCGTTTGCCACCATGGGCTGGCCTAACAAGACGGATGAACTGAAAGCGTTTTACCCGACCACCGATCTGGTGACCGGGCCGGACATCATTTTCTTCTGGGTGGCCCGCATGATCATGGCGGGTTACGAGTACATGGGTGAGATGCCGTTCAAGAACGTGTACTTCACCGGCATCATCCGCGACAAGCAGGGCCGCAAGATGTCGAAGTCCCTTGGCAACTCACCAGACCCGCTGGAACTCATTGCCACCTACAGTGCGGATGCCCTGCGCTTTGGCATCATGCGCAGCGCCCCGCTGGGCCAGGACATCGCCTTCGACGAGAAGAACGTGGAGCTGGGCCGCAACTTCTGCACCAAGTTGTGGAACGCCTCGCGCTTCCGCCAGATGCAGGGCGGCAGCACGGAGACGGAGATCAATCCAGAGCTGCTCAGCAGCGATGACAAATGGATCCTCCTGCGCCTGAACACCGCCATTGCCGAAGTCACCACCGCCCTGGAAGAGTACCGTTTCAGCGATGCCACCGGCACGCTCTACCGCTTCTTCTGGAGCGAGTACTGCGACTGGTATGTGGAGGCTTCCAAATCTGTCTTATGGAGCACAGGCGTCCCGCCTGTGGCTTCAGAAAACACAGGCGGGACGCCAGTGCTCCATGATCAGCGCAAGGCCAACACCCTGGCCGTGATTGACTTCGTGCTGGGCAACACCCTGCGCCTGTTCCATCCCTTCCTGCCCTTCATCACCGAAGAGCTGTGGCACGGCATGGGCTTCAATGAAGACCTGCCCGAAAACCAGGGTGGCAAGAGCATCATGTTCGCCCCCTGGCCGAAGCCTCTGGACGCCGATGAACTCGCCTACTTTGGCATCCTGCCGGAAGACGAAAAAACGGCCAACGAAAAGTATGAAGCCGTCAACCTGGGCCGTGGCCTGAAGAGCAGCTTCAACATCACCAAGAAGGTGCGCTTCGTCCTCAAGCCGAACAGCGAGCTGCCCGCGCACGAGATCGAAGTCCTGCGCATCCTGCTCAATGCCGAACCCCTGGATGTGGATGCCGCCTACGCCGCGCCGAAAGGCACGCCGAGCGCGCTCACCCCGCTGGGCACAATCTACCTGCCGCTCGACGGCCTCATTGATGTGGAAGCTGAACGCGCCCGCATCACCAAGGAACTCGACAAGGCCAACTCCGAACTCCAGAAAGTCTGCGCCAAGCTCGCGGATGAAAACTTCACCGCCAAAGTCCCGCAGAAAGTGCTGGATGAGCATCAGCAGCGGAAAGCCGACTGGAAAGAGAAGAAGGCGAAGCTTGAGGAGATGATGAGTGCGCTCGGCTGACGTGGTCAGCAGTCAAGAGGGTCAATGGTCAAGAGGTCAAAAAGGTGACGGGCATCCGCTCTCCCTCTTGACCTTCCCTTGACCCCTTGACCCCTTGACCTCCATCTCCATACCCAAGTAACCTCTCTTGACCCTTTCTTGACAGCCGTGCCTTGACCTCTTGACCTCCCTCCAAGCCTGCCTCATTTCGCACCCTCACCATCCCACCATGTCCTACCAAAAAAACGCCGAAGCCCAGGGAATCGTCTTTGAAAAGCAGACTCCCGGTTACCTCAATCTCTGCATCAAGTCTGGCAACCAGCTCATCACCTCCGGCCACGTCAGTGACCTCAAGGGCAAGCTGGGCGATGGCACCACCGTGGACGCAGGTTACCAGGCCGCCCGCAACTGCGTGGAGAAGATCCTGAAATCCGTCTGGAACACTCACGGTACGCTGGATGGTCTGCGCGTGATCAAGGTGCTCGGCTGCGTGAACTCCACCCAGGACTTCACGGATCAGCACCTCGTCATCAATGGCGCCTCCGATCTGCTGCACGTGATCTTTGGCAAGGATGGCGATGGTTACCACGCCCGCAGCGCCCTCGGCTTCGCCCAGCTTCCCACCGGGGCCGCCGTGGAAGTCGAGGCCATCTTTGAGATCGTCGACTGAGTTTAAAAGCCCGCCGTTTTTCACCCGCGTTCCTTCTCAGGGACGCGGGTTTTTTGTGGGTGGATGGTTCCTGCAAATTTCGATGTCAGGCCACCAAGCTAACAAGGTCGCTGCTTGATCGTAAGTCGGATGTGTCCGTCGCGGCCTTAAAGTAGCCCGCTCAGTCCCTGAGCGGATAGCAGTGTCGCTGGGTCACAGACCTGCGCCTGACCGAAGACGCATGCACAGGGTGCCATCGGCGCGATGAGGCTGGAAAAGAGTGATTGCCCAGGGCTTCGAGGCAGCTATCCGCACAGGGACTGTGCGGGCTACTTTTCGGCGAGATCGTCCTGGTCGCGTTTCGCTAAAGATGGTTAGGCGGAGCTACGCCTTAGCCTCGTCCTGAGTCTCTTCTTCACGGTCTTCTTCCCTTTCAGCAGATTCGGCGTCAGGGACCTCGGCGATTTCTTCAGGAGCGGAGTTTTCGTCTTCGGCGTCGGCTTCCTTCACAGCGTCTTCTGCCGGAGTATCGGAGGGTGCGGCGGCTTTTGTCTTGGCTTCGGGAGCGTCGGCTTTTTCCAGTTTGCCTTCCGCCGTGAATTTCATGCCGGCGACTTTGGCCGCCTCGGCCGCAGGGCCACCGAAACCGAGGAGCATGGCCACCTCGTCCTGCATCTGGGCCAGTTCGTCCAGCCGCAGTTCGGGGTCGCGGATCATGAAGACTTCGCTGGTCTTCTTGTTCTCGTAAAAGAGCATCTTGCCCTGCTCCGTCTCCTTGGAGGCCGTGGGGCTGAGGATGCGTTTGCGCTCCAGCATCAGGGCTAGGATGTAGCGGGCATCTTCGGTCTGCGGCTCGTCTTCTTCGACAAAACGCTGCAGCAGGGCCATGGCGCTTTCCTTGCTGGTGACTTCGGGCCGCTGCTCGGTGACGTGAGGCGTGTAGGTGGTGCGCCAGTAGGCGATGGGGGTGCGTTCGGCCAGCTCCGCCTTCCAGGCGTCCAGGCCCACATCGCGGCGCAGGTAGCCGCCAGTCTCAGGATCGAAGTAGATGGCGGTGTGGAACACCTCGCCTTCCACGAAAGGGCGCCCGGAGAGGGCGCATTGGTGGGAGCGTGAGCGGATGGACCAGTTCTGGATCATCGGGAGCGGAGAACGGAGTTAGGCGGCAGACCTGTTGCGGGGCCGGGCGAGCTGCACCTTGCGCTTGCTGAGGAAGCCCAGGGAAAGCTTGGGCAGGTCCTTATTCTGGGAGCGGTAGTGCAGCAGCAGCACGCCGAGGACGCCGAACAAAAGATGCGGAATCCAGGGGCTGAACCAGGGGGGGAGATGCCCTCCTTTGCCCAGGTTCAGGCACAGGTTGTTTAGGAACAGGATGCTGAAGAAAATGAAGATGGAGCCTGCGATGCCGCCCACTGCGCCACGGCGGGAGTAGGCGATGCCCAAGGGGGCTGCCACCAGGGCCAGGGCAAAGCTCTGCCAGGGCATGGCAAAGCGGTGGTAGTAATGCGCCTGGAAGGGGGCCAGTCGCTCGGGGCTGTCCTTCGGATGGGCCTTCAGGTAGGAGACGATTTCCGGCACGCCCATGTAGTCAGGCTTGAGAGCATAGCTGACCATGCCCCAGGGCGTCTCTTCAAAGTTCTTCACCTCCAGTGAATGGCGGCCTTCGGCATCCAGGGGGAAAGGTTTGATCTCGGTCGGCTTGTCATCGGCATAGAAGACTTCCTGGCCATCGTAAAAGCGCCACAGCCCGCCGGGCCACCACATGGCGGAGTCCGCATGGATGACGTGGGCCACTTTGCCATCTTTGCCCACTTCCCGCACCTGCACGCCGCGCAGGCGTTCGCCCCGGAGAGAGAAGGGCAGGGAGGCGACATACCACACGCGGTCCGTCACGGGATCCCGGTGCAGGACGGAGGAGGCCATGATGGAATCCTTTTGTTTCGCCCCCAGGGCGCGCATCACGGCTTCGCGATTGCCTTCGGCACGCGGGGCCCAGTGGTAATTGGCGGCCAGACTCATCGTCGCCACGGTGATCACCACCACAAAGATGGGCTGCAAGATCTGCCCCACACTGCGCCCGGCGCTGAGCATGGCCACGATCTCATTGGCGCGGGACATTTTGGTCAGCGTGTAAAGCACCGCCAGCAGGAGGGAGGCGGGCATCACCGAGACAAAAATGAAGGGCACGATGCTGAAGTAAAACTTCACCACCCGGCCCAGGCCCGATTTGGCATCCTGGAATTCCTTCAGGTTGTCCAGCAGATCCATAATGATCCACAGGGAGCAGAACGCGACAAAGCAGAAAACCAGGGGAGCCAGGAAGGTGCGCAGGGTGTAGCGCTCCAGCGCGCCGCTGCGCACGTAGTAGTGGATCAGCAGCGGCACACAGATGCAGGCGACGTAGATCATCACCATCTTCATCCAGTAGGCCGTCATGGCCAGGGGCTCGCCCATTTCCGTCATCTGCATGGCCCCGAGCTGGTGGGCAATGTCTGAACTGATGGCCCATGCGGCCACTGAAATGGAGGCCACCCATGAGGGAAAGACCAGCTTGGGCGGATTTCCCCACTGGCGGAGGAGAATGAAAAGATACACGGCACCGCCCACCAGCATCCAGCTATCCAGGTAGGGCAGCAGCAAGCTCACCGTTTTCAGCACCGGTCCGGCGGGGCCCACACCCTGCTGGGCGACAAGCTTGCCCGCCTGAATGTCGTAACCGGCGACTTCGGGGGGATGATCCAGGTGATGTCCCTGGGTGGCCAAGAGGATCATGACCAGCAGCGCCAGGGAAAAGGCCGACCGCCCCAGAAATGGCCACGTGCGTACCCGATGGGCGACTGCGCGGAGCTTTTTGAGAAATGGGTAGAGCCAGGTCATGCGTGCGGACCCTCAGAGATGGCGAGGATAAGCCCGGAGGCAAGGGCAGAGGCACACCCCCGGACGCATCTGAAGGGGCCTAGGAAAAAACGAAGGTCGGCATCCCGCTCTCAGGCCGTTTGGGCCAGCCTCTTTTCGACCGCCGCAGCGACCTGCTCCGGCGTGACGAGGGTCATGCAGTCGTAGTGGCCAAAAGGGCACTCGCGTTTGAAGCAGGGGCTGCACGGCACGTGGTGGCGGATGACGGTGTGCTGGGGGCCGAGTGGACCCGTAAGCACGGGCTCGGTAGAGCCAAAGATGCTCACCGTGGGCACGCCTAGGGCAGCGGCCAGATGCATGGTGCCAGTGTCGTTGGTGACCAGGAGCGTGCAGGTGCGCAGTTGCTCGATGAGGCCAGACAGCTTGGTTTTCCCCACCAGATTCACATGCGGGACCTGAGGGCCGACCATTTGAGAAAGCTGCTCCCCCATTGCTGCTTCACCAGGAGCACCGAAGAAGGCCCACTCGATCTGCGGATGGCCGACGGACACCTGTTTCATCACGGCGGCAAAGCGGTCCATGGGCCAGCGTTTGGCCTGGCCGTACTCCGCCCCGGCACAGATGCCGATGCGCAGGGGGCCGCCTGCGGGCAGGGTATTCACAGGCAGGACGGCATCCCAGCCATCCGTCTGCGCTCCGCAACTGCGTGCCACATGCAGGTAACGCAAGGTGTGGTGCATGGGCGGGCCTTCGACTTTCTTTGGCTCCTTGATGATCTGGGTCAGCAGGCGGGAGCGCAGGGAACCTTTGTAACCGACGAGGCGCGGGATGCCAGCGAGCCAAAACTCCAGGGTGCTGCGGGTGGAATTGGTAAGCAGGATGGCGGCATCAAAACGGACACCGGTCTTTTTGATGCGACGGGCCACGCTGAAGAGGCCCTCCTTGTTGTCTTTGCCAATGTAGCGATCCACCTCGGGCTGGGATTCCCACAGCTCGCGGAGTTTTTCCGGGCCAAAGACGGTCAGCTTCAGGTCCGGACGGCCCGCCTTCATGGCACGCACCGCTGGGAAGGCCATGCAGGCATCGCCCAGCCAGTTCGGGGAGCGCACCAGGAGCTCAAAGGGCTGCAGACGGGCGGGATCGTACCCGGCGGGGAAGGCGATGCCGCGTTTGTAGTCGTGCAGGAGGAAGCGGGGTTTCGGTAGCTTCCAGCGATTGTGCACCCAAAACCAGTTTTCTGGCTGGCGACGCACCATCTCCTCCACCCGGCGATTCATCTCCGTGGTGAGGCCTTCCACCGTCTGCTTGGCCTCAGGGGACACCACGGGGGCGCTGCACACCATGCGCCAGCGGCCAGGGCCGTCATCGTAGATGGCCAGGGGCATCAGCACCCCACGGGCGCGATGGGCCATCATGGCCGCGATGGGTGTGGTTGAGGCGAGCCGATCAAAAAACGGAGCCCACACGCCGTGGTCGCCCGCGTGCTGATCCACCAGCACGCCCAGGCAGCCGCCTTCCTTCATGTGTTTCATGGGGCCGGTGAAACCATCCTGGCGATCAAAAAGCGTGTAGCCCAGCTTGCGCCGCCGGCGGATAAGCAGGGCATTCAAAAACGGGTTCCGCAGCGGCTGGTAAACCGTGGCTGGCTGGCGACCGAACACAAACAGGGACGGCACCTGGGTGAGGATCTCCCAGCAGCTCAGGTGGCAGACGAGGTAGAGGATGGGCTTGCCCGCCGCCATGGCCTCATGCGTGTGGTGGATGCCCTCCACTGTGACCCGCTTTTCCACCTCGGCCTGGCTCATCATCGGCAGCTTAAAGCCACACAGGACATTGGAGATCAGGGACTGAAAGTGGGCCTTGGCCGTGTGATGGATCCAGTGCTCCTTTTTCTCGCGGCCAAAAGCGATGCGCAGGTTGTGCTTGGCCAAGTTGCGATACTTCGGCGAGGCGTAAAAGCCAATGGTGCCCAGGATGCGTCCCAGGTACCAGACCATCTCCACCGGCAGCAGCCACAGCAGGCATTCGATGCAGCGAAACAGCGCATACACCAGCCAGTGGCTGATCAATTGGAGCGTTTGGTTCTTCGGTTTCCTGGATTTGCCCATGCGTCGAGCCTCCTATGGCTCAACGCATTCCGTTGCGCAACCTCCGCGCACAGCCGGGCAGGGGATCAGCTCCACCCCATCCACTCTTTCAGCACCTTCAGGTCGCGCAGGTGGGCCTCGCGGAATTCCTTGAGCACGGCGGGGCTTTTGGCATCGCCTTTCAGGTACTCCACGTGCAGGGAGATGGGGCCGGAGTAGCCGTTTTTGACGACCATTTTAGCAAAGTCTGGACTCACCTGCCCCTGGCCCAGCGGGCAGCCTTCGGCCTTGCGGCCCTTCCATTGGAAGTCCTTGAAATAAACGCTGCCCCAGTGCCCTTCGGTGAGCTTGGCATTCATTGGCCAGGAGTAACCGCCCTCGAGAGTGGCGTGAAAAATATCAAACACGAAGGCGAACTGCGCCGGCGTGTACTCGCGCATGATGGAGTACATGTCCCAGATGGGCGCGGCCACGTAGTCCTTGCCGGAGTGGTTTTGAAACAGGGGCTGGATGCCCAGTTCGGAACTGAGCTGGACGAGGTCCTTGATCTTCGGTTTGATCTCCTGGAGCTGCGGCCAGATAGGCTGGGTGAGATCGTACTTGAAGTAGTTCATGCGGTAGCGCTTCACGCCCAGGGCGGCGGCGGTGCGCAGGACTTTTTCCGTGTGCTGTTCGGCACTCACTTCATTGATCCCGGAGGTCATGATGGTGAGTTCTAGCCCCTGCTTTTTCAAGGCCTCGACAAACTTCGGCAGCTCTGTCTCGATGGCTTCGGGCTCCACGTGGCCTTTCGGGCGGATGGGGGCCTCGATGCCGTCCATGCCCATTTCCGCAGCCAGACTGGCGATGTCATCATAGGACAGGCCCTGGAGGTGCTTGGTGAAAAAGCACAGCTTGTTCGGGCGAGCCTTGGCCGCCAGGGCCGGGGTGCTGCTGAGGGCGAGAGAACCGCCGATGAGGGCGGCATTTTTCAGAAAGGAGCGGCGGTCTTGCATGGTGGTAGAGGAAACCCAGGCCCAGCCTAAATCTTGCAACCCTTCATGCAAAGCTTTGCAGCGGGTAAATGCACACATCCACCCCCGCAGAGCCGATGATGTGGTCTGGCGGCGTGGCAGGCACCGGCAGGCCATTGAGGGCGAAGAGTTGCGCATCCCACTCGTCCAAGGTCACCTCCGAGAGAGGATACGGGCGGTGATGTACCCGCCCCAGGCGCAGCCCACTGGGTGTTTGGGAAAACAGCAGGTAACGCTCCGTCAGGAAGAAATCCAGGCTCCCAGGTTCAGCCTCGCGGGTCTCCTGTGACAGACGATAGCGAAAGGTCGCGGTGTGGTCCTGCCCCAGCCGCTGGGACGTGTAGGTCACGCCGCCATCCGGGCTCACGTGCTGGCTCATTCGCGCCCTCTGGTAAGGTAGGTGGAAAAAGGTGCGGGCGATCCACACGGCAATGGCCTGATGGCAATCTAGCGAATAGAACCACACCCCAGGCCGTCCCTGGGCATCGTGCACATAGGTGCGGAGATTCAGCTCTAAAAAATCGCTGAGGCCAGGTACCGTGGGGAGAAAACGCGGACGAATGCCGCGCATGAAAAAAGGCACCACCGCCACCCAGGCGTGGCCATCGAAGGTATCCACCGTCAGCCCCTCCGGCAGGGTCTTCTGGATCAGCGCCGGGTCCATTTTCCAATGCAGAAAAAGGAGCTGCTCCCACCGCTGGAACATGATCCTGGGTAGTGCTGGTGCCAGGCGCTGGCCGTTGCGGAGTTCCGGGGTGGGGGTCATAGCTCGCGACTCGGCCCGTTTTCAGCAGGAGCTAGGACAGCACCGGATTGCTTTCCACCAGGGCGTACACTTCCACGGGCTCAGGCTGGCCTTTAACGGCGTGGATGCCGACGTTTTTGTACTCTTTGGCACCTTCGGACCAGCCTTCAACGAAGGAAGAACCGGCCAGGACTGGGACCTGGAGCTTGCGGGTGAGGCTCTCGATGCGGAAGGTCACGTTCACGGCTTCACCGACGGCGGTGTTGACCCCACGGCCCATGGCACCCAGGGCCACATCGCCGATGTTCAGGCCGACGTGGCAATAGACTTCCATGTTCATCTCGTCGCGCATCATTTTACGCACGGGAGATTCGCTAGCTTCCGGGCTGCTCAGCAGGCGCGCGGCCTCGGTGGCTTGGCTGCGCATTTCTTCGCTGTCTCCCACCCAGTAGGCGAAGACGCCATCGCCGATGAATTTATCAATGATCGCCCCACGGGGTTTCAGGATGCGCTCGCAGTCCGCATACCATTCCCGCAGCATGGTGGCCACCTGCTCCGCACTGAGCTGGGCGGAGATGCTGGTGAAGTTGCGCAAGTCTCCCACCAAAAGGGTCGCCTTCACCGTGCGCATGGGCAGGGCGATGGTGTGCAGCATCTGGGTGCCGCTGCCGGTGTTTTGAACGTGGTCGCCCTCGTCTGTTTCGAAAATGAAGATGCAGGTGCCCAGCTGGATGCGGTCGCCATGGCGGAGGGCGCGTGCCGTGGTCACCGCCACGTCGTTGACGAAGCTGCCATTGGCGCTGCCGAGGTCCGAAACCCAGTAAAGATTGCCATCCCGGCGGATGGTGGCGTGTTGCCGGGAAACGCCTGCATCCGTGAGCCGAATCGTCGCATCCGGGCTGCGGCCCAGGAGAGTGAAGTCCTCGAGTGAGTACTCCACTCCTTTATCGTGAGCTCGGAGAAAGGCAGGCATGATGATTTAGTCGGACAACTGTTGAAGCAACTGGCAGGCGGGAAGTCAAGCCCGCAGGCGGAAGTTTTCCGAAATACGTCCATTCCCCGGCACTTGAGCCGTCAATGGACGCATTTCTGCTCAAAGTTGTTCGAAAAATCAGTCTCCAATCTTTATTTCGTGCCAGTAGGCGAACTCAAAGTGCCAGTCGGTGGCCTGGGCCTCCAACTTCACGGTGATTTTTTGTCCCGTGAAGGGGCTGAGATCCACCGCCACCTCCTTCCAGCGCGGCTTCTCATGGTCCACGGTCATTTCTTTGACCACCTGGCCGTTCACCCGGGCGACGAGTTTCCAGTCTCCCCGGTCATCCGCCGCCACAGCGAAACGCAGGCGCGTTTTTCCCGGTGCGACGTTGAGTATACGCTCAAAGCTGGCGGGTTTCTTGCGGTCCTCAAAGGGGTGAAACATCAGGACATTGCTGCGACCGTAGTAGTCCGCCAGTTTCACCGGAGTGCGCTCGAAATCGGGCGCGTCCACCTTCCAGTCCGGATTCCACAAACTCACGCTTTCCCAGTCAATCGCGCGCCAGTTAGTCTTGGGCTTGCCTGGGGTAGCCGGAGCGGCTTCGACCCCACGAGTGAGCAGGTCTTTTTTCTCTTTCGTCAGCGGACCCTCTTCGGGTGGCGCTAGGATGTACCAGATCATGTCCCGGAACATCTCATCCGGCAGCGCCCCAAAACCCATGGGCATGAGGCTCTGCTTCGTATTCGTCAGAGTGGCCACCTGATCACGCGACACCGTTTGCGCGGCCCCGCCTGCGCCCAGCAGCTTCACATGGCTGGGCGTATCCTCCACCATTCGTCCGGCGAGGGTGCGGCCATCCTTCGTCGCCACGATGATGTTTTCATAGCCGTTGCCGATGATCTGGTTGGGATCAATGACATTGGCCAAAAGGGCATCCAGATTGCTGCGTCCGCTGCCGATGAGGTCTGGCCCCACCTTTTGGCCACCCCCGTGGAACTCATGGCAGACCATGCAGGTGGCCTGGAACATCAGCTTGCCATTGGCTAGGTTCGGCTCGCCCGTCAGAGCGGCTTTTTTCTTCGCGGCAATGAGGGCCTTCACATCCTCCGAGGAGTCTTTCCACACGCCGATGACTTCCCCCGCGCGGGTTTTGATCTGCGGGTCTGAATGGTTCGTCAAAGACCGCGCCACCGTCATGGGCAGATCCCCGCGCGCCACCGTGCCTGCGGCCATGGCCTCCAGCAAAGCGCGCGACCACACGGGCCGCGAAGCCAGCGACTCCGCCGTGGCGATGCGCTCCTGCGGATTCAGCGCCTTCCACAAACCCAGGGCATCCTGGGCAAAGGCGTCGCCCCCCAGATCCACCGCCGCGCGCATGGCCTCAATCATGAGGGCAGGCGCAGGTTTGTTTTTCATCAGCGTCGCATAGCCTGCCTTGGCGGCCTCCGTTTTGACCTGACGCAAAGACTGCAAAGCTGCCCGACGCGCGCTGACAGACTGCTTGCCGTCGAGCAAGGTCTGCACCACCTGACCAATCGCTTCGGGGTCACCCCACAGAACGGAAAGCTGCTGCGCCTGGGCCTTCACCTTGTCATCCTTATGGTTACGCCATTCAGAGAGACTGGCGGAGGCATCCAACGTCGGTTTGATGATGCCGCCTTCCTGGCCTTTCACCAGGCCTTCGAGTGCCTGTGCCAGCAGTGTGTCATGAGCCGCGATCTTTTGACAGAACTCAAGGGCGAGATCGAGGTTCTCCGCCTTCCGCGTGTCGCACAGGCGGCGCATGGCCTTTTGATAAAGGATGGTCAACTTCATAGGTTCTTTCGCCAGCCAGTCGAGCCAGGGACCGGCCATGCTATCAAAGTCCCGTTCCATGGCCATCCAGACGGCAAAAGCTACGAGGGGATCTTTCTTTGCCGCCTCTGATTTGACGATCACAGACAAAGCTGGTTCAATAACCCCATAAGGCATGGTCCATCCGCGCCTTATTTGATTGGCAGTGGATTGACTGAACATGTATCGGGCGGCGTAGGCGACATTGTGCAATCCCGCCGCATCACTCTGCCGTGCTATCTCGGCCAGATTGTTGCTTTCCCATGGGCGATAGGCGTCCGCCAGCCAGCGGGCTACCCAATTGCGGATGACGGGATCTGGGTGCCTGACAAACGAAGCGGGAGTGCTGCCATCCGGGACCGTTCGCTTGGCCCATGAAAAGTCCTGGCGAATCATCAGGGTCCAGAAGGCTTCGCGAGTAAAGGGATCGCTACCACCCTTGGCAATGCGATCTTCCAGGAGTTTCCTTTGATCGCCCAAAGAATCGGCTTCCACCAGCATCCTCCTCGCCATCCGCCGCATCCAGTTGTTCGGATGTTCCAGGGTCTTCACCAGATCCGCCGTGAAGAGTTTTTTCAGGTCGAGATCCGTCTGAGGTCGGGATGAGTGATCGGAGCCGGCTTGGGCCCCGCCCACGTATTCGACCCGCCAGATCCGGCCCCGGTCCCGGTCCACGCCTTCAGGGTTCGCCTTGGCATTTTGGTAGCAGGGATACTTGTCGCACCAGTCCATGACCCACAGGTTTCCATCAGGCCCAGTCTGGGTGGAAACGGGACGGAACCAGCCGTCGTTAGCACGCAGGAAGTCGCGGCGGGGTTCGCACTTGAAGGTGGCACCCACAGGTGTCAGCACCTCCTCATGGATGGCGTTGTCATGGATGTTGCCAATGAAGGCATGGCCATGTGTGTCAGCCGGATAGACACCGCCCTGATAAATCTGCACGCCGGCATAGGCGGCGCGGAAGTGTTTGTGCTTCACGATGCTGGGAATCAGCTCATAGGAGTAGGGGTTCTCTGGTGCACCACCTTGGCGCACATAGATGCCACCGGGAGCCATGTGGAAGAAGTGGTCAATGACACAGGCGCTGATGAAAAAATTCCCCGCCGCATCGTAGTCGCAACCCCAGGGATTGCTGGTGCCATCGGCAAAGACCTCGAACTCCCAAGGTGAGGCGGGCACTCCTGCCTGCCCGTTTTCATGTTTGGTGGATGATGATGTCTGCCCTCGCAGCATCCGCGCGCGCCCAATGCCCGCATCAAATTTAAAGCCCTCTTTTTCCGGTTGCCCGGGGCGGCGCACCTTGCTGTTGGTGAAGACCCCGTGGGTCATGTAAAGCCAGCCGTCCGGGCCCCAGGTGAAGCTGTTCACCAGCTCATGAGTGTCTTCGCGGCCAAAGCCCGTGAGGCACACGCGCCAGGCCTCGGGTTTGTCATCGCCATCCGCATCACGAAAATGAATGAGGTGCGGTTGCTGGCCCACATAAATACCATCGTCCCCGCACAGGATGGCGCTGGCGAGGTTTAAACCCTCGACAAAAACCGTGCGCTTGTCCGCCACGCCATCGTTGTCGGTGTCTTCCAGAATGATGACACGATCCCTCGGGATCGCCCCCTTGGTCTGAGGCAGAGGATGGTATTTGTCATCTTTCACCTCACCGCCAAACGGCGCGGGATGTTCGGACCCATTCGGGTATTCGTAGGCTTCTACCACCCACAGGCGGCCGCGATGATCCCAGGTCATGGCCACGGGATTTTGCACCATCGGCTCATGGGCAAAACAGCGCACCTCAAAGCCCTCGGGAACGGTCATCTTTGCCCGTGCCTCTTCCGGTGTGGGGCAGATCTCGGAGGCCGGGGTGTAAGCCCCCACCAATTCCTTGGCATGGGCGCTGCCCAGGGTCAGCCCGGAGGTCAGCAGCAGTAAAAGGGACGTCTTCATGGTTGAATGGAAGAGTACCGACTTTCGCCTGAGAGCTAACAGACAAATTTTGGGACAAATCGGCCATTCGCATTCATCCCAACACGCTTTGTGCTGGCGCAGTGGGCGCGCGGCGTATGGTATCCCATGCGGTTTGTTTTCCTTCTTCCTCTTTGCGGGCTCAGCCTGTCGCCTTTGCTGGCGGCGGATTGGCCTCAGTTTCTCGGTCCTCAGCGCAATGGCATCGCAGCAGCGGAAGAGCCTGCTTTAAAAGGTCCCTTCAAGAGTGCGCCGGATCAGCTTTGGGAAAAATCGGTCGGGGCGGGATTTGCCGGCCCCGTCGTCAGCGGCGGCAAGGTGATCCTCTTTCACCGCGAAGGCAGTGACATGACCACGGAAGCGGTGGAGGCCAAGACGGGCAAACCCCTGTGGCGCACCACCTATGTGACCGACTACGTGGACAGCTTCGGTTTTGACAACGGCCCACGCGCCGTGCCCGCGGTGGTGGAGGGGAAGGTCTTCACCCATGGTCCCGAGGGGCGCGTCACAGCGCTGGATCTGGAGACGGGCAAGGAACTGTGGGCCTATGACACCGCCTCTGCCGTGAACTCGCAGCCGGGTTTCTTTGGCCGTGCACCCTCCCCTCTGGTGGTGGCGGGAAAAGTCATCATCGCCGCGGGTGGCAGCCTGGACGACAAACCTGCGGGCCTCATCGCGCTGGATACCCAAACGGGCAAACTCGTCTGGAACAGTGTGGAAGATGAAGCTGGTTATGCCTCCCCGGTGATGCTGGGCGAAACCGTGCTGGCCTGGATGCGTAACAAACTTTGGTTAATCAATCCAGAGACCGGTTTTGTGCTCGATTCCCTGCCCCTGCGCGCCAGCATGGAAGCCTCTGTGAATGCTGCGACTCCCGTGCCCTGCGGGGAGGGCCAGTGGTTTGTCTCCGCCGGGTATGGCGTAGGGGCGAATCTCTTCAAGATCACACCGTTTCAACAGCCTGCTTTTGAGGCGGTGTGGCAAAAACAAAAGACGCTGGACTGCCACTACAGCACACCTGTTTTTAAAGACGGGCATCTATACGGCTTCGAGGGTCGCCAGGAAACGGGGCAGACGCTGCGCTGCATCGAGGTGGCCACAGGCAAGGTCTGTTGGGACTCTCCGGGCATCCCCGGCGGCACGCTGCTTCGGGTGGCGGATCAGCTTCTCGTGGTCACGGAGCAGGGCGAGTTGTGGATCGTCAAAGCCTCCCCAGATAAGTTTGATCAAGTGGCCACCGTGCAGATCCTGCGCTCCAGCCACCGCAGCCATGCCGCCTTTGCCAACGGCATCCTGTATGCGCGGGATACGGAAAAGGTGGTGGCCATCCGGCTGGGTGCGGAGTGACAGCATTTGCCCTGCCGCCATCTCCGGCCAAAGTGCGACCATGTCTCTCAGCCGTTTTTATCTTCCCGCCTCCGAATGGAAGCCAGATGCCCTCAGCCTGACTGGGGACGAGGCCGCGCACTGCGCCCGGGTGCTGCGCAGGCAGGTGGGAGATGCGGTGGAAGTCTTCGATGGCGAAGGTCGCGTGGCCCAGGCCGTGATCACGGTGGTGAGCAAGAGCAGCGTCCAGTTACGCCCTACCTCCGAGACCCGGCATGAGCCCCTGCCCTATCGCATCCATCTGCTGCCCGCCATGATCAAGGCCGAGCCCTTTGAGTGGCTGCTGGAGAAAGCCGTGGAGCTGGGCGCAGCCAGCATTCAACCCCTCGTCACCGAGCGCACCGTGGTGCATCTCGCGGGCGAGCATCTGGACAAAAAGATGGCCAAATGGCGCCGCCACATGATCGAGTCCGCTAAGCAGTGCCACACCCCCTTCGTCACCCGATTGGAAAAACCCCGCCCCTTTGCCCAAGTGATCGCCAGCCTGCCCCAAGGTAGCCTCAAGGTCCTGCCCGCCCTCAGCGAGCATAGCCGCACGCTGCACGGCATCGCCAGCGGTCATCGCGAGGCCTACATCGCCATCGGTCCTGAGGGAGATTTCACCCCGGCCGAGGAGGCCCTGGCCCAGCAGCATGGTTTCATCCCCGTGACGCTCGGCTCCCTGATTTTACGCGCCGAAACTGCCGTGGTCTCTGCCTTGGCGGTGCTGGGGCATGAGTTTGGGAAATCTTAAAAACCTAGCTGCCAAAGGCCAAAAGCAGGCTTTGTTGAGGCACCTACCTCATTCATGTCCACACCCGCACTCGATTGGCTCTACAGCACGCAACTTTACGGCATCAAACTCGGCCTCGAGAATGTCCATAAGCTGCTGGAAGCCATGGCATTGCCGCAGGCGGGCATGAAGTTCATCCACGTGGCGGGCACCAATGGCAAGGGCAGCACCTGTGCCTTCATGCACGCCATTTTAAAGGAGTCCGACATCAATGCCGGCCTGTTTACTTCCCCGCATTTGATCCGCTTCAACGAACGCATCCGCGATGCTGAGCGTGAGATCTCCGATGAGGAACTGGAAGCAGGCCTGACCAAGATCCGCACCCTGGTGGCCGACTGGAATCCGCACCCGACGTTTTTTGAAATCGCCCTGGCCCTGGCGCTGGATTGGTTTCGCCTGCGCGGCAATGAATGGGTGGTGCTGGAGACGGGCCTGGGTGGCCGCCTGGATGCCACGAATGCCATCACACCCGAGGTCAGCGTGCTGACCCGCATCGGCCTGGATCACCGGGAGCAACTGGGTGATACGATCGCCAAGATCGCCGGTGAAAAGGCAGGCATCATCAAACAGGGCGTGCCCGTGGTTTCGGCCCCGCAGGAGGAGTCGGCCCTGAAAGTGATCGAGCGCACCGCCAAGTCCCTGAAGGCCCCTTTCACCCTGGTGGATGGTCCTTTGTCGAATGTGAAGTTAGGTCTCATGGGACCTCATCAGGCCTGGAATGCTGCGCTGGCCCTGGAGGGACTGCGGGAGGCAGGCATCCGCGTGCCCGCCGTCGTGCTAGAGTCAGCGCTGCAAAAGGTCCACTGGGCCGGGCGTTTTCATCAGTTGGAAGAAGGCCACGTCATCGTGGACGGAGCCCACAATGGCGATGCGGCCCTGGCTCTGGCCTGGACCTGGAAGACGGAGTTCCCCGGCAAAAAAGCCACCATCATTTTCGGCGGATCGACGGGCAAGGATCTGGTGGACGTGATGTGGCCCCTGGCCGAGATCGCGGAACGCTGGGTGCTCACCCCTTTTCAATCCCCGCGCTCCGTGCCCGTGGAGACCCTTTCCGAAGCGCTGGCCGAAGCCATGGCGGATGCCGAAGGCGACATCGAATCCATGGAGGCCCGCAGCCTGGACGATGCTTACGAGGTCGCGCGTCAATTCCCTGAGCGGGTGCTGGTCACCGGTTCTTTATTCCTGGTGGGTGAGTTTCTCAGCAAGGTCACCACCTCCGGAACTTACCAGCCCAGCGGCCAGTAGTCACAGCAGTTCCTTCAAGCCAGTCCAGCGTTTCCGGCTTTCCTGCCTGCCCACGGCCATGCCGAGGGCGCGCGCATCCCCCACCAGCACCACCAGCTTTTTCGCCCGTGTGACGGCGGTGTAAATGAGGCTGCGCTCCAGCAGCACGTAGTGCTGGGTGCTCACGGGAATGATGACGCAGGGAAATTCGCTGCCCTGGCTTTTGTGAATGGTGAGGGCGTAAGCCAGTTGCAGCTCATCCAGTTCCCCAGGTTCATAGTCCACCAGGCGATCTCCCTCAAAGCGCACACTGAGTTTCAGGGGATCTGTCTCGATGGTGACGATGTGGCCGATGTCTCCATTGAAGACTTCCTTGTCGTAGTTGTTGTGCGTCTGGATCACCTTATCTCCCACCCGGTAGATCGTTTGGAAGCGTTCCAGTTCATACTTCATCTCATGTGCCGGATTGAGGGCGGCTTGCAGAGCCTCGTTGAGGCTGCGCGTGCCTAACAAATGACGATTCATCGGCGTCAGCACCTGGATGTCCTGAATGGGGTCAAATTTGTACTTCGCGGGCAGGCGCTGGTGCGCCAGTTGCACGATGAGGTCGCGGGTTTCTTCGGCGGACTGAGTCTCCAGGAAAAAGAAGTCGCTCTCCCGCTGCGGTTTTAGGTCCGGCACACGACCGCGATTGATCTCATGCGCACTGGTGATGATGCGGCTGGTGGCGGCTTGACGGAAGATTTCCGTCAGTTGCACGCAGGGTACCTTGCCACTGCCGATGAGGTCATTCAGCACCATGCCGGGGCCCACGGAGGGGAGTTGGTCCGCATCGCCCACCAGCAGCAGGTGCGCCCCCGCTGGCAGGGCTGAGAGAAACTGCGCCATCAGCGGCGCATCCAGCATGGAGCACTCATCCACCACAAAAAGGTCGCCCGTCAGCGGATGGCCATTGTGCCGCCCCCAGTTGCCCAGGCCCTGATATTCTAACAAACGATGCAATGTCTTCGCCTCCAGGCCGGTGCTTTCATTCAGCCGTTTCGCCGCGCGGCCCGTCGGGGCAGCGAGCACCATTCTGACCTTTTGATCCCGCAGCAGCGTGAGGATGGTACGCAGAATGGTCGTCTTACCCACACCCGGACCGCCAGTGATGATGAGGCAGCGATTTTTCAGCGCTTCTTTGACGGCGCGCTGTTGGCTTTCAGCCAGCACCTTGCCCGTATCCTGGGCAGCCTTCGCCATCGCGGCATCCACATCCATTCGAGGGTAAGCGGGCGGGAAAGAAACCAGGGTGGCGATGGAACGGGCAATGCTTTGCTCCGCCGCACGCAGGTAGGGCAGGTAAAGAAAGCTCTGCCCATTTAGCGCATGGCGCTCCAGTTGCGAAGTGGTGATGAGCGTTTCCACCTCTGGCTGCAACAACGAATCAGCCGCGCCGAGGAGCTGCGCCGTCTGCTCCATGACGCGCCCTTCCGGCAGGCAGCAGTGGCCGCTGCTGGCCGCCGTCTCCAGCACATGCAGGATCCCTGCACGCAATCGCTCCGGGGCTTCTTTGGCCACACCCATCTGATGCGCAATGCTGTCCGCCGTTTTAAAACCGATGCCGTGGATGTCCTGGGCGAGGCGATAAGGATTCGTCGTCAGCACGGACAGCGCCTCTTCTCCATAGGTCTTGTGGATGCGCAGCGCCCGCGAGGAACTGATGCCATTCTGATGCAGAAACAGCATGATGTTATGCACGGACTTCTGCTTCATCCACGATTCGCGGATCTCCTGCCGGCGCTTTTTGCCGATGCCCTCCACGCCTTCCAGTTTCGAGGATTCGTTCTCGATGATCTCGAAGATGCCTTTGCCAAATTTCTTCACCAGCCGCTTCGCATACGCGGGCCCGATGCCTTCGATCAAACCGCTGCCCAGGTACTTCTCGATGCCCTCGCTCGAGTCCGGCCGTGTCAGCTTCAGCGTGTCCGCTTTAAACTGCTGCCCATAGTCCCGCGTGGCCTCCCAGCGGCCCTCGGCTTCAAACTGCTCGCCCGCCACCACGCGCGGAGATTTGCCGATGAGGCTCACGGCCTCCCGCCGCCCCTGGGGGATCACCTTCAGGATGCAGTAGCCCGTGTCTTCCGTGTGATACACCACCCGCTCCACCAGCCCACGCAGGGTCTCAGTGGGGGCAGGGTTGGCATCGCGGTTCATGTCCGCAGATTAACGTGAACAGTCGCAGAATCGCAAATCTTCAAATGCCCCTCAGCCTCGGTTTACCCACAGCCAAATCCCGGCCAGGATGAGCGCACCGAGAGCGATCAAAACCAGACGAACCTGAAGCTTCACCCGTTGTAGGCGCCGCTTTTCACGCGGATCATTGTCAATCTGCTCCAACTGCTCCATCACCGCGCGCACTTGCTCGTCCACAAACTGCGGCTTTTGCCCTGCCTGGATCTCCCGCGAAATCGCCTCCAGCGTGTCTGGCTTCAAGTAATGATCCGTCGTGATGAGATGCCGCGCCCGATCCTCCAAACCTTCAGGCACATGCCGACACCCCGGACAGGCCTTCCAGGCACCCGTTTTCATGCGTCCACATTCCAGACAAACAGCAGCGGTCATAGGTCTCTCTATAGCTCGATTCCGATCAGCGAAAAGTCATCCGGCAAAGTCGTTCCGCATCGGGTCAAGGTGGCCGCCCTTAAAACAGAAGCCACCTCAGAAAAGGCGTCTGCTTCGAGAGCGTTTTTGACGTTCTCGTGACCTGCATATTTCCACACGCCGTCCGTGACCATTAAAAGTCGAAGCTTCGGAAACAAAGGCCGCGTGAAGATTTCAAAAACTGCCTCAGCACTGCCTACGGGTGGATTTTTCCGCTGTTGGATGGTCAGCTCCTCCATGCTGCCTAGGCGAGTCGTCGCATACACTTTTGAATCTCCCGACGAACCCCCGATGAGGGAACTGTGATCGAAGACCACCGCAATGAAAGTGGTGAAACCTTCCGTCAAAGCGACCGCTTGATCCACTTGATGGAAGAGGTCTTGTTGGGTCTTTTCATGGAACAAGTCGCGGCTGGAAAGACGCGCCGCTTGCTCATAATAAGAGGTGCAGGCCGTCTGAGCTGCGACGGCCCCATTGAAGCGACCTCCCTGCCCGTCGGCGATGCAGGCGATCCATACTGAGTTATCCTGGGGGTGCGGGCGCATGAGAAGGAAATCCTCATTCTCCTCGTCGCCGCCTGCTTCAGTGTGGGTGTGATGTCGCATTGGCCAGATATTCATCCCATTCACGACCTTCGGTAAATCCAAAAAACATCCCGGTTGCGAACTCGCTGGTCATTACACATTCGGCCTTTGTCTGGAATCTGTGTGTCCCGCGTTGCCGTTGGCACAAGATGCGCTAGCATCGGCCCACCTCTCACTACCTATGGATCTCCTCCCTCTCCTCGCCGCCAATGTCTTTGACATGTCTTGGGTCTCCAGCCCGGAGGCATGGATCGCGCTCGCCACCCTCACGGTGATGGAGATCGTCCTGGGGATTGATAACATCGTCTTCATTTCCATCTTGGTAGATAAGCTGCCCATGGCCGAGCGCGCCCGCGCACGCTTCCTGGGCCTCGCCTTTGCGATGATCACCCGCATTTTGCTGCTGCTCTCCATCACCTGGGTCATGCAGCTCAAAAACCCGCTCTTTGCCGTTTTCAGCCATCAGATTTCGGGCAAAGACCTCATCCTCATCCTAGGCGGCTTGTTCCTGCTGTGGAAAAGCACGAAGGAGATTCACCACAAGATCGAAGGGGCCCACGAAGAGGCTCACACAGCCAGCAAGGGCCGCGCTGCCCTCAGCTCGATCCTTATCCAGATCGCCATTCTAGACATCGTTTTCTCGCTGGATTCCGTCATCACCGCCGTCGGCATGGTGGATGACATCATGGTCATGGTCATCGCCGTGATGATCGCCGTCGGCTTCATGATGGTCTTCGCCGGCACGGTGAGTGACTTCATCAGCAGACACCCGACCGTGAAGGTGCTGGCCCTTTCCTTCCTCTTGCTCATCGGCACCACGCTGATCGCGGAAGGCTTCCACGTTCACTTCCAGAAAGGCTACGTCTATTTTGCCATGGCCTTCTCCATCATGGTCGAGTTCCTGAACATTCGCATGAAGAGCAAGGCCGAGAAAAAAGCCGCAGCTCTGGCCGCAGGGAAATAATTTCCCCACTCACCGCCGCGTTTCTTTGAAAAACCCCGGGCCGATTTGGCCTGGGGTTTTTTATGCTTATTCACTGCGTCATTCTGACCATTGAGTGAGACAGGAGGTTTCTATATTAGTGCCAAATTGGCTTTAATAATGGCCACTCTACAAAATAGATTTCATTCAATCCATTGATTGCCAACAGATTAAATCCTGATGCTCCACTTTGGCACAGACGATGCACTACTCTCTAACCGTCTTAACCAGACACAATCAACAAACCCAAACTCATTCAAACCTATGAAACTCGCACGTTACACTCCTTCCTTTGATCTCGGTCGAGTCGCCGACTTTGACCAATGGCTGCGTCATCCGTTTGCTGGTTTCCCCGCCGTGGGCCAGCTCCTCGGTGAATTTCTCCCTGGCGCTGCCGGTCGCCTCGCTGCCGATGTCTATGAGGACCAGGACAACTACTACGCCCGTTTTGAACTTCCCGGCGTGAAGAAGGAAGACGTGAAGGTCGAGGTCCACGACCGCCTCCTCACCGTTTCCACCCAACGCCAGACGAAGGCCGAAGGGCAGGAGGAAGCCTACAGCCTCAGCCGCTCCATCTCCGTTCCGGAAAGCGTCCGACCCGATGCTATCGCCGCGAAGATGGAAGATGGCATCCTCACCGTGACCCTGCCGAAGCAGGAAGAGCGGAAACCCAAGCTCATCCAAGTCAACTAACCCTCACCCCAGGGAGCGCGGGCACACCGCCCGCCTCCCTTCTTCACCCAACCTCGATTCAACAAACGACCTGACCTTTTTATGAATGCTACCTGCTGCAACCCTGCCTCCACCGCCACTCAAACCACTCCTAGCGTGGGCGTGACCGAAAGCCTACAAAAACCCCTCTACAACGTCATCGGAAACACCGACGCCTACGAAGTCCGTGTCGAGCTGCCGGGGGTCGCCAAGAGCGGCGTCAAGATTGACTTGGAGGACAATGTGCTCTCCATCCGTGGCGAGCGCGGGTCGGCCACCCCCGAAGGCTGGAAAACGCTCCACCGCGAGCTCTCCGGCCTCGGTTACCAACTCCGCCTGCGCCTCAACACGCCCGTGGATGAAGACAAACTGACCGCCAACCTCGAAAACGGCGTGCTCACCCTGAAGCTCCCCCTCAAGGAAGCCGCCAAACCCCGCCGGATCGAAGTCCAATAACCTCGAGCATTTAAAACCCCAACCCCACAGCGCAGCATCGGTTTCGGTGCTGCGCTTTTGTGTTGCATCATGTGGCGCGCTTTCGGTTAGGCGTTCAGCGCTTCATCGAAACGGGTGATGAGATCGGCGATGTCTTCCAGCCCGGCGGAGACACGGATGAGGTGGCGGGGCACGCCGCAGCTTTCGGCCCAGTCCAGCTCCTCGTAGTGAGCCAGCAGGGTGTAGGGGCAGACGAGGGTGAAGTCCGTGCCCAGGCTGGGGCCTTTGCAGACTCGCAGGGCATCGTAAAACCGGGCGCTGGTGTTGGCGGCATCTTTCAGCACAAAGGAGAACAGGCAGCCGTAGCCAGCGCCTTCGCGGCGCACAAATTCATAACCGGGGCCACCTTGCTGCTTCGCATGCCACACGCGCTCCACCTTGGGGTGCTGGGCCAGATACTCGGCCAGGGCCAGGGCATTGCGGCTCATGGCTTCGGCACGCTGGACAAAATCGCGTGAGTTTTGCTCCAGCGCCACGGCGTCTTCGAACCACAGTTCATGGTCCGCATGTGCCTTCAGGAAGGCGGAAAAGGCGGCATGATGCGGGGAGGCACGGTTCAGGATGACACTGCCAGCCAGGACATCGCCCGCGCCGGAAAAGCTTTTGGTTAGGCTGCTAGTCACCACATCGGCCACGCGGCAGGCATCGGCATGGACGACGGTGGAAATGGTGTCATCCACAATGATGGGCACATCCGGCTGCGTCTCGGCACGGATGGCCAGCAGGCGCGGCAGGTCCACGCAGCGCAGCAGGGGGTTGCTCGGTGCTTCGCAGAAAAGTCCGGCCAAAGATTCACCCGCCAGGAGGATGCGCAGTTGCTCATACTCGCTCTCTTCAATCAGCGGCAGGAAATGAGCCCCGCTGCCAAAGGTCTGCTGCAGCTTCAGCACATCCACATAGGGAAAGTCGAGCTGCACCGTGCGGCAGCCTGGGCGCAGCGTGGTAAGCATGCGATGCACCGCATAGTTCGCCGCCATACCCGAGGGGAAAAGAAAGACGTCTTCCGGCTGCTGCCCGGCCAGATCAGCCAACCGTTGGCGGATCGCCGCACTGGCTGCAGCCCCGGCCTGGGCGGAGGTGCTGCTGGTCGTCTGGCCCAGCACATGCGCGGCCTGGCGGGTGCTCACCACCTCGCCACAAAAGCGCCAGAACTTGCGCGCTTTCACATAGGCCTCGGCAGGAAACAGGGCCACTCCCAGCTTTTGATCGCGCCACTCCGCCGCACGCCCGGAAAAACCGTCACGAGCGATGAATTCTAGACACCTCTGAGCATGAACCAAACGCGGAAAAACGATGGCACGCTCCCCGTCCTGCCCGATCTCCTTTTCCGCCTGCACAAACAGCGCGCCGATGGCCGGCGGGCAGCAAAAGCGTGGGTAGCCGGAGCGGAATTTCGACACAATGTCCGGGTCGCCCTCTTCATACCCCACCACATGCTTCCACAGCGGCAGCGAGACGCTGACACCGAAGTCGTTGTCGGGCAGGGGAGATCCCAGGGAATCAGCTTCCCAGAGAGGATGGCGCAAAAGGTCAGACATGGCGGGGGATGTCAGCTTTACCCCGCCCGGCGCGGCGCTCAACTGCAATCCTGGGTGTTGAGTGGGTTGGCCCCAAAGAGTGAGGACATTCTGGCCTCAGTTTGAGAATATTTGAGACTCTCACTCATGGCTACCATTGTGGCGTGGACCCATGCCTGATCTTGGGAGGCTTCGCGGCTGCGCTTAGAGAAGTGAACGCTGCGACGGGAAGCGTTTTTTAACGAAAAGGATCGTTGCCGCGCTGCCCTGCATTGGGAGAAGTCTGGGTAGGTGTGACGATTCGTTCCGTAACCAAGTTTTCAGGCACAGATTGTTGCAATCGCTTTAAGGCCTGGCTGGCTTCGTCACGAATGAGAAAGTGCCGCCTTTCATATTCCACGGAGGATCCGCCTGAATGGTTGAAACCTCGTTGTTTGACATAGCCAGGATGCTTTAAAAGGCGGTTTAGCTGAGTGATCAAGTCCGCTTGGCTTATCCCTTCTTCCAGCAGTTTAAAGTTATCCGCTGGAGGTGCAAGGAGGCTGAGGATGATACCAATTGAGTCATCTGATTTCATCTCAAACTCATCGGTTTTTTGATCTCTCTCATCTGCCTTTGCCTTGATGACTGGCAGTAGCTGCTGTTTCAAATACGGCAGGTAAGGAAGGTAAGCAGATCGTGTGGATAGTTGTTGCCATATTACAGCACACTGCACGGGACATGTGCGCAGGCAATGCTTCCAAAAAAGACCTTCATCGGTTTCACGATCCGGATCGCGTAGACCCCCATGGCCATCCATTCCACGGCGATTTTCGGCCTCTTCAGCTCTGAGCAAAGCATTCAGCACAATGATTTGACTGTCAGAGGAGAGCTTCCAAGCCTGCTCCACTAATTTCTGCCAGCGGGAGCGTCGGGAGAGTGCTTGGGCACCCGCTCTCACAACAGCTTTATTGGAACTGGCCAGATAGGATTCAAAAATGGCATCCCCCAGACATTCATCTGCGAGCGGAGCTTGTGCGGTCAGGATACGAAGCATCGCCTCCTGCTCTGCCTCAGGAGCTGTCATCAGACGATTGGCGGCCATTTCCAGAACGGGCTTCAACGATGCGTTAGAAACGGGTTTGGGAAGCGCGTAGCCTGTCCGGGCGGGTTCCGCGAGTGCAGCCATGGCCTGCCAAAGTAAATGCGGGATGGATTCAGGCGAACCAAAAATGGAAGGCTCGGAAGGAGGTTTGATCAGAGCCTGAAAACAATGGTTCAACAATCTTTCCCAATCCATTTCCTCCATCCAGGGACGTGCCAGCACCGCCTTGATTGAGGCCAGGGCTTTGGATTCATCATCGGTGAGGCTTTGTTTGGCAGACTGCCGTGCTACCCATTCCTCGGCCTTTCTTTTTGGGCTTTGGGTTCCCGGTCCTCCCAGAACCCTTAACAGTTCCAGGGAAGCAATTCCCAGTTCCTGGCGGAACACTTCATCTGGATGATCTGAATTGAGGGTATCCAGGTCTAGATGGCGGTAGAGTTCCTGAGGTGTTCCGCGCCACGTGATGCCATCCTTGTTCGCCGCCTCTACATCAGCAGGTGCATAGAGCCCTTTGCCGGTGTTCGAAATAACCTCCACACTCCCGTAACAGGCATAGCGGACGCGGGCTGAATGGCCTTTTTGAGCTCGATAGCCAGACAGTTTAAAATGCTGGCCTGGAGGCAGTACACGCACGCCATAACTGTTTCCACACCAGCTGCTTTGATGCGCCTGGGCGCGTTGCCATCTTCCGTCCGGCAGCTCATGTTCCAGCTTGATGTAAATGTCTCCATCCTGGGACTCGAAAGTCACGCTCGCTTCGGAACGATTGACCAGAAACAGGAGGTTGGCTTTTTCACTCGTCTGAGAAAAGTCGGCGTAGAGCGTCAGTTCGCCTTCAGCCGCGACCACCTGCTTAGGCAGTTCCACATTGGGAATTGGGTTACCTACTCCACCATGGAAAGAGGCTGAGGCATTCGGCTCTTCATTTCGCGACTGCCCCCAGAGCTGTGGGGAAAGCAGTCCCAAAACGAGAAAGAATAGGCGTATCATGCCTGCATGAGTATCCTGGAAGACTGGTTGCGTTCAATCCTCAGGCTTATCTCAGCACCAATCCCGCATGGTCACCATTTTGGCGTGGGCGGCGCCGCGGTCGAGGAGGGATTCGGCGAGGGTTTTGCCTTCGGCGAGGTCGGGGGTGATGCCGGTGATGGCGAAGCCAGCGGCGGCGTTCAGCACGGCGATGTCGCGTTTGGGGCCTTTGAGGGTGGCGCTGAGGATGCCTTCGATGATGGCGGCGTTTTCTGCGGCATCACCGCCCACCAGTTCTTCCAGCGCCCCGGGGCTAAATCCGAGGGTGCTGGGATCGAGGGTGATGTCGGTCACCTTTCCCTCATGCACCTCGCAGATGTGGTTATGGCCCAGGGTGGAAAGTTCGTCCATGCCGCCGCCAGTCTGAGTGGTGCCGTGGACGACCCACGCTTTTTTGCGCCCCAGGGTGCTCAAAATCTCGCCAAAGGAGCGGGTGAGGGTGGGGTCAAACACGCCCAGGAGCTGATAATCGGGCCGGGCGGGGTTCAGCAAAGGGCCCAGGAGATTGAAGATGGAGCGCTGGCCTTCGCTGGCCAGGATCTTGCGGGCCTCGCCCACGGCCTTGAAGGCGGGGTGGTATAGGGGGGCAAAGAAAAAGCCCAGGCCATTGGTCTCCATGCCGCGCGCCACGCGGTCCACCGGCAGGTCAATGCGGATGCCCAGGGCCTCCAGCACATCGGCCCCGCCCGCCTTGCTGGTCACGCCGCGGTTGCCATGTTTGGTCACGCACACGCCGCCCGCGGCCAGGATGAACATGGCGGTGGTGGAAACATTGAAGAGGTGCAGCTTGTCCCCACCGGTGCCCACCACATCCAGCATGGGGCCGGGCAGTTTGGCGCGGTCCAGGCCCGGGTCCACGGCCAGGCGGAGAAATTCCTGGACGAAGGCGGCGATTTCAGCCGGGGTTTCACCCTTTTTGGCCAGGGTGCGGAGGAAATTGGCCTTGGTTTCCGCAGACTCTTCCGCATCCACCAGAAAGGCGGCGGCTTCGCGCACTTGGGCTTCGGTCAGGCTTTTGCCTTCGGCGAGGGGAGTGAGTAAGGTCTGCATGGGACGCGGATGCTGACAGAGGAGACCCCTTTTGGCAATCGCCAGCGCGCAACGATTCCTTGTCTTTCGGCTAAAGGCATGGCTATGAGGAGGAAAGACATGCCTGACCTCTCCCCCATCCTCGGCATTGACCTCGGCACCACGAATTCCCTCGTCGGTGTGGTGGACAGCGGTTTCCCCATTCTGCTAGCGGATGAGGAAGGCCAGCGGCTGACCCCTTCCGCCGTGCATTTCAGCAGCGAGGGCGCACGCATCGTCGGGGCCCCGGCCCTGCGCCAGCGTGCCCTGGACCCGCAGCGCACCGTCACCAGTGTGAAGCGCCTCATCGGCCGCCGGGCGGGGGAGGGGGGCTGGCAGCCGCCCTATGACTTGCGTCAATTGGGCGTGACGCCTGTGGAAGTCTCCGCCGAGATCCTGCGGCGGCTGAAGGCCATCGCCGAAAGGGCGCTGGAGCAGCCTGTGTCACGCGCCGTGATCACCGTGCCTGCCTATTTTAACGATGCTCAGCGCAATGCCACCAAGCAGGCCGGGGAGCTGGCTGGACTGACGGTGGAGCGCATCGTCAGCGAGCCCACGGCTGCGGCCTTGGCCTATGGCCTGGACAAATTGGACGAGCGAAAAAAGATCGCCGTGTATGACCTGGGTGGCGGCACCTTTGACATCAGCGTTTTGGAGATGCGCGAGGGTGTGTTCCAGGTGCTCAGCACCGCCGGGGACACCCAGCTCGGCGGAGATGACATCGACCGCCTGCTGGTGGAGCATGTGCTGCAAGGTGCCAAGCTTTCCAGCCCGCCTGATGGAGCCCGGCTATCATCCCTTTTGGTCGCGGCGGAAGTGGCCAAAAAACGACTGTCCGCAGAGGACAGCACCCTCATTGAACTGCCCTTTTTCGATGGAGCGAACAGCCTCAGTCTGGAGTTGACCCGCGTGGCTTTTGAAAAGCTCATCCGTCCCTTGATCGAGCGCACTCGTGCTCACTGCCTGCGGGCCTTGAGCGATGCCGGGGTGAAACCGGAAGAGCTGGATGAAGTCATCCTGGTGGGCGGCAGCACGCGCATCCCGCTGGTGCATCGTTACGTGGAGGAAATCTTTGGCCGCGCGCCGAACACTTCACAAAACCCCGATGAAGCCGTGGCCCTAGGCGCGGTCATTCAGGCGGGGATTTTGAGCGGTTCTTTGAAAAATGTGCTGCTGCTGGATGTGACACCCTTGTCGTTAGGTATCGAGACCTTCGGCGGCCTGATGAACATCATCATCCCGCGCAATAGCACCATTCCCTGCAAGGCCGGGGAGATGTTTACCAATGCCGTGGCGAATCAGGCCGACATGCTGATTCGCGTGCTGCAGGGCGAGCGCGAACTGGCCAAGGACAACTGGGAACTGGGCCGCGTGGAGGTGCCTTTTCCCCCAGGGCCGAAAGGCAGCGCGCGTGTGGGGGTGCAGTTCTCCATTGATGCCAACGGCATCCTGCAGGTGCTGGCCCGCGATACCGCCACGAATACGGACACTGTACTGGAGATCCAAAACACCGCCGTCAATGTGGACGATGAGCGCGTCGAGCAGATGATCGCCGAGAGCGTGGAATACGCCTTTGAGGACATGAACGAGCGTGTGTGGACGGAGGCCCGACTGAAGGCCGAAGAACTCCTCCCCGCCGTGGCCGCCGCTCTGGAACAGTTCGGCGATGCCGTCACGGCTGAGGAACGCGCCGTCATCGAAACCGCCGCTGCCAAAGTCCGTACTGCTCTGGAGGCTCCCGGGCACGATGCTAAAGCCCTTAAAGCTGCGAACCAAGCCCTCGATGATGCCACCCAGGAACTCGCCGTGCGCCTGGTTGAACAGGCGATGGAAGAGTCGTTGGTACGGCGCGGCTTGATTTAAAGAAGTATCCGAAGTCTCGCGAAGCGTCCCGGAGTGCGGCGGCAGAGAGGCGAGGGCACTCCATGCCTCGGCGACGCCGCTTTCGTGCGCAGTGAAGAGGTGAAGTCACTCCAGAAGATCTCGAAGGTGGCTGCGCTCGTGTTCGGTGGGTGGTTAGGATGCGCGCACCCCGCCCGAGAGCGGTGTCGCCGAAGCCTCACGGCTCCGGCTTCTTTGCCACCGCACTCCGGGACGCTTTGCGACTTCTGGAGTCGCATTGCTCACATAACTTTTAAAGAAAAGAACCCTGCGGCCTGCGATCAAAGCTCGCGGGTCGCAGGGTCCAGGAAGACCTTAGGTTCTCGGAGGTTGAGGCTTACCCCACCAGCTTGCGGGCTTCGGCGAGGGCGGCGTCCACTTTGGAGACGTCCTTGCCGCCGCCACGGGCGAAGTCAGGTTTGCCACCACCTTTGCCGCCGACAATCGGGGCAATGGTCTGGATGATCTTGCCGGCCTGCACCTTGGCCTGATGCTCCTTGGAAACGGTGGCCATGAGAGTCACGTTGCCGCCGCCAATGGAGGCCAGAACAATGACGCCATTGAAGACGCCTTTGAGGGCATCGTTCACGGCCATCGCGTAGTCGCCATCCACATCGCCGAGGTTGGCGATGAGGACGTTGTTTTCAGCGGTGGCGAGGAGTTCCTTGGCCTTGCCGGAGGCTTCGCGCTGCTGGGCTGCCTTGAGGGCTTTTTCCAGCTCTTTTTGTTGGGCCAAAAGGTTGTCAATCTTCTTCTCCAGATCGCTCACGCCCTGGGCGCTGACTTTGCCAGCCAGTAGTTTCAGCAGGTCGGCATCGGCACGGGCGGCGTGGTAGGCTTCCAGTCCGGCGATGGCTTCGATGCGGCGCACGCCAGCAGCCACGGCACCTTCGCCGATGAGGCGGAAGAGGCCGATCTCGCCCGTGTGACGGGTGTGGGTGCCGCCGCAGAGTTCCATGCTGTAACCATCCAGGGCCAGCGGCTTGCCGCCGATCTGCACCACGCGGACATTCTCCGGATACTTCTCACCAAAGAGCTGCATGATGCCCGTGTTGTTCTTGGCTTCCGCATACGGAATCTCGTTCCAGGAAACAGAGTCATTCGCCACGATGCGCTCATTCACCAGCTTCTCGATGTCAGCAAGCTGACCGGCGGTGAGGGCGGCGTTGTTAAAGTCAAAGGTCAGCTTCTCAGCCGTGACGTTGGAGCCTTTTTGAGTTGCCTCCTGGTTCACGACTTCATGCAGCGCCCAGTGAAGAAGATGCGTTGCGGTGTGATGACGCTCGATGGCGTGACGGCGCGGGCCATCTACAGCCAGGCGGACGAGAGCACCTTCAGCAGGAGCTTCTTCACCTTCAATGAAATGTAGCCAGGTATTGCCCACCTTCGTCGTGCTGCTGATCGGGTAAGTATTGGCCCCCAGGATGATCTGGCCACTGTCACCGATCTGGCCACCCATCTCGGCATAACAAACACTGCTATCCAGAATGATGGCCGTCTTGTCCTTCATCGCCACGACTTCCAGCACCTTCGCTTCGGTCTCCAGTTCGTCGTAACCGATGAACTTGGTGGGTTCCTTGGTTTCGATTTCGCTGACAGAAACGACGTTCTTTTTCATGGCGGAACGGGCGCGCTCGCGCTGTTCGGTCATGAGTTTTTCAAAGCCTTCAGTATCAACAGTTAGGCCACGCTCGCGAGCGAGGAGTTCGGTGAGATCGAGAGGGAAGCCGCAGGTATCGTAAAGGAAAAAAGCGAATGCACCACTAACCTGAGCAGGCAAGGATTTGGAAGCCATGATCAGGCGCTCCAATTCAGTGACTTTGTCTTGTTTCCTGCTCATTTCTTCAGGGGATGCACTGTCACGATGCTGAAAATTTCCTGGCTGAATGCCATTGGCAAACCTCATCGCACATTCAGCTAAAGAATCATCCTCGCGAATTCCGACTCGCTCGCAATTAAGCTTCAAGTCGAGAGCTGCCTTATGAAGCTGGTCTGCAATAGACCTCATCGCATCAACTTCGGCATCTTCAAAGACAGCAGTCCTGAGGACTTGAGGTTTAAGTTTACGGAAACTTTCCTCAATAATTCCAATTCGAGGATTTCTTTGCTCTACTTCATAGGCGTAAAAATCGAATTCGATCACGCCCTTATCTAAGGTCCGGTTGAAACTCTCTTCTTCCACCTTCAGCACCGCCTTGATCTGGTCTTTGCGGGCGCGCAGTTCTGGGAACACTTCGCCCATGTGCAGGGCCAGGACGTCCACGAGTTTGTAGAAGAAGGGCTCCTTGAATTCCAGCGTGCGTCCATACTTCACGGCGCGGCGCAGAATGCGGCGGAGGGTGTAGTTGCGGTCGCTGTTGCCGGGCTGGATGCCGTCGGCAATGGAGAAGCTGAGCGTGCGCAGGTGGTCGGCGATGACGCGGAAGGCCACGTCCACTTTCTCCTGTTCCGTCACGGGGATGACGTGGCCCTGTTCATTGGGCAGGGGCAGGGTGCTCTGGTAGTGCTTGCCGCTCAGGCGGGTCAGCTCATCAAAGATCGGCTTGAAGACATCCGTGTCGTAGTTGCTGATCTTCGCGGTCTCGAAGTCCGTGAAGTTCTTCGTGCCCTGGATGATGGAGGTCAGGCGCTCAAAGCCCATGCCGGTATCCACGTGCTGCGCAGGCAGCGGGGTGAAGGTGCCGTCGGGGTTGGCGTTGTACTGGATGAAGACGTTGTTCCAAATTTCGATGCAGCTCGCGTCGCTGCCGTTGACCAGTTTGGCACCTTCGCGCTGACGTTCTTCGCTGAGCTCAATCGGGCCGGGGGTGAGGTCAATGTGGATCTCGGTGCACGGGCCGCAGGGGCCGGTATCGGCCATCATCCAGAAGTTGTCCTTCTTGTTGCCGTTGACGATGTGGATCTCGGGATCAAGACCCACCGCGCGGAATTTTTCGGCCCACAGGTCCCAGCTTTCCTGGTCGCGATCCGCCGGATCACCCTTCTCTTTGTTAGGCTGGTAGATGGTGGCGAAGACACGGCTCGGCGGGAATTTGAAACGCTCGACGATGAGCTCCCAGCTCCAGGAGATGGCCTCCTTTTTGAAGTAGTCGCCAAAGGACCAGTTTCCCAGCATTTCAAAGAAGGTGTGGTGGTAGGTGTCCAGGCCCACGTCTTCGAGGTCGTTGTGCTTGCCGCCGGCGCGGATGCACTTCTGCGTGTCGGCAGCGCGGGTAGGCAGGCCTTTGGAAAGCACGCCCGGCCAGGTATCCACATCGGCACTGCGCTCGCCGAGGAAGATGGGAACGAACTGGTTCATGCCCGCATTGGTGAAGATGCGTGCGCCGTCGCGGCTGGTGTAGCCCACGTTGTCACTGGGGACGATGGTGTGGTCCTTGGACTTGAAAAAGTCGAGGAACGTCTGGCGAATCTGGGCGGCGGTAGGGACGGCGGACATGGCAGAAAGGGCGCGCACTATGGCGGAGGATTGAGCCTTGACCACGGAAAAGAAGGGGGCTGCGTGGGAAGCACGGTCTTGATCCAAACGCTGGGAGGTTGGCGAAGAGGGCGCTGAAAAGTCCTTAAACCCTAAAATGAGAGGGAAAAAATCCAGGTTTTGAATCTTAGGAACGTAAAAAACTTGTAAAATTATCGTACTTAATTAGAATTATCAGAGTGAATATCGGGTCTCATCTTCCAACGACATCCTTGCGCCGGGCTGGATTCAGCTTGGTGGAGATGTTGATAGTCATTACCATCCTGGGCATCATGAGCACCATGGTGATCATCGCCTTTGGCGGGGTGCGTCAGGGGGCTGAGAATGAAAAGGACAAGCGCAATGCCCAAAACATCGCCAGCCTTGCCGCCGTGGCCAGTGCAGCGGATGCGGACTTTGCCGTGCCTGGGAATAAGACCGCCTCGGTAGAAAATCTGCGCGATGGCTGCAGCCCCTCCACGGGGATCTTTAAAGGGCATGTGTACCAGCTTCCCTCGATGACCCGCCATGACATCCAAGGAGCCATCCGCTATCTGCATTTGAAGGGAAACGAATTGGTTTACCACCAAGTGGAGGAATAAGGGCGGTTCCATCCACGCTTTTTCCTCCTGCAACTTGCACAGTCCTGCATCTGGCGGCATCAGCACAACCATGCTCCGTGGCGCTGAACAATGGCTCTGGTCTTACCTCACTCGTGAACGGCACTCTGGCCGCATCTCGCCGGGTCAGCCTGTGCATGCCTGCATCGCCGTGTGCGATCATTTTGAGCCGCTGCACCATACGGACAAGGCGGGGGCCCTGCGGGCCATCGCCGACTGGCAGGCGGCCTGGCCCAGCCTGGTGAAGTCCCACCCGGACAGCGGCGGGCGCGGCCCCCGGCACAGCTTTTTTTTCCCGGTGGAGCAGTATCAGTCGGACCTCCTCGCCCCTGTGGCCGAGCTGTGTGGGGAAACCGGCAGCGAGGTGGAGATCCACCTGCACCACGATAATGATACGGAAGAGAGTGTGACGAAGCTGCTGCTGGATGGCGTGCGCGACCTCGCTAGTCACGGGCTGCTAACCCGAGGTGCCGATGGGCGACCCGGCTACGCCTTCATACATGGCAATTGGGCCCTGGACAATTCGCGCCCGGATGGCCGCTGGTGCGGCGTTTCCAATGAACTGACCGTGCTGAAGCGCACCGGCTGCTATGCGGACCTGACGATGCCCAGCGCGCCGGACCCCTGCCAGACGCGGGTGATCAATTCCGTCTATTACGCCCGTGAAGACGGCTGTGCGAAATCCCACAACACCGGTGTGGCGGTGGAGGCCGGGAAAACGGCGGCCCTGCGGGAGAAAGACGACCATTTGCTGCTGATCCAGGGGCCCCTGGGGCTGAACTGGAGCCGGAGAAAATGGGGCCTGCTGCCGCGCCTGGAAAATGGCGATCTCACGGGAGCAAACCCGCCCACTGCCACCCGCGCCCGCCTGTGGCTGGAGCTCTGCCCCCGGGTGAAAAACGGGGCCCCCTGGGTCTTCATCAAGCTGCACACCCACGCTGGCATCCCGAAAAACTATCGGGCGCTCCTCGGTCAGGCGGCCCAACAATTTTATCGGGGGCTGGCGGAGCTGGCGCAGGCGATGCCTGGCTTTCACTACCATTTTGTCACCGCCCGGGAACTGGTGAATCTGGTCCATGCGGCGGAAGACGGCCACACGGGTTCCCCGGCGGAGTGGCTGGACTATCGTTATTCCAAACCGCCCGTGCTGGGCTAGGCATCCTCAGCCGACGAGGCGCAGGAGGTAACGCACCTCCTCCTGCCAGTCATCGCCTGCTACCATCTGCTGGACGAGGCGCTGGAACTCATGGGCTGCCTCCTTGCGCAGTCGGTGCAGGCTGACTTTGAAGTCAACGATGCTGGGCAGGCCTGCTTTCTCGGCGAGCTCCACCGAGGATAGCGGCTGGTTTTTCATCTCGCACAGGATTAGCGGCTGTAGCGTCTCAAAGACGGTCAGGCGCTGTCGGTAGGTGTAGGCGCAGCGCAGGCTGTCCAGCACCTGCTGCCAGAGTTGGCGAGCAAAGGCGCGATCAAAGGCGCGTTCAGGATCGTTTTGATCCTGCTCGGCATGCTCCTGGTAGCTGGATTCGGCGAGGACAAAGTCCAGCGACACATGCTCCACACCGCCTCCACGGATTTGGGTCTGCTGGCGGGCGATGCTGCTGGAGAGTCGGCGGCGGAAGATGGTGATGATCCAGGTGCGCAGGCGGCCCTGCTGGCCGTCGTAGTTGGCAAAGCCGTCGACGTTGGAGACGATGTGGTGGAAAAAGTCCTGCACGGCATCCGCTGCCGCAGGTTCGCTCATCCCGGTGCGGCGGGAAAAGTCATAGAGCGGCAGCCAGTAGCGCCGGGCGACCAGACCGATGGCCTCTGCCCGCAGGGAGTCATCCGTGCTGTGCAGTCTCCTCACTAGGGTGAGGCTGGTTTCGGGGAAACCTTCGTTGGTCGAAAGGAGGGACATTAATGGATCTTAATCATGAGGGAATACCCATTTGGCACACGATAGGTACAGTTTTTCTGCTAGAGGTGGGTGATACTTGCGTCCTGATAAGCCAATGAATCCGGAATCGTCTCCTCACTACGAAGATGAGATCCCCTCATTTCAGTCCATTGTGGAGAATGATCTGGGGTTGGCTGAGGCCCCGCAGGTCAAATGGCAGGGGCCGAACCTCATTTCGGACGAGGTGCTGGTGCATCTGCTGCCACACTATGAGCGCTGGGTGTTTCTGGGTGCGGGGGGCATGGGGGTGGTGTACAAGGCCTGGCACCGCGAACTCCAACGTTGGGCAGCGATCAAGTTCCTCACGCCCAGGCAATGCTGCGACCCACGGGCCGTGGCGCGGTTTCAAAACGAGGCCAAGGTGCTGGCCCAGCTCCGCCACCCGAACATTGTTCCCGTCCACGATTTCGGCTGCCAGGGGGACCTAGCCTGGCTGGTGATGGATTTCCTGGACGGTGTGCCCCTGCAGGTCTGGGCGCGGGAAAAAAACCGCAGGCCCAGCGAAATCGCCCGCATGATGGCCAAGGTGGCTCGCTCCGTGGGGGTGGCCCATGCCTCGGGTATCGTGCATCGCGACCTGAAGCCCGGCAACATCATGGTGCTGGGTGAGGAACCTGTGCTGCTGGACTTTGGGCTGGCCCAGAAGCACACCTGGCAGGAGGACATCCGCCTGACCCAGGAGGGGGAGCTGGCGGGGACCGTCGCTTATCTTGCACCCGAGCAGGTGGCCCCTGAGCTGGGAGAGCCGTCTCCGGCCACGGACGTGCACGCCTGCGGGGTGATGCTGTATGAGATGCTGGCCGGCCGGCTGCCGAGAGCTGGCCTGGCCTCCCAGATCATCACCCGTCTGCATGAGGATGACCAGCCGCCCCGGCTTCGTGCCGCGATGAAGCCCGTATGCAAGGAGCTGGACGCCATCTGCTGGCACGCCATGCAAAAAAAGCCTGAGGCCCGGTATGCCAATGGCATTTCGCTGGCGGAAGATCTGGAGCGGTTTTTGGACGGCCGCCCCATCCGTGCCAAGAATCCGGACCTGGTGGACATGGCCTATCTTTACCTCCGCCGTTATCCCTGGGTGGCGGCGGCGGGTGCCGTGGCCCTGGCGGCCTTGGCCCTTTCCGCCTGGTCCACCCACCGCATGCAGTGGAGCCAGAACAAGGCCCGGCTGCTCTCCCAGATCAATCGCCAGCTCACCGAGGCGGAATGGACGCCGGATCGGCTGGCCCTCACCGACGGGCTGCTGAATGAGATGCACCGGGTGGACACCGTGCTGGAACGGTACCTGAAGGAGAACGTCCTCAAACGCACGCATCGGCGGGTGGTGGATTTGCTGGAAGCTCCGCGACTGACGGAGGACGAGACGGCGCAGGTGCCGGTGCTGCTCCGTGATCTTATTGCCCGGGGCCATCCGGAAAGCTCGGCCTTGCTGAAGCGCTGGCGTGCCCGGGAATCCGCCTGGCAACCGCTGGCCAGCCTGCGCCCGCCCATCACGCAGTTGGCTGGCGAGGTGATTTTCCAGGCAGGGGCCTGGGATTCCCGGCTGGGGGAACTCCGCGCCCAGCCCAAAGTTCCCGGGCAGACGTGGACTACCCTGATGGGCAAGTTCGATATCGAAGGCTCGGTGGAACTTGAGGCGGAGTTTCATGAAACCTGGCAAGAGGCGAAAACCTGCGGGGTAAACCTGATCCTCCCGGTGCTGGGAGACATCCGTTTCCAGGTCTTTCACCCGGCCCGCTTTGCCACCCACCTGCCGAAATTTGAGAACCCGGGGAATGCGCCCGTCATGGCCATTTTGTCGGGGAAAATGCCCTTGGCTTATGCCTTTCTACCCCAGGAGGTCCGCGCCAGCCCGCATCTCATCCTGCGCTGCCGGTATGAGAACGGCGATCTGTCCTTCTCGGTCAATGGAGGTGAAGCATTGCGCCACACGCGCATTTTCGAACTCACGCGTCCCTTGTCCAAAGCGCAGTTCAGCGTGCTGCTGCCGGTGGAATCCAGCCTGGCCCGCTTTGCACTGCGGGGCCGGGACGTCAAGGCTGCTGCCTCACCCCTTGCCAAGGCGGATGACCTCTTCAGCATCGGCAAACCGCAGGAGGCCCTGGCCATCTATGAAAAATACCTGAACCGAGCCGACGTCAAAGCCGAGTGCCTCTACAAATATGCCGCCTGCCTGGAGGCCCTGCAAAAACAAGCGGATGCCATCGCCACCTGGGCTCAGGTGGCCCAGAACCAAGCAGAGCCCTGGAAAAGCCTGGCCATGTTTCAGATCTGGCGCAGCCATCTCATCCAGGGGGACATGGACAGTGCCAATGCGTGGTTTGACCTGCTGATGGGCACTCGCCCGCCTGAAATCGTCCGCATGGGCATCCCAGCGAGTGATTTGCAGCTACTCAACGAGCATTACCAGCCCATCACCCGCAGCCTCAACTGTCTCAAGGTGGGGCCTGAGGACATGGCGGCATTGGACCGCGCCGTACGGGTGCAGCACTTCCTCGGGGCGGACGACCGCCAGACGGCCGTACGCACCGCCATGGCTTTTCATTTTGCTGGTCGTGACCAGCAGGCGCGCAAGCTGCTGACTCAGGCCGTCACCCAGGTGCGCCCCTCTGCCGCGCTGCCCGAGATGGAAATGCAGCGGACCCTCGCCTGCCTGGACCAGTGGGCTGCCCTGGGCCAGGGCGAGGCGGACCCGGTGCTGCGGGCCACCGTTACCTCCTGGCTGCATGCCCTGGAGGGCAGCCAGAGCTCCAGCCGTGCGATCCCCTGCCTGGAAGATCTGCGGCATGAGATGCGCACCCGCCCGCCCCTGAAAGCAGCGCACCTGGACACATTGCGCCAGCTCACCGCCACCCCGTCCCTGCACGCCCGGCATCGCATTGAGGCCTGGCTGCTCACCGGCCTGGTGGAAACGGACCCCGCCCTGCGCAAGCAAGCCTGGCTGGCGGCGGCGCAGGTGGAGGATGCGGAATCAGCCACTGCCGACAACACCCAGCAAAGGCTGCACTCAGAATTCGTCGCCCGTTGCCTGGCTCAAAATTGGACGGCGGCCAAGGCCATCGAGTGGATGTCCACTTTGCTGGGCAAATCCCGCCCCCTGGTCACGCGAGGCCGCTGGATCGGCCCCATCGTCCAGGCCCTTGCCGGAGATGCCCTGGCGCAGGCCTTGAATCAGGTTTTGCAAAGCGGGCGCGGGCAGCAACTGGCCAAGGACTACATCCTGCGCCGCCGGGCTGCGCGGGAACTCGCCCATGAGACCATGGAGCTTTTCCTCAGCGCCTTGTTTGCTCAGGGCAGTCAGTGGCCAGTAGAAAATCCGCACGTGCAGAAATGTGCGCAGGAGATCGTCTCCGCCTTTTGCCGCCGGGAGTTTTCTGAGGTGGCCCTCATGCAACTATTCAGCCTCTGGAGCGGGGTGAAAAACCAGGCCACTTGGGACCTTCTAGCCGGGGAGCTGAAACCAGCCCTGCGCGAGCCGCTGGCCACTCTCCTGGTCCGGCGCTATGAGGTCCTGGGTCAGCCTCAAGCCGCTGCTGAATTCCGGGCTGCTCCTGCTGAAAAAGAAAAACCCGCGCCGAAAACGACGCGGGTCACACCGGAAGAATTTCCGGACTGAGGCTTACTGGATCTCCAGACACACGCCTTCCTGCGTGCTGCGGGCAAACAGGCGGTTGTAGGCCAGCACTGGGTAGCTCCACACCTTGCCTTCCAGCACATCATTGCGCTTCAGCTCCACGTATTTTTCGGGGTTGGCCTCGACGACGACGATCTCGCCCTTGTCGCTGAGGGCGATCACCTTGTCGCCCGAGAGGATCACCTGACCAGGGCCGAATCCGGCTTCCTTCCACACGTCCTTGCCCGTCTTGATATCCACACAGGCCAGCGGGCCCGCACCGTATTCCTTGAAGCTGAACATGCCGTAGAGGTAGCCGTCCTTCACCACTGGAGTGCTCCAGTGGTTGAAGCACTCGTTCTCACGGCGCCAGATCTGCTCAGCGCTCAGGCCGCTGCCGCTTTTGCTAATCTTGAAGGCACCTGCACCCACCCCATAACCGGCGGAGCAATAGACGATGTCTTCATAAACCACCGGACTGGCGGCCGTGGAGATCTTGAAAGGGAAGTCCCCGCGCCACAGCACCTTGCCATCGGCAGGGTTCACGCCCACGAGACCCACCTGCGTAAAGAAGATGGCCTGGTGCACGCCATGGATGTCGGCGATCACCGGAGTGGCGTGGGTCATTTTGTCGTTCTCGCCTTTCCACACGATTTTGCCCGTGTCCTTGTTCAGACCCAGCAGTGCCTGGCCCTCGCCACCGCCGCACATCATGAGGATGTCGCCATCAATGACGGGAGAGGCGGCATTCTGCCACTTGATCTGCACGCCAGCGTTCTTCTTCATCACGTCGTGGCTCCACACTGGTTTGCCGGTCGCCGCTTCAAAGCAAAATACGCCCAGGTTGGCATCAATCGCATACACCTTGCCCCCATCCACCACCGGGGTGGAACGTGGGCCATCGCCACCTTTGTTATCTGGGGCACCAGCATCACCGCCGCCATCGTACTTGCCGATGACAGTCAGGGGTTTTCTCCAGACTTCTTTGCCGGAGAGCACATCCAGGGCCACCAGCACCTCGCCCGTGTTGCCATCCGTTTCGCCCGTGACGATGGTGAAGGCCTTGGCCCCTGCCACGGCAAAGGAGCTGAAGCCGGTCGGGGTCTCCGTCTTCCACACCGTCTTGATGGTGGCATCTTTCCAGTTGGCGACCTTGGCGGCCGGCGCGGTGCCGTCATTGTTCGGGCCGCGGAATTTGCCCCATTCTGCAGGGGTCTGGGCGGAAAGGCTGGACGCCGCGAGGAGCGAACCACTGACGAAGGTGAGGGTGGGGCGATTCATAAGATGAAGTTGCAGGGCCGTGTGTAACGGGCACGGGCGCATGAGTCTTGCGAAACCCAGCCCTCACGGCAAGCAAAGACGTGGGGAAATCACAGTCCGTCCAACTGGCGGAGCACCCCGCCATAATAGCCCTGCACCATCGAAATGATGCGATAGACCACAAACATCACCACCAGGCCATAACCGATCTTGGGCAGCCATTGGGAGGCGCGCTCCATGGCCTGGGCGGCCTCCACCGTTTCCGCTGCCGCCCAGCGGGTCATTTCCTCATCCAGCTTGCCCACCTCCTCCGCCGTGGCGAGGGCATTGACAAACTGCGGATCGAAGGTGCCCGACTCCGCCAAGGATAGGGCCAGCGGTTCGCCTTCGGCCTCGATCCGGGCCGCAGCACTGGAGGCTCCCTGCCTGAGCTGGCCAGACTGCGAGGCCTCCCCAGCCAGACGGCAGATGGCGGACATGCGTAACGCCGCCAGCAGTCCGGCGTGAAAGACCTGGCAAAAACGCGCCAGTGCCCAGTGATTTCGGGCCTGGCCGATCCAGGGGACTCGGCCCAGCCACCGATCCAATGCAGCGGAGTCCACCGCCTTTTTTTCGAGCCACCGCCAAAGCAGCCAGATGCCAGCCAGTCCCGGCCACAGCACCACGAACCACACCAGCACCCGTGACAGAAAGCCCGGACCTTCGGTGGCGACAAAGGCTGTGGGGATCTCTGGCAGCACGATGGCCATGTGCAGGAGCACCATGGGGTAAATCATGGCGCTGCGCATCTGCCTTGCTGCGGCTTCGGCGGCTGCATAATAGCGGGCCAGATGGGTAAAGGCGGCACTCAGCCTGCCGCTGCTTTCGCCCGCCTCGATAAGGCCCAGTTCCAGGCCGCTGACGAGCTTTTGGTTATGTTGGCGGATGGCTTCGGCGAGGCTCAGACCCTCCGTCAGGCCCCGCTGCATGCCTTCCAGATAGCTGCGCCGCTCCGGGCTGCACTTCTGGGACAGCAGCAGCGCCAGTGAGCGGTCGAGGTGAAAGTCCGCCTGCGTCAGCTTGGCCAGCTCGCGATACAGCACGGTCTTTTCCGCAGATTTCATCGCTGCATCATCGTTAGAGGCAGGAAAGAAGCGAGCTTAAACCGGGCTGCGCCCCCCCATGGCGTGCTCATAGGTGCGCAGAAGTTGTACCACGCTGCGTTCCCAGCTCAGTTCATGGGCCAGCCGGTTTTGGCCGATCTGGCCCATCTCAGCCCGCCGTGGCGCTTGATCCAGCAGTTCCAAAATGGCGTCGCCCAGCCTAGCGGCTGAGTTTTCCATGACATACAAAGCAGCTTTGCCTGCGGAGTAGCGGCCCTCCCGGGTGCCGAACATGACCTGGGCTTTGCCAAAGGCCATGTACTCCAGCGTCTTGTTCATCGTGCAGTGATCGTTGTAGTTGTTGATCGGGTCGCAGGCCACGCCCAGGTCCATCGTTTTCAGCGCGGTAAAAAGGTATTCATTGGAGACCCTGCCCGGCATGGCCACGCAGTCCTGCAGTTCCAGGTCATCGCGCAGTTTCACCAATTCCGCATGCTCCGGCCCGCTGCCCATGAGAACGAACTGCACCTCCTGGCGCCCGCGCAGATTCACGATGTGGCGGGCGGCCTCGATGAGGTAATGCACACCGTCCGCATTGCCCATGACACCGATGTAGCCCACGAGAAAACGCCGTCCGTTCTTCAGCTTTGGGTCGGCCGGCACATCGGTGGGCAGCTTGTTCGGGGCCGTGCGCACGATGAAGACCTCCTCGTCTTTTTTACACCCGCGTTTTTTCACGGTGGAGAGCACGCTCTCGTTCGTCGCCATCACCGCATCGGCCAGGGCCAGGGTGCAGCGCTCCGCCAGGCGGACGGCGCGATAGAGAAGGCCACGCCGGCCAAACTTGGCTTCAAACATTTCCGGCCACAGGTCGTGGACATCGTAGATCACTTTGACCCCGGCCAGCAACTTGAAAGGCAGCGCCACCAGGAACAACAGGTCCGGTGGGTTGCACAGGTGGATTACATCGAACCCGCCACGCCGCCAGGCTTTCAGCGCGCAGCCAAATTCGCCCCACAGTGCCGTGGCGTATTCGTAAATGAAGCCCCGGATGCCGCGTGCCTCGTCACTGATCCAATGCCGGTAAATCCGGATGCCATCCAGCACCTCTTCGGGTTCTGTGTAACCGCGCATCTGCGGGCAGATGACGGTCACCTCATGGCCCGCGTCTCTCAGGGCGCAGGCTTCTTGCCAGACACGCCGGTCCAGCGGCACGGGCAGGTTTTCGACTAGGATCAGGATGCGCAGTCGGGACATCGGGCGCAAGCCTTGCCGTGTCTGGCCGTTTCGCAAGCGTTTGTCCTGGTCAGCCCTCCAGGATGGAGGCAGAAACGCGGGCGATGATGTGGCCCTGCGGGTCCCGAACGATGACCTTGCCATGTTCGACCACGGGGGAATCGCCCATTGCTTCCACGTAGTCGGTCGCCAAATCCTTGCCACAGCCCAGCAGCTGACACAGACGGGTGACGCGGGCTTTGAATTCGGATTCTGTCATAGAGACCTCATCTGTAACCCTGTTCCCTCGCACGCGCTAGCCAAAAGCAGCGGGACCTTTGGCATCCTTGCCGCTTCCGGGCCACGGCGTTTCACCGCCCACCCCCGGAGATGGGCAGCAGGTAGCCTTTCGCCAGCGTCTCATAGTTGCTGACCTGGGCCTGTTCCCAGCTTGCATCGCGGCCCAGTTCCTTGGCCATCAGGCTCGCGACAACCGGGGCGGCCTCCAGGCTGGACCGGGCATCCAGCAGCAGGGCGCGGGTACGGCGTGACAGTACATCTTCCACCGTGCGCGCCATCTCATGCCGCACATGCCAGATGACCTCGGCTTTGAGGAACTCCAGTTTTGGATGGATGACTTCCCCCAGGGTGGGATCATTCAGAATCAAGGCACGGATGCCGGGTGCATCACTGCCGTAGTAGTGCAGGTGGCTGGTTTCCGCCTCGGTGACGTCGGCCCCATGGATTTTCAATTCATGCGTGGCGCAGTAGCGATGGTCCAGCGCACCGATCATCTCCGCGTGATCAATCACATCCTCGGCCATCTTACGATACGTGGTCCACTTGCCACCAGCGAGGGTGATGAGCCCGGAATCGGAGATGGAGATGAGGTGGTCCCGTGAGAGCGCGGCCGTGGAACTGGCGTCCGATTTGATCAGCGGGCGCAGGCCAGCATACACACTCAGCACATCTGCCCGTGTGGGATCACGGGTGAGGTAGCGGGTGATCTGGGTGAAGATGAACTCGATCTCCGCCTCCAGCGCCCGCGGTTCCAGGGAGGCATTCTCGACAGGGGTGTCGGTGGTGCCCACCACCACACGACCATGCCATGGCACCGCGAAAAGCACACGCCCGTCATCCGTCTTCGGGATCATGATAGCGGTATCGCCCGGCAGAAACTCGCGTGGCAGCACAAAGTGAATGCCCTGGCTGGGGCTCAGCATGGTCTTCGCCTGCGGGTCATCCATGCGGCGAACTTCATCGGCAAAGACGCCGGTGGCATTGATCACCACCTTGGCTCGCACTTCAGCTTCTTCCCCGGTTTCCTCATCACGCAGCTTCACACCTGCCACATGAGGGCCTTCTTTGATCAGGCCTGCACAGCGCACGTAGTTCAGCACCACGGCACCCTGTTCAGCCGCCGTCTGGGCTAGATTGATCGCCAGTCGCGAGTCATCAAACTGGCCGTCATGATAAATGATGCCACCCGTGAGGTCCTGCTGCTCAATGTTAGGCAGCAACTCGATGACATCCTCACGATTCAGGTAGCGGGAAGGTTCCAGCCCCAGCTTGCCCGCCAGTCCATCATACACCTTCATGCCGATGCCGTAAAAAGGCCCTTCCCACCAGTGGTAGTTGGGGATCACAAAGGGCAGGCTGTGCACGAGGTGTGGCGCATTCCGGCACATCAGGCCGCGCTCGCGCAGGGCCTCCAGTACCAGGGAGACATTGCCCTGTTTCAGGTAGCGCACCCCGCCGTGCACCAGTTTGGTGCTGCGGCTGGAGGTGCCTTTAGCAAAGTCGGACTGCTCCACCAACAATACGGAGTGGCCACGCACCGCGGCATCCACGGCCGCTCCGAGGCCCGAGGCACCTCCGCCCACGATGACGACATCAAAAGGTTCCGACCGGGAAGAAAGCTCAGTGAGTGAGGCAAGACGGTTCATGATATTTTCAGGTTAACGAATGATGGCAGCTCTGCCGAGCACAATTCCTCGCCTCATCCATTCCTTTCATGCCAGGCACTTACTCAGGCCTCAGGCAGTTCTTTGAGGCCTGCTTGCTCAGCCGCCTGCAAGACGAGTTTTTTAAACCGCGCTTTAAAGTCATAAACGAGCCACATCGTATAAAGACAGGCCATCATCAGGCCATTCCGTGCTAAGGCATACCAGGGCCATGCTGCCCAGTGGCCCGCGATCAATAGTAAAATGACGCCCGCGTAGAGGGCCAGGACTGAATAACGAATGCGAATCAGTGAACGCACCTTCAGCAGTTCCCGCTGCCTGGAGTGATACTCCACCACAGACACTACGGCGCAGGAAACGCACCTTTGCGGATCCAGCTCGATATCAAAAAGCCGCCAGCCATCATCGGTGCGCTGGCTGTATTTTTGCTCGGTCAAAAGAGCCTGCAGCTTCTCCAGAAAGGCCGTGCGTGCCTGGCCGGTTTCACCCCAGAAGCTCCATTCTCCGGTGCGAAACCCTGTTTTTCGTGGCCTCGCCGGTGTGGGGCGCTGGTGCGTCGACTTTCGTCCTGCTGGCCAGGCCTTCAGGCGGGCCATGCCCCGCAGGCGTTCCCATTCCCGCAGCACCGGTTGCAGCCAGCACAGGCCTAACAAAAGGCATGACTCAACCAGATTTAGGGAAAACGGTGCGCGGGTCTGATTCCTCAGCCGGTAGGCTGCCAGTACCAGGGATAGGCTGAAGATGACGGCTGCGGAGAGGGGGGCTCGCAGTAAAAGGGCGAGCAAGACCAGAGCCACCCAGAGCATCCCGCCCATCAAGTCTAACCAGCCACGTGGCCCTTGCCGATAGATGCCCTGAAAGAGCCCTTCCCCCATGGGGCCGTGAAAGATGCTGCCTTCACCCAGATGAAGGGCGGTGGCGCGATCTCCATAGATGCCACCGAACCAGCGGGCTCCGCCCAGCGGCCCGAACCGCTCCGGGTGGTCCTTCATCAGCAGGGCCTCCGCCCGCCCATAACCGCGCTGCTGGCGGAGATAGGCGCTCACGGTGTAGCGGCGGTGATGCCACACCATCGCTCCCGGGATGAAGTGCAATTTGCCCCCAGCCTCGCGCAGCCGCCAGCACACATCCACATCATCTCCCGCCACGCGGTATTGTGGCCGAAATCCGCCGATGGCCTCCAGGGCGCTTTTGCGAATGGCGAGATTGCAGCCAGGCAGGTGCTCTGCCTCGATGTCGGTCAGCAGCACATGCGCGGGTGCTCCAGGGGCAGCGGCGACAACGGCCTCGGTGCGGTTTCGCGGCGGGGGAGGGATGTTCGGTCCTCCCGCAGCCGTCCATTGCGGATTTTCAAAGCCTAACGAAAGGTGTGTTAACCAGTCCTCATCCACAAAGCAGTCATCATCCGTGTAGGCCAGGATCTCTCCCGTGGCTAAAGAGGCCCCCAGATTGCGCGCCACGCTGAGACCTGCATGCTCCTGCCGCACATAACGGATCTCAGGGAAATCTTGGGCAATGCCGGCGATGTCCTTCGTGGAGCCGTCATCAATCACAAGCACTTCAAAATCTGGATATCGCAGCCTTGCCAGGGACTCCAGGCAACCTCTCAGCGTGGCGATGCCATTGTAAGTGCAGACGATCACCGAAATGCGTGGCTGGGGATGCAGCGAGTGTGCTGGAGCCTCCACCTTTAAACGGTCGCAGACGGGTCTTTCCTGCCTAACAGAATCCACCAAACCAAAGCGCCACTGCGTGATGGCTTCGCCGCCACGGAACCATTCGTCGGTGTAGCTGAACCAGACCGTGCCTGCTACAGCAGCCTGCTGGCAGATGGCCTGAAACCAGGCCCAAGTCTGCGCCTGTGCTTCCTCGCCATGGGCCGCCACATCCAGGCCGAATTCGGTGATGACCAGAGGTTTGTCCCCCGCCAGATTTTGTAGGCGTTGCAGATAGGCGGCCAGGGCCTCGGGCTTCTCCAGGTAGAGATTCACCGCCAAGAAATCAGCCTGGGCGGGGATTAGGTATTCCGTGCTGGGATAGTTGGCATAGCTGAAGAGCTGATGCGGAGCCACAGCACGCGCCGTTTCAATCAAGTCATCCAGGAAATCACGCACCCGGCTCGGCCCCATCCAGCGCACCAGCGTTTTCTCGATTTCATTGCCGATCACGAAACCTGCTACGCAGGGTTCGTCCTTCAGGCGTGAGACTGCCCCGACCACAGTCTGCCGGATTTCTTCTTGCTGCGCCTTGCTGCGGAGGAAATCCACATGGTCTGTCCAGGGGATGCCCACCAACAACCGCAGGCCCAAGGCTGTCGCGGCCTGGATCACCGCTGGGGACGGCAGTTCATACAGCCGCACGGTATTGAATCCCAGTTGAGCGATGTGCGTTAGATCCGCTCTCAAGGGTGTGTCTTCGGGGAAAGGTTCTCCGCGTGAGTTGGGCCGGAAGGGGCCGTAACTCACACCACGCATCCGCCATTTTTCTGCACCTTCGCGCAGCCATTTCCCACCCACCGTGAGGCGGGGAAAGGAGAATGAATCTGGCGGGGTGTCGGGCATCGGTTAGGAATCAAGCATGGACGCATGGCCGGGGAAAGCCATTCGCCTGATTGGGGTGCCAGTATTTTCTGCTTGGCCTGCCTGAAGGCCGAAGCCTGGGAACCTTACAAGTTCTTCATGGTGCTGCCGATCTCCCTGGACAGCCCCTGGATGATCTCATTGTGATCCCAGCCTTCCTTTTCATGCAGGGTGACTTTGCCGGGATGCGCTCCCGCGAGTTCACGGCTCATCTCGACAGGGATCACGTTGTCCGCTGTGCCATGGAAGATGACGACTTTGGCCCCTCGGTTCACCACGTGGGCGAGGTGCCTTCGATTGTCAAAGCGGTGCATGTTCACGTAGCAGAGGGGCCAGCCGATGACGCGTTTGCCCATCTCGGTCAGCGTGGTGAAGGGGGAGATGAGGAGCAATTTTTGAATGTGGAGGTCGTCTGCCGCCATCAGACCTGCCGCGCAGCCGATGGAATGGGCCAGGACGTGCAGGCGGGGCTGCATTTCTTCAGGGCTCAGCCGGAGATGTGAGGTGAGGGCCTGAACAGCGGCCTTGGAGCTTTCGCGGATGCGTTGGGGACTGGGCGTGCCTTTGCAGTCACCATAGCCAGGATAGTCCACCAGCAGGTAGGCAAACTCCGGATCCCAGGCATCGTGGTAGTAGAGCCAATCAAAAGCGACCGTGCCATTGCCGCCAAAGCAAACCCAGATTTTTTTGGGAGATGGATCCCCGTTCCGGGCAGGGATGTAATTCGCCACCTGGCGGCCCTGGCCCGTTTCATACGGCAAAGCGACTCCGCGATGGCTGGTCAGCAACTGCCGATACCCTTCATCGTAACCCCGCGGATAGTAGATCATCTTCGATTGGCAGCCGAGCAGCAACAAAACGGGCGTCAGTAAAAGCAGGAAGATCAAACGAAGAAGTCGGGTAACAAGTCTCACAGGCGTATGATAGGCAGGTGCCGGGTAAGATAAACAAATCAAAAAAGCAGCCAACGCTGACAGAGACCGTCTCCGTCCTCTCCGCGTTGCATCCTCGTGTGCAAAAATGGGTGGCGGGTTCCTTTGGCCAGCTCACCCAGGCCCAGGAGCTGACGCTGCCGCACATACAGGCGGGACACTCTGTTTTGCTTTCGTCACCGACGGGAAGTGGTAAAACATTGGCGGGTTTTTTGGGTATCCTGGATCATTTGGTCCGTGCTCATGAGGCGGGAACCTTGGGTAGTGGCATTCATGCCATCTATGTGTCCCCTCTACGGGCGCTGACTTATGACATTCAAAAGAACCTCATGGCCCCGCTGGAGGGGATGGGAATGGCGGAGGATATCCGCATCGGCCAGCGCACGGGTGATACCACCGCCACAGAACGTGCGAAGCTGAAACGCAAGCCGCCGCACATCCTGCTGACCACCCCGGAAAGCCTCGCCATTCTTTTGCCCCAGGCAGGCTGGGCCGAGGCCCTGCAAAGTGTGCGCTTTGTCATCGTGGATGAGCTGCATTCACTGGCAGAAAACAAACGTGGTGCCCACCTCATGCTCAGTTTGGAGCGTCTCCAGCATCGTCTTTCGTGCCCGCTCATCCGCATCGGTCTCTCGGCGACTGCAGCGCCTTTGCCCCTGCTGGCGGAGTTGCTCGTCGGCACGGGGCGTGAATGCCAGATCGTCGAGGCGCGCATGGAACGTCGCCGAAGAGTGGAGGTGCTGTCACCCGTTCGGCGGAATCCCTATCCGCCCTCGGGCTACACCGCGCAGAGGGTCATGCAGGACATCGCGCAGATCGTGGAAAGAAACCGAAGCGTCATCGTTTTCTGCAACGCCCGTAGCATCACGGAAAGCATCTCCATCCGCCTGAAAAATGCTTTGCCGGATCTGGCTCCGAAGATTGAGGCCCACCATGCCTCACTGGACCGGGATGTGCGCCTGGAGGTGGAGGACCGATTGAAAAACGGCGATCTGCGGGCGGTCGTTTGCAGCACCAGTTTGGAGATGGGCATTGATATCGGTAGTGTGGACTGCGTCATCATGATCTCCACGCCCAAAGGCATCAGCCGTGCGCTCCAGCGCATCGGTCGCAGCGGGCATAACATCCACATGGCCAGCCACGGCATCCTCGTCGCCACGAATGTGAACGATCTCATGGAGTGCATCGTCTGTGCAGAGATGACGCGCGCCGTGCAACTGGATGCCGTGCGCGTGCTGGAAAAGCCGCTGGATGTCCTGGCCCAGCACCTGGTGGGCATGGCCATGGAGGGGGGCTATACCCGTGAGGCGGCCCTTGCTACTTTGCGCGCTGCGTTTCCCTACCGTGACCTCACCGAGGAAGAGCTGGACAGTGTCTTGAACTACCTGGAAGGCGGCGGCCGTTCCTTGGAAAAGCAGTATCGCGAAAACTTTGGCAAGATCATCTGGGTGGATGATTGCCTGGCGGTGCCTAACAAAAAGGTGGAGCGCGAGTATCTGGCCAACATCGGTGTCATCCACACGGAGGGCATGGTCACTGTGTATCTGGGGAAAAGGCGGCTGGGCCAGATCGAGGAAAGTTTTCTCAAGAGGCTCAAAAATGGCGACATCTTTGTCCTCGCGGGTCGCATGGTGCGTCTGCTGGAAAGCGGTGTGGGCGAAGCCAAGGTGGAGGATGCCATGGGCCGCCTGCCCACCGTCCCCTCCTGGAATGCAAACAAGATGCCGCTGACCTCGGGCCTCGCCCATGAAGTGGCGCGGTTAAGAACCGAGCTAGCTGCACGGGTGGGAACGGACAGCCACGAAGAAGTCTGCGAATGGCTGGTCGAGCGGTTTGAAATCTCGAACAGCAACGCCCTGGCCATCGTGCTTCATTGCCAAAACCAGCTCCGCGTTTCCCGCATCCCCACGGAGCACACGCTGCTCATTGAGCGTTTTGTGGATGATCGGGAAGGCAGTGAGACCGACCTGGTGCAGTTCTTTTTTCACACGCTCATCGGCCGCAGTGCCAATGATGCCCTCAGCCGCATCATCGCCTATCGGGTCAAAGAAGCCGTGGGCGGCAATGCCATGGTGACCATTGATGATTACGGCTTTTTGCTCACCCTGCGTTCCTTTCAAAGCCTGGGACTGGAAGAGTGGAAAGTCATTTTTGAAAACGGGGATGCGGAGGCGGATATGAAGGCCTCTCTGCAACACAGCGAACTGGTGAAATGGAACTTTCGCGGGGTGGCTCAGACGGGCCTCATGGTGCCACGCAACCGCCCAGGTCAGGACCGCAAGATCAAGCAGTTGCGCTGGAGTTCGGAGATCCTCTTTCGCGTGTTGTCGGAGCACGAGCCCGACCACCCATTGCTCGTCCAGTCCTACCGGGAGGCCACGCACACTTTCCTGGACCTGCCTCGGGCCATGGAGTTCCTCCAGCATGCTCCTACCCTGGAGTGGCAGCTCGTGGAGGTGCCTGTGGTTAGTCCTTTTTCCTTCGGTATTTTCGCCAGCAAGATCAAGGAGGGCCTCATGCTGGAAAACCCTGAGGAGGCCATCGAGCGCCTGTGGCGGGAGTATGAAAAGAAGGTCGGCGGGGCTGGCGATGCCCACTTGCCATAAGCCCCGGCTCCGGCACATTGCTCATCATGTCCGATTCCCTCACTGCCGATATCACCCTGCTGGGCCGCTCCGAGCACCGCCTGCCTGCCTCCCCAGATGAGGCGTCGCTGGAGACTTTCCCCAATCGCACGCCGGGCCGTAACTACACCATCCATCTTAGCGCTCCTGACTTCGGCTCCCTGTGCCCCGTCACTGGCCAGCCGGATGCCGCCCATGTGGAGATTCTCTACATCCCAGATGAGCGCTGTGTGGAGACCAAGTCGCTGAAATTCTACCTGGCCAGTTACCGCAATCATGCCTCGTTCAACGAAGCCATCGTCAATCGTATTCTGGATGATCTTGTCGCGGCCTGTGCGCCGAAGCAGGCCATCGTCCGTGGCCGATTTGTTCCGCGTGGTGGCATCCAGCTCACTTGCGAGGCCCGGCACCCCACCCGTGATGTGCCTCTTGAATGGCCTGCCGCCTCTCTGAGCACGGCTCACTGATCTTATCCCCGTATGTCAAAAGCCATCATCCTTCTCAGCGGCGGTCTTGATTCGACCGTCGCCCTTTACTGGGCGCGCCAGCATCATGAAGTGGTGGGGGCGGTGAGCTTTAACTACGGGTCCAAGCATAATGACAAGGAGATCACCCTCGCCATCTGGCATTGTGGCCAGATGGGCATCCCGCATGACACGGTCTCCCTGCCGTTTGTGAATGATCTTTTTGAGTCCGACCTGCTGAAAAGCGGCGGCGAAATTCCTGAAGGCCACTACGCCGATGAAAACATGAAGCGCACCGTGGTGCCCTTCCGCAACGGCATCATGCTGGCCATTGCCTGCGGCATTGCCGAATCCCGCAAGGTGGATGCCCTCGTCATCGCCGCCCATTCGGGTGACCACGCCATCTACCCCGACTGCCGCGAGCCCTTCATGAAAGCCATCGGCGATGCCATGCGTGAAGGCACCTACGCCCGCACGGAGTTGATGCGCCCTTTCATTGACATGGATAAAACGTCCATCACCAAGCTCGGGCATCAGCTCGGTGTGGATCTTGGCAAAACCTGGAGCTGCTACAAAGGCGAAGACCTGCAATGCGGTGTCTGCGGCACCTGTGTGGAGCGCCGGGAGGCCTTCATCCTGGCTGGGATCGAAGACCCCACCGTGTATTCGCACGACTGGCCATTGCCCAAGGCACCGGGGGCGTGACACCGTTTTTTGGATTCACTCAAAGTTGAGTTCCCTAGCCCATAGGGCTGGCTTTGACGTATGATTCCGGGACAGCTCACCCTACTGCATGATCACCGCCTCCATTCAGCCCACTTTCACCGCTTGGCGTAGCAAGGCGCGTGAGCTGCTGAAGCAAGGCGTGCGGCCAGAGCAGGTGACTTGGGGGGATGTGAATGAGGGGGCGGGTTTGCTGCTGGAAGAGGCCCCTGGAACCTATGCTTCCACAGTGCCGCTGGAGATCAAGGTGCCTCCGGACTTTTTATCCCTGGCGGCCAGTGTCTGCGCCCACACCGATGCGCGGCGCTGGGCCATTTTATATCGTTTGTTATACCGCCTGACGTTGGGAGGCGAGCGGCATCTGCTGCACCTGCCGAGTGATCCGGATACGCGCCTGTGTCAGGTTTGGGCCAAGGCCATCGGGAGGGACATTCATAAGATGCACGCCTTTGTCCGCTTCCGCCTCATCGGCCAGGATGAACAGACCGGGCGGGAACAGTTCGTGGCTTGGTTTGAGCCCACGTATCGCATCGTTCGTCTGGCCACCCCCTTTTTTGAAAAGCGATTCGCAGGCATGGACTGGTCCATCCTCACGCCGGATGAATGCGCGCATTGGAATGGTGAAAAGCTGTTTTTCACCCCAGGGATGGACCGCAGCCAAGCCCCGGCGGCAGATGCACATGATGATCTGTGGCGCACCTATTACCGCAGCATCTTCAATCCCGCCCGCCTGAAGGTGCAGGCCATGCAGTCGGAAATGCCGCAGAAATACTGGAAGAACCTGCCCGAAGCACAAATCATCCGCGAACTCATCGCTGGCAGCCAGGACCGGGTGCAGGAAATGCTGGATACGCCAGAGCGACCTGCGAAACCCATCCCAGACAATGAGTACATCCGTTCTTTGCATGAGCGGCGGGAGGGTTCATAATCCCGGTCCTACCATGAAAAGACGCTTACTCCTCCTCGCTGCCCTCCTGGGTTCTTTCACTTTCTCTGCCGCTGCTGAAGACGGCTTCGTGCCGCTGTTCGATGGCAAGACCATGACCGGCTGGCGCAATGCCTACGAGTGGGGCAACATCGAAGTCGTCAATGGCGAGATCCACCTCACAGGTGAGAAGAAATTCTTCGTCGTCACCGAGAAGACTTACAGCGACTTCGTTTTTGAAGGCGACATCCTGCTGCCCGAAGGCCAGGCAAACAGCGGTTTCATGTTCCGCGCTCATGTGCAGCCGAACAAAGTGTTTGGTTACCAGGCCGAAGTGGATGGTGATGCCAAGCGCAAGTGGTCCGGTGGCCTGTATGACGAAGGCCGCCGCATGTGGTTCATCAGCCCCATCAAAGGGAATAAAGAAAGCGAAGAGGCCTTCCGCGCTCGTGCTGGAGATGCGTTCAAGCGCAACGACTGGAACACCTACCGCATCACCTGCAAAGGCAACAAGCTGAAGATCGAAGTCAACGGCGTGGTCACCACGGATGTCGAAGATGCCACGGACGCCAGCGGTGTCATCGCCATCCAGCATCACGGTGAAAAGGGCGCGACTTACAAGTTCCGCAACCTGCGCATCAAGGAGCTGAAGTAATCTTTTTCGGCGTCGCGGCGGTGGGAGTGTTAGCCTGCCGTCGCGATGTCTTCTTCTTTCTGGGCTTCAGGAAAATGTCCTGTTTTGGCAAAGCGCTGCGTGCAACTGCCATTGCCCCCGCTGAGACGCATTTCGATGCCTGCAGCCTCTCCCATCGCGGTGCTCACGTGGTAACAGTGCTGGCAAAAGAAGGGTGCGATTTCCCGTCCATGCTCGCGCAAAAAACGGATGGCCGGACAAGTCTGGACCTCGACCACCACTTCCTGGTCCACTTCGCTCACTTCCACCTGCGCTCCGGGTTCGGCTGCAAAGAAGGCGCGCCAATGAGCGGCCACGGCACCAAGGCCTCCGGCTAACCAACGTTGCGTCACAGGCGCGTAGTAACCTCGCCCCAGCTCGGCCCAATAGCTCCTCAGGCCTTTCTGCCCGAGCTTTCGTTCGATGAAACGAAAAGTGGCATTCACTGCCGTGTAAAAATCTGCCGCACCGACGGGTTTCACGTCGGTGTACGGCAGCACGGATTTGGCTGGTTCAGCCGAGGCGGTTTCGGAGCTGTTCTCCATGGTTTTGAGGTGATCGCGAACGGCCCAGAATTCCTACTTGCGCTGCGCCATCATTCGGTAGCCTCCAAATACGGTCTCACGGACGGAAATCTCCCAGGTAGAATCCAGCCCCAGAGAATCGGGCAGTTCCTGTCCCCGGAATCCTGCACGGACGCTCACCTGCATGTCGTACCGGGTCACCCAGTTGAGCTGCGCGAGGCTGCAAAAAAGACGGCCCATGTAGGTGTGGATACGGCGGCGTGCAGGCTCGGCGGCAAGGATCAGTCGGGTCTCCGGGGCGATGCGATCGCCCAACAACCGGAGTTGATCTGGTTGAAAGTGGTGCAAAAAAAGATTGGCGATCAGCACCTCTGAACCGGGAAGATTTTGGGCAAACAAGTCGCCTTGTGTCCAGGATGCATCCAGTGGCCAGGAAGTGGGGCGTGGGGCCAGATCAAAAGCATGGAGGTCCTGCGTCTTGCACAGCCTTTGCTGGGCCAGCTTTAGCGACAGGGCCCCGTCCCCTGCGCCCAGTTCCGTGACTCGCCAGCCGGGCTGGCAATGCTGCCGCATCATGCGTGCGATCCAGCGGTGGTTGCCCATGATGCCATTGACCAGCAGCAGGTCCTGGCGGCTGCGCAGGCCGGCCGGGTCATCATGTGCCAGTGTTTCGAGGACCTCCGGCTGGACGCTGCGTGTTTGCATCCCCCTGTCTGCCACAGGCAGCCTCAGCGCACAAGGCGCACCCGGGCAAAGCGGCGGCTTTTGGCCGGAGCAAACGGCACATCTTCCACCGCTACGGCCTGGTAGCTGCCATCCGTGGCCAGCACCGTCGCTGCCTGCGTGGCATTGGTCCAGTTGATGAGGTCACTGCTGAACTGCACCGTGTAGGAAAGGGTGGTGTCGCCAGTGCGCCGCGTGTGTTCCACTCTCAGCTTGCGCTGATTGCCGCTGCCCACCACCCGGACCTGCGGCAATCCATACTGGGTGATGCTGCCGCCCTGGACCTTTAAGTGGGCATGGGAGGCCTGCCGTGGGTTCATTCCCAGCGCGAATTCGGTGAGGTTGGTCAGGCCGTCATGGTCGAAGTCGGTCTCCGGCGTGGCTTCCGGACCCGTGAGCGAGTTTTCCGTCACCCAGAGGGCATAAGTATTCACCGGAGTGGTGTTTTGGACGTTGAGAGTCTTCACGGCGGCTCCCGGCAGGGGCGTCAGCGCCTCCCATCCATAGGTGCTGTTTCCGGGGAAGCTGCCGCTGCCGTTCATCTGCAAATTCCAGCGATACACCCCGGGCGGACTACCTTGTGGGAGGGTCACGCCTACCTGGTACGTCCCGCTGGCGATGTTGCCACTCACACGGTGGGTTTCCCCCCGGAACGGCACGATGACGACTGGGACGCCCGTGGGATTGTACAGGACAAACTGACCCGAGCTGATCTCCTGGTTCGCCTCGATCTCCATCGTGGCGGTGAACACGGCATCGGCGTTGCTTACGTCCACGGTCGCTGGGCTGAAGGAGGCACTCCGGACCTGGGCAAACGGGGTGATGGCCACCGAGGCCCGCACGGCCACCGATCCCTGCTGCGCGGCTGCTCGGCCAGCCACAGCGACTTTGTAAACGGTGAATGGATTGGCGAGAAACCGAATGCGGCTGCTACCCCCTTCGGTCGCCTCGTCATTCACATGGATGAGCGACAGCGGACTGAGGTAGTCGTCACCAGTCCACACGGAAAGCACGGTGTCGAACGAACTACCCACCGTTTCGATCTCGTACCAAGTCTGGTCTGGCGCTGCCAGCTCCAGCCCCCACCAGGCGGTGGCCGTGTAGCTTTGCGCCGTGAATCCTGGCGGGAGGGGCTCGCCCGGCTCCAGCGTGGCACCGATATTGCTGCCCACAGTGGCAGGTCCGCTGGGCGGCAGTTCCACCCAGTTGGCCAGATCATCATTCGGCGGGGCCGCCTGGACTGCCTGAGCCAGAGACCAGGCAGCCAGTGCCAGCAGTCTCATCGCGCACGGCTTCAGCTTCATCCGGCAGCTTTAAGGGCATTTCGGGTAGTGCGCCAGCTTTTCGGAGGGGCTGTTTACTTATTTGCGTTGCGGAACATTTCCATGCCGTTTTTGGTGATGGCCTTCATCTGATCCAGATAGGTTTTCAGGGTCTGCCGTTGGGTCTCGGTCATGAAGGTTCCTGCCCGCTCGGTGATGATCCGGTGGTTGGTATCCAGTTGCTCCATCTGCCTCTGAATGACCTGGTCATTCACTTTCGATGGGTCACCCCCCGTTTGGTCATTCAGGCCGCCGATGGAGTCGGGGCTGCGGCGCACTTCCGCCATCAGGCTCAGTAACTGCTGCTCCTGGGAGCCGGAGAGAGGCTCGGCGGATGCTGCGAACAGGTTGCGGCCCATGGTATCGAAGGCCGTGCGCTCAGGCTGCGTGTTGTCCCATTCCTGGAAGGTCTGGTAGTCCTGTGGTTCATTCAGGAAATCCTTGATGGACGCTTCATAGACAGCGGCCTGCTTTTTGGCTTCGTCGGAGATTTGCTGCCGCCTTTCAGGGGTCAGGTTCGGGTCCATCATCTGCAGGCTCAGATCCGTCTGCACCTTCTGGCGCGCGATCAGCAGCTTTTTGAAGTTGTCCTTGTCCTCAGGACTCAAGCGCAGGATTTCAAACAGCTTGCCGTAGCCCAGCTCCACCTGGGCTGCCTGTTGGCTGTCGATCATCTGGCGCATGGCCGGGCTGGACAGCATCTCCTTCATGTTGCGCGTGTTGGGCATCACAGGGGCCGCTGGCGCAGCCGGATCGCTGGCCGTGGGCGCGGATGAGGCGGTCGCCACAGTTTCGGCCGCCGGTTTGCGGGCCAGTTCCGCCTTCAATTTCGCGATGGTCTGGCGGGCCTCTTGAAGTTCAGACTCCAGTTTGCTTGCCCGTGGGTCCACCGATGGCGGCGTGGCCAGGAGCCAAGCCACCGCGCCGGTGGAGATGATGCTGATGGCACCGAGAATGGGGACGACGATGTTTTTCATGGAAAAAGGGGGGCTGCTAGCCATGACAGTCCCTTTTCTAGGCAGGAGCGTTCATTTTGACCAGCCGAAAAAATGAACGACCTCCTTCGTCTAACCTCACTTGGCCGCAGGGGCCTTTAGCTTAGCGATGAGGTAGTCGTGGGCCTGCGGGTGCTTCACCTCGGTGGCACCAGGGTAAACGAGCTCACAGGGCACCCCCACACTCTTCAGCTTTTCCTCCAGCTTCACGCCAAAGTTCGCGGAGTGAGTCGGGTCCTTCTGCTCCTGGCCTAGGGCAGGCGGGGCGCTGTAGTAGAGGTAAATCGGGCAGTCATCCGCCGTGACGTTGGCATAGGGGGAGTACTCCTGGATCCAGGGTAGGATGCCTTCCCGCCCGGCCAGGAACTCGGCAAACTGGGTGTCTCGCTTTTTGGGATCGGGAGAGATGAAACCGAAGGCGTGGCCGCCATAGCGGCTGTTGGGCGTCCATTCCTTCATCTGCTGAGGATCGAGCGTGGTCTGGGCACCCATGACGGCGGCACACCACAGGCGGGTGGATTCACGGGCGATGGGGTCGCTGCTTTGGGGATCTGCCAGATCGTTGTGAAAGGCTAGCCACAGGCTGGAGCAGGCCCCGGCAGAGCCGCCGGATGCTCCGATACGGGCCTTGTCGATGTTCCACTCGCCCGCCTTGCTGCGGACAAATTGTAGAGCACGGGCCGCATCTTCCAGCGGCGCTTTCACGGGTGGTTTGACCCCTGCGGCATGTGCCTGGGACACGTAGCGGTAATTGATGGAGACGACGGAGATGCCGGCGGCGAGATACTTCTCGATGTTCGCCACACGGCCCTTATCTCCTCCCATCCAGCCGCCGCCGTGGATGAAGAACAGCAGCGGGGTGGGCTGGGCGGATTCAGCTTTCCAAAAGTCCATCACCTGCCGCTCATGTGTGCCATAGGCCACATTCGCCATGGTGGGCGTGGGCATCGGTGGGGCCTTGGGCTTGGCTGGCTGGGCAGTTTTTGGCTTGGTGGGCGCCTTGGCTGGAGTTTCCGCGGCGAAAATCGCTCCGCCAAGGAGGCCGAGAGCACAGAGGGTGAGGAGGGTGGGACGCATGGTCAGGTGGGGTTGGCGGCTCAAGAAACGGCGGGGAAAGACCGTTTCTTCTCCGCAAACACCAACCTGTAGGGAGCCGGGTTACTTCGCCGGGGACTTCCAGTTGCCATCCAGGACGCCCAGATCGGTGATGACATTTTTGCCATCCACCTGCTTCACCAGCCACTTTTTGCGCTGGAAATCCTTCTTGTAGGACCAGCCTGCCTCATACTCCCAGGTATCTGCCGCTAGGGCCTTCATCAGCCGAACCTGGATAACATAGACAGCAATGCGCTGGTCAGGGTCCACAATCATGTTGTCCGGCTGGGCCGTGGTCAGCACACTGGCGCTGATAAGCCGCAGCTTGAGGTCATCAAAGCGCTTGAGGAAGGGAACGCTGGCTGGAGTGTAGTCGCGGTTCGGCACGATCTCACCCAGGGCGATAGAGTAGCTCTTCGGCACGCCGGGATTCGGATCGGGCAGCGTGCGGATGATTTCGCGCACCAGGGCCTCCGTAGATTCCGTTTCGTAGTGGTCCAGCCGCACGCCCTCACGGTCCACCGGTCCGCAGGCGGTAAGGGTGAAAAGGCAGAGGTAGGCGAAAAGACGGCGGATCATGATGTGGGTCATTGCCACGGAATACGCGCCGGAGCAACTGGCGGTGCTTGGCAAGAGGCCTTGCCTCGCTATAAGTGGCCGATGTTCGATATTCGTGAAAAGCCCCAGAACGTAGACCGTGCGTTTCTGGTGGGCGCCTATTTTGACCGCCGCAAAGCCCAGGAATCTGCGGATCTGTTGGAGGAATTGAAAGAACTGGTGGAGACGCTGGGCATCGAAGTGGTGGGGAGTGAACTGGTTTTTGCCCGTGAAATGACCGCCCGCCACCTCATCGGCAAAGGCAAGGCGCAGGAGCTGATGGAAGCCGCCCGCAATGCCGGGGCGGAGTGTATCGTCTTCGACAATGAATTTTCTCCCGGTCAGCAGCGTGCCTGGGAAAGCGAGTCCAAGCTCTGTGTCATTGACCGTCACGAAGTCATTTTGGACATCTTCAACATGCGCGCGAAGACTCGCGAGGCCCGTCTCCAGGTGGAGCTTGCCCGCATGGAATACTCCATTCCGCGCCTCACCCGCATGTGGGCTCACCTTGACCGTCAGGGCGGTGGGGCAGGCGGCGGTGTGGGCGGTGCCGGGGCAGCCCGTGGTGAGGGTGAAACCCAGTTGGAAGTGGACCGCCGCATGGCCTACAAAAAGCTCGACCGCGTGAAGGCCGAGCTGGAGGAAGTGAAGAAGCAGCGCGACACCATGCGCAAGGAGCGCAGTCGTGTGCCTCTTCCACATGCCGCCATCGTTGGTTATACCAATGCAGGGAAATCCTCCCTGCTCAACAAACTGACCGATGCAGACGCCTACGTGGAGAACAAGCTTTTCGCCACGCTGGACACCACCACCCGCCGGATGGAATTGCCCGATGGGCAGGCCATGCTGGTCACCGACACAGTGGGGTTTGTCCGCAATCTCCCGCATGATCTTGTGCAGAGTTTTCGCGCAACTCTGGAAGAGGCCGTGCTGGCGGATTTCCTCATTCACGTGGTGGATGCCAGTTCCCCTCATGCTTACAGCTTTTATCAAACCACCACCGAGGTGCTGGCGGAACTGGGTGCTGGAGATAAGCGGGTGGTCCTAGCACTGAACAAGGTGGACCTCACCGATGACAGCCGCCAGATGGAGCTGCGGCGTCAATTCCCGGAGGGGATCTTCATTTCTGTGAAGACAGGGCAGGGGCTGGAAGACCTCTTCCATCGAATCCATGACATGCTCATTGATCGTGTGGTGCGGCTGGACCTCAGTATTCCGCTAGACCGGATGGACCTTGTGGCCCTGGCGCATCAGGAAGGGAAAGTCCTGGCGGAATCTTATGATCGCGGTGTGGCTGACATTCAGTGCGTGGTGCCCAAGCGCTTTGAATCTCGCTTCACCGAGTTTGTAGCGAAGAAAAAGAAGAGTGCCAAAAAATGAGTCGAGGGTGCTAGTCACCCTTTGACGTTAGCGGCTTGCCGTCGGTTTCGGAGCTTCGGCAGGTGCCGCTATGGGCATGGCATCCGTGGAGGCCAGAATGGTTTGCATCAGGTCCTCCGGTTTGATCATTTCAAATCGGCCCTGGACCCGCAGGTGATCCGTGATGCGGAAGGCGGTGGATTCGGAGCTGGACTTGGCCACCCGGCTGCTCTGCATCATGATGGGGCCTCCGTAGAGCATGGCTTCATCTATGCTGATTGTCGCCTCGTCGCACAGGGCCGTGGCACGGTCTGGGAGATTGATCTCGACAAAGACGTGTCCCTTGGCCTTTACCTTCAAGGCCTTACCTTCATCGTCTTTTTTCAGCACTTCCACGCTGTCTCCCGCCACCCGGTATTGGCCCACCTCTGCATGCTGGGGACTCAGGGCTTTGGCTTCATCAAAAGACATTTCCAGCAGGGACCACTCGGCCATGCTCACTTTGGGTGCAGGCGCCGCAGCGATGGCGGGTTCCTCAGATGGAGAGGCTTCTTCCTTGGGGCTGCCACAACTGGCCAGCGCTCCGGTGACTCCTAGGACTGCCCAAGCACGCATCGTGACCGATGATTTCAGGAAGGAGGGGAGAAAGCACATCATGGAGTTATCTATACACGGAAGTAACGCCACTTCAGGCTCAAAGTGTCTCAGTCTCTGCTTCTTCTCGTCCTACTTCAGCGGCAGGCCGTGGCGCTGCCAGAAGCTATGTAGCGCGGCGGGGGAACCATTGAAGACATTGCGCTCCACCGGGCGGTCCAGGTTGCCAAAGAAAGGACTGAAGCGCCAAGGGCCGTGGTTGTAAACCTTGGGGCGGGAACGGCCACCTTCCCAGTCGACGCCGCCGTATTGCCACAGAGTCCAGTCAGACCACACACGGTATTGGTTTACGAGACCCTTGGGATTGCCAGGGGCAGGGAACTGCGGGCCTGCGCCGCTTTCATGGGAGTAAAGCGCTAGCCAGTAGGGCATGCGGCGGAGTTTGGCCTTGGTGGCCGCATCGGCATTGCCCAGGAGGATCTTCAAATGCGCGCTGTTTTCCAGGTAGGCCACAGGCACAACGCCGGTGCGGGCTTCAACCCGGTCCATGAACCTCAGGATATCGGAAAGACGGGAGTTCGCATCAAAGTCACCGCACAGAAGCAGCGAAGAAGCATTCCAGGAACGGCTGCGTGCCAGGGACTGGGCACGGGCGACGAACTGGTCCGCCTGGGCCACGGCATCCACATGGGTTTGCAGTCGGTAGTAAACGCCTACCAGCATGCCCTGGCGATCGGCGGAAGCCAGGAAGTTAGCGCACTTCGTGTCTAAATTGCCGCCTTTGCCTGCCCGGGCGATGAGGCCGCTGGCTCCATTCGCACGAAGAGCGGAAACATCGTTTTCCGAGTAGCTGCGTCCTTCCCGCTGGCGCTCCTTCGGGTCATAGGCGGAGACATTGACGATTTGCGGCAGACCCCGCGAATTGGGTGGCAGGCTGCTAGGGGTGCTTCCGGGCTGCGGGGAAGTGCAGTGGGCCAGCAACACAATCAGGGGCAGTAGAGAAAGTCGGGTCATGGGGGGCGAAAACGAGGTCAAAAGGAAGGAGGATCTAAAGAACCTCACACATTCCCAATGTGCCCATCCGTTTACAGGAAACGGAGAGTTTTCACGAGAGAAATTGTGCGGTTGAAAAAGGCTCGGGCATTTCGACCTGCACGGCTGGGTAGATTGGTAGGCGTATCCAGCCAGCCGCATTCGTTTCTATGGAGTTATGTCCACGGTCTCAGCTCCATCGCTCGCTCGCAGGCTGCGCGTGCCCCTCATCGTTCTCGCTGTGGTGGCGACTGTGTTGTGGTTCGGCTGCGAGTGGCTAGTCAGTCGCGCCCAGGTGCAGGTGAAGGAAAGCCTGGCGGCCCGTGGTCTTTCGTTGACTTCCAAGAGTGAGTCTTGGTCGCTCTGGGGTGGCATCACGTTGCAAGACGCCGTGCTGAGCCAAGTCTCTGGGAACCGACCGCCCCTGCTCCAGATCAGCGCCCTGCATGTGGATGTGGAGTGGGGCCAGTCCTGGGAACACGGCACTGCCATCACGCGCTGGCTTGCGGAAGACGCCGTGCTCACGCTCCAGGATGAAGAAGGTGCCATCACCGTGAACCCTTTCACCCTCGATTCCGTGGTGCGTGAAGGTCAGGTGGACGTGGCGCACCTACGATTGGGCCAGGGGGCTTTGCTTGTGGATGTGAAAGGCGAAGTTCTCACTTCTACTTCCCCGTCTGAGGGCCGTGACAAGACACCGTTTACTCCCGATTGGCAGTCTCTACGTTCCGTCTTTCGCACGCTCAGCTTCAATTCAGAGGCAGGGCCATTTCAGATCACAGGCGAGTTTGCTGTGGATCTGAGAAACAGCCCGGTCATCTGGAACGCGGACCTTCGAGGAGCGGGCCAGCAGGTGGAGTGGCGCGGTGTGCCCTTAAAAAATGCGATGGTGGAGGGCCAGGTCTCCCAAGGTGGGCTGCGGCTGAGCGGCGACTTCCAGCTCACGCAAGGCAGCGCGCTGATCGAAATGAGCCGTGAGGGCTGGTCGCAGACCCCGCTCAATCTCAGCGGCACCCTCACGGACAGCGCCAACCGCAGCGATGAATTTGAGGCCGCCTATTTGGGAAGAGCTCGCACCCTCACCATCGCCCGCCTCAGTGGGCCGGCGGATCTCCTGGAACTCGCCCGCAATTATCCGTTGCTTGGATCTCAACTCCCCACTGCGCTGACGGTCAAAACGTTTCCAGACATTCTGGCCAAAGACTTTGTTTTGGACCTGAGCCAAGAGCCGCCAGTTTGGACGCTGACCAGTGCCCAGTTACGAAAACCCGCCGCCATCATCGTAACTGTGCGGGATCAACCGTTGGCGATTGAGGGCATCACCGGCCAGATTTCCCGTCAGGGTGGCCAGTGGCACTTCGATGATTTGAAGGGGCAACTCTTGGGGGGACGATTTATGCTGGATGCCAGTTATGATGGGCGCATTCTCACGGATTCGCAGGTTTCCCTCCAGGCTCTGCGGCTTGCACGGCTGAAACCTTGGCTGGGGAAAATCAGTGCTAGTTTAGATGATTCGGATCTATCGCTCACTTACCGCGGAGCCATCTGCAGCAACCCCATCCGCTCCACCGGCAGCGGCAGCCTCATCCTCTCAAACGCGCCTGTGGTCCACATCCCTTTGTTGGAACAAACCTACGCGCTGTTTCCCAAACTGCTGCCAGATCGTGGTCGCGCTGGGGCTGGCGAGTTTCAGGTCACCTTCTCCATGAACAAAGGCGTGGCCACCATTGATCCGTTCAAAGGCCGCAGCGAAGCTGTCACCGTCACCGCCACCGGCACGGTGGACTTGGTGAAACAATACGTTCAAGGCCGCGCCCGGGCGAATCTGCGTGGCGTTGTTGGCCGCATCACTCTGCCGCTCAGCCACGTCCTGACCGACATGGAAATCAGCGGCCCGCTGGATGACATCCGCGTCTCTCCCGAAGGCCCGATCGGCGGTGCCAAAGGCCTCTTTCAAGGCACGGCCAAGGCGGCCAAAGGCAGCGTGAAACTCAGCGGCAATGTCCTCAAAGAAGGACTTACCCTTCCCTTCGAAGCCCTGGGCATGTTCGGAAAACAGAAGGCCGGTGAGTGAGCGGGAATTTTGCTATTTTGCCCGTGGGTAAGTGGTCAAGAATGATTCAGGCGTCATCGCTGGAATCAGGCAGTCGGAAAAGTCGGCAATATTTCAAGTGACGATGATGTCTGCCATTCCCGAAATGGCAGCAGCCACTTGCAGGGCATCTTCAAAATCAGACAACCCGTGTTCTCTCCATCTTGTCGCTTCGGTATGGCCGACGGTGGGCACTTCTAGAAAGCCTAACAACATGTCAATCATGTCTGCTGTCTCTTCCTTTGAGTGCTGCCTGCCATGATAATAGGCGATGATGGGCAAGGTGTGCCAGGCAACCAAACCTTCGTGCATCCCTGTGTCACATAGTCCTAAAACCATGTTGCTAGCCTGTTGTCCGGTTCTCGGAAGCCCCGAGGCTTCCAGAATTAGGCAATCTAGCAGCACATTGGCATCTATGAGAAGCCGCATGTTCAACGAAGGTGCTTCTCGTTGATGTGGGAAAGCCAAAGATCGCTGGAGTCCTCAAGCTTTTGCACGGAACCGCTCCATTTCTGAACAAAACCCGTTGGTTTCCGCACCGATAAAAGCGGCTGTGTCGGGGGAACGGAAGCTTCGACGTTGAAGGAGATCAAACCGTCTTCAACATGGAAACGCACCCAATGGTCACCACTGGGCAATCCAAGCCTTTCAAGGGGGGCAGAAGCTTCCAGTGTCTTCATAGTGACGTGTAGTTTACGTCATGAAGACCACAAATACAAGCCCTCGCTGGGTGTAGGCTCTTCCGCCTATTTCCCCTGCTGCGCCCAGAAGGCTGCGGGAGGGAGGAGATCACTGCCGGTTTCGTCAAAGCGGGTTCCGATTTCTTTCAAGGGCAGGGTCTTGGCGGTGTCCAGGCCGTGGGTGATGGAGGCAGGGGTGAAGACGAGCCGCGTGAGGCCCATGCCTGCGAGTGGAGTGAGATCTGTAAGGGGAGTTTCACCGATGTGCAGCCGCTGGAGGGCGCTGCCACTGAGCGGTGACAGGTCCTTCACTTTGCTACGATGCAGGGTCAGGGAGACCAGGGGCATGCCTTTGAGGCCGGTGATACTTTCAACTGGCGTGCCGCTGAGCCAAAGCATCTGGATCGGACTTTTGGAGAGGGGTGTTACATCGGCGACCTTGGTGTCCACAATGTTTACTTCCGTGAGCGGTGCGCCTTCCAGGGCACTGAGATCAACGACAGGGGTGCGGCTAAGGTAGATCTTTTGCAGCGGCATGCCGCGTAGGGGGGACAGATCCGTGATGGGGCTGTCTTCCAGGTAGAGCTCGATGAGCTTCATGCCCCGGAGTGGGCGGATGTCCTTGATCGGGGTTCCGCTGAGGTCGAGGGCCAGCGGCTTGAATTTTTCCAAGAAGACGAGGTTGGTCACTTTGGCCTCCCGCAGACTGAGGGCTACGGGCTGGCCGTCCTCTATGCTGAACTCGCCATTGCCAGCGTATTCGTGGTTGTGGTACTTGATCTCGGTGTGGAGCTTTTCGGCGGTCCAATAAACGGCCTTGGCAGCTTCGGCGGTGGGTGCCGCCGGAGTCGGGGCAGGAGATGCCGGAACGGCAGGCGCTGGCGTTGCAGGGGCACGGGTGATTTTCTTTTCTTCACCGCAGGCAGTGAGTAGAAGGGCAAGGGCGCAGGCGGAAAGAGGAAGGCGGATCATGAGCACATGGGGAACGCAGACAGCAGGAAAGGATTTCAGCGGGACAGAAGAAAGCCACTTTAATCCCGCAGGGCCACAGCAGGGTCCACGCGCGCCGCAAACCAGGCAGGGATGAGAGCGGCCAGAAGGCAGAGCACGATGGCCAGACCGCAGATAAAAGAGAGGTCCACCATCTGGATGTGGGCGGGGATTTCGCTGAGGAAATAGATGTCCTTGGAGAAGAAATCACGACCGGTTTTTTCAGCGATCAGGTCGCGCAGATCGTTGCGGAAATGCAGAACAGTCATGCCGCCGATGATGCCAAGAATGATGCCAAAGACGGCCACAATTCCCGCCTGTACCAGGAAGATGCCGATGATCTGCTGCGCCCGGCTGCCAAGCGCGGTGAGGATGCCGATCTCACGTCGCTTTTGCACGGTGACGGTGATGGTTGTGTTCATCACGCAGATGGCGGCCACAAGCATGATGAAGAAGAGCAGGAAATACATCAGTGACTGCTGGTTTTCCACATCCCGCAGCTTGGAACCGAGGGTGTTGATCCAGGTGCGCGCATTCCAGTCCATGGGCAGCGCATTGGCCTCAAAAAGCTGCTGCACGAAGTCCTCGGCCTGGTCCGGATTGGCGAGCTCAATCTCCAGGCCGCTGACATCGCCTTCAAGGTTGAAGAGCTCCTGGCCGACATTGAGCGGCGTGTAGCAACGATCCCCGGCCGTGTCCGCCCGGACGATGGCGACGACCGTGAGGTCTCGCGGCAGGACGACGATTTCTTCGCGGGCGGCGCTGGCCTGGGCGGGGTCGGTTGTTTCTTCCGCCTCGCGGAGGTTGCGGATCATTTGACGGATCGTGTCGGAAGCGAGAATGGAGAGCACATCCCCCACTTTGACCTTCAGCTTTTTCGCCAGCTTGTCGGTGATGATGATGTTGTCCTCCTTGAGGTTAAACTCGCCCTCGAGGAGATGTTTGGAGAGCTTTTTCAGCAGGTCGTTGTCCGCCTCATCTCGCAGCCCCAAAAGCTCGGCTGCCTCAGGGTCGGAATCGCCATTGCGGGCAGCGATCATCCCTTCGGCGATGGGGGTGGCGGAAAGAACGCCCGGGCGCTGTTTCATGTCCTTCAGCACCTCACGCCAGTTGGAGCGGAAGGGCTTCGGGGCGCCTTCAGGGAGTTCCCCCACGAAAGGGCTGTCCTGCACCAAAACCACATGCGGCTCAAAGCCGAGGAGCAGTTGCTTGAACTCGACCTGCCAGCCTTTGAAGACGGACATCACCACCACCAGCACGCCCACGCCGAGCATGACGCCAAGCACCGAGATGAGCGAGATGATGGAGACCAGCGACCGCTTGGGCCGGAGGTAACGCAGAGCCAGAAAGAGAGGGGCGTTGGAAAGCATGGGGAAGGTCAGTCTCGCAGGGCCACGGCAGGTTCCACCCGGGAGGCAAACCAGGCGGGGATCAACCCGGCGACGACGCACAGGGCCACGGAAATGAGGCAGGTGAGGGTGACATCCCAGGGCTGGATGTGGGCCGGGATGGTGGAAAGGAACACTCCCTCCACTGCATGTACCTGCCCACCGGTGGCCAATGTCAGAAGGGAACGGATGTCATTGCGTAGCCAGAGCACGATCATGCTGCCCGCGAGACCGACAAAGGTGCCGATGACCCCCACCACGATGGCCTGGAGGAGAAACACATTCACGATCTGCCACGGGCGGCTGCCCAGGGCGGCCAGCACGCCGATCTCGCGCCGTTTCTGTGTGGTGACGGTGATGGTAGTGTTCATCACGGAAAAGGCGGCGACCACAGCGATGATGAGCAGGACAAACTTCATCATCGTCTGCTCATTCTGCATGGCAGCCAGGCGGGATTCGCCTGCATCTGTCCACAGCGTGAAGGTCCAGCTCGGCAGCCCAGGCTTCATTCCGGCGGCGAACTCCTTGGCCTGCTGAGGATCCTTGATTTCCATAGCGATTCCAGTGACCTCCTGGCCTAACTGGAAGAGTTTTTGGCCGGTTTTCAGTGAGACGTAGCCGTTGTAGCCGCCTGTCTCGGACCGTAGCACGCCAGAGACACGCAGGGTCTGCGGGTTCAGCTTGATGGCATCCAGGATCGCCTTTTTTTTCTCCTCGGATTCCTGGTCTTCAGCCAGGCCGTATTGCCGCACGGCCTGGTTCACATTTTGGGAGGCATAGACGCTGATCTCCTCACCCACACGCACACCGAGCTGCTGGGCGTGGTAATCGCTGATGACGATGCTGTCCTCAGGAAGGTCGAGGCTGCCGTCCAGAAGGTGGCGGGTCAGCTTGTTGAGGTTGGCGGCCCCTTCGTCGCGGGACAGGCCAAAGACCTGCGTGCCTGTCTGGTAGTCATCCCGGGCCATGTAGAGAATGCCGCCCGCGTAGGGTGCGGCGGAAACGGTGCCCGCTTGCGCGCGGGCCGCTTTAAGCGCTTCCTGCCAGGGTGGGGCGTTTTGGGCGCTGCTGTCCTTGGCCACCAGCACGTGGGGTTCCGCCCCTACAAGGGTGTCTCGGAAGTCCACTTCAAAACCGAGCATGACGGCGCGCACCACCACCATCATCAGCACGCCCACAGCGACTCCGAGGATGGAGATCGCTGTGATCACCGAGAGAAAGGAGCGTTTGGGGCGCAGGTAGCGCAGGGCTAGGAAAAGGGAGGCGCGGTTCACCATGGGCAAGGGCCACTTTGGAGTCCCCAGCGCAAAGGTCAAAGGGTCTCCTGGGGAGCTTTAGATCTGTTCACCCGATGGGGTCTGCCCAGGTGTAACCTGACCGTTGGGTTCGTAGCGTACCTGTCCATCCTGGATGGTAATGTAACGGGAGGCGGCTTCCAGTTCCTCTTTCCCCAGGCCAGGAAGCTGGAAGGTACGACCCTTCAGGGCACCTTTTTGAATGGTGACGCCTTCCACCAGTCGGCGCAGAACATCCAGCGCGGTCGATTCCTCCGCCGCGAGGTTGATTCCCGCAGCCTCCACGGATTGGCACAGGGTGCAAAGCGTCTGGGCATTCCGCTGGTCACGGGCTTGCCTCACTGCCCCCACATCGCCGCCGAACCAAGCCAGCGCCAGGCTGGTCATGATCCCTAGAATACTCAGGGTCATCAGCATTTCGATAAGGCTGAAACCGGAATGAATGTTCTGGGAATGGATCGCGGCTTTCATGCGCAATAGGATAACACCGTGAATTTATGGAATTTTTAACCCCAAGACAATCCGGAATTTCATAAATATGAGACTCGTTTGAGTAAATTATTATCATTATTGATAATATGATGATCAGGGTTCTGGTAACCTTTGTGTCCACTGACTTCATTGATGGAGAAGCCGTTTTGGTCGCCTTTTACCTTCTGGAAGAACATGGAGCGTGGTATGCTCGTATTCCTCACGACACATGCAGGTTGTCCTCCGCAAAAAAGGTCTGAAACACCGCCTTCCTCTGGCGGTGATGTGTGTGGCATGCCTCATGGCACCGCTGACGGCCCAGGAGCCGCCGAAATCGTGGACGGCCAGGGAAACGCGTCTGGCCAATGAATATCTCTCCCTGCTGGTCAGCCAGCCGGACTATGGCCGCGTGGTGGAACTGCTGTGGGCCCTGTACGAAAAGCACGGGGCTACGCCCTTGCTGCTGGAGAACATTTCTGCCCAGGCGGCAAAGACGCGCCATCCCACTGTCCTGCTGGTGCAAGGGCACCTTTTTCGCCGGGCGGGGAACCTTAAAAAGGCCGCCCAGCTTTATGACGAGGTGCTGGAGACCACCCCGAAAAATGCCGTGGCCCTCCGTTCCCGTGCGGATCTTGCCCGGGAAATGGCAGACCCTTCTCTCGCCTACAGCCTCATCCAGCGCTGGGTGGAAGGGCTGGCTGATAATGATTCCACACTCCCCCAGGCCTGGATTGAACTGGGCACACTGGCCCTGGCCGCCGGTCGTCCTGAAGAGGCGGCCAGGGCCTGGGAAAAAGCCGCCCGGCTGCGGCCTGGGGATGCGGATCTGGCCCGGCAGGTGGCCGAGCTGCTATTGCGTGCAGGCTTTGCAGACCGGGCTGCCACTTTTTACAGCACGCTGGCCGAACAGGGGGACCCGCAAAAGCGCCTCGGTGCCCTTTACGACCTCGCCAGGATTCTGGAGCAGGCCGACCAATTTGCCAAGGCGGATGCGGCCCTGCTCAAAGGACTGGCGCTTCTGGACTTCCGCGATGGGCGTTATGCAGAGTTTTTTCGCCGTCGGGTACGGCTGCATGAACGCTTCGGCAATCTGGACGATCTGCGCCAGCAGTTGCAGGCGACGGTTAACCAAAAGCCCGTCAGTGAAGCCGCTTTGCGGGATCTCGTCAGGTTCTTTGAGATCACGGTGGATCTGGATGAGCAACTTTCCGCCCTGCGCGCCCTGGTCAAGGAAGTGCCCCAGGTGGATGACTATCGCTGGGAGTTGGTGCGGGCACTTCTGGACCATGACGGTGCTGCGGAGGCCGCCACGCTGCTGGATGAGCGTATGAAGGGCGATGGCAGCGACCTGCCCGCCATCGTTTTCCTGCGTTGCGAGGCCGACCTGCGCCAGGGGAAACCTGCCGAGGCGACACTGCGCCTGCAGCAGTTGTTAGGTTCCCAGGGTCAGACGCAGGAAGTGGAAAAGCAGGCCCTTCATTTTGCCCAGACGCGGGCTCTGGATGTGGTCATCGAGCTGATCCTCAAATCCAGGGTGGAGCGGGACCCTGGCAAGGCCGAGGCGGTGTTTGAACTCGCGGGTTTTTACCGGGCACGAAAAGAACTGGCCAAGTCCGAGACCCTGCTGCGGCAGTTCACGGGGCAGGCCCCGACAGAGGTGGAAAAACAGCGACGCCTCAACGATGCGGCGGCATTTCTCGCCTCGGGCAGTGATCTGGATAGCGCCATCATCCTGGCACGTGAGGCTGCAGGGAAACCCAGTGCGGGCCGTGAGGAGTGGCTGCGGCTGGCGGACCTTTTGGCCGAGCATGGGGACAGCGATGAAGCTGCGAACCTGCTCGAAAAAGCCTGGCAGGCGAGCACTACAGATGAAGACCGCTTGGATGTGGATGAGCGGCTTTTCTCGGTGCTGATGGGGGAGCAGAAGACCGAGGCTCGTCAGGTTCAAGGCACCGCAGGCGACTTCAGGCTGCCCGATGCCTTCACTGGCAAGGGCTTTGCCAGCAGCGGAACAGAAGAGAAAATGGAGACGCCCCTTCCGGCAGCAGTCATCGGGCAGGCCAAGCGTTTATTCGACCCCTTGGTTCAAGAGGCGGATTCGCCCCAGTTGAAGGCAGTCGGCCGGGACGAGGAAGTCTTCCGTGCCGCTTGGTGGGCCATCCGCACAGAAAATGTGCCCATAGCCTACGTCTTATTCAGGCGTTTGCAGACGGACCCCGTGACGGGACTCTTGCGCGAGCTTTCGCTGGAGGCGGAAAAGCTGCTGTTGGACCTCGCTATCACGGACAAAAACAATGCCCTGGCCATGCGCTTGCTGCGGCACCTGCTGCAGCGAGATGCTTCCGGCAAAGTTCGTTATACCCTGCGTCTGGGCGAGCTGCTGATGGAGGCGGAGCAGTCAGCCGTGGCCGTGACGCAGAACAGCCGCTGGCTCTACGGCGGGGCATCCATCCCGCCCGCCACGCAGGCGGCAAAGCTGCTGGAAGAGGCCTACCGGGAGATGCCCGAGTCGGATCAGCTTCTCTCGGCCCTCACCCAGACCTACATCCTCCAACGGCGGATGGATGATGCGCTCAAACTCTGGCGGGAGGCCGTGAAAAAGGCCAGTGGCACGGCGG